>NZ_JBYQGU010000014.1:0-45537 GCF_058200455.1 Streptococcus sp. SCPM-O-B-15294 (M123) | reverse complement strand
TAAACCAAAATCAACCATCACTTACGTCTATAAAGAAGTGAAGGGTAACGTCTATGTACACTATAAAGATACAGAAGGAAATGAACTGAAACCTTCTGTAACGGATGAAGAAAATCAACCAGTTGATAAGGACTACAACACAGTGATAGACAACCGTCCACAAACAATCGAAAAAGACGGTAAGACTTATGAATTGGTTCCAGCAGGTACTTACAAAGTTGGTGAAGTAGATGATGAAGGTCACCTCAAGTCTACTGATCCTACAACCGGTAAGGTCATCGAAGGTGATAAGAACGTTACTTACGTCTACAAACTTTTGAAGTCACCAGAAAAACCAGAAGAACCAACGCCTGGTAAACCGGTAGAACCTACACCAAACAAACCAGTTTCAGAGCGTCCAGCTAAGGCATCTTCAGCGAAAGAGCAGCTTCCAAATACTGGTGAAAACTCATCTACAGGTTCTACTGTCCTTGGACTAGTTGCAGGTCTTGTAGGAATCGTGGCATTTGGTCGCCGAAAAAAAGAAGATGAAAAATAGTTTCTCTTCCTTTGGTGAATGACTGATTTTTCTTTATTCCAAACAGCAAGGTCTACTTGAAGACTAGAATAGGTTTTAAAACCTAGAAAAAGGGGATGATGCATCCCCTTTTTTCACCTAGTCAACTACGATTCTTATCATCAATGAGATTTTTATAATAAGAGCCTCCAGTCCTAAACAGGTTGACAGATACATCCTGTTTCTCTCAAGAGGCTCTTTTTGATAGGTAAGAAAGTCAGCCAACTTCATTATTTTGAGAGGTAAAAGGAAGTTCTATGTTTGAAGGAATCGTCTATCCATACGAGCAAGCCACTCGGAGATAGTCCATTGAAAAGTGTGGGGTAAAATGATCATTTTTAAGAGGATAAGATAAAAATTTTTTTGATAGATATCACTATATAAAAAACGCTTTTTGTGGTAAAATAATACAGATTAAAGAAGGAGTGACAAAATGGTAGAACCTAAGTATAAACGAATCTTAATTAAGTTATCAGGTGAAGCGTTAGCTGGTGAGCGTGGTGTCGGAATTGATATCAAGACAGTTCAAAAGATGGCACTAGAAATCAAAGAAGTTCACGATCTTGGGGTTGAGATCGCTCTCGTAATTGGTGGAGGCAACCTTTGGCGTGGTGAACCTGCTGCAGAGGCAGGAATGGATCGTGTGCAAGCGGATTATACTGGAATGCTTGGAACAGTTATGAATGCCTTGGTAATGGCAGATTCTCTTCAACAGGTTGGAGTAGATACTCGGGTCCAAACAGCGATTGCCATGCAACAAGTCGCTGAGCCTTATATTCGTGGCCGTGCCCTTCGTCACTTGGAAAAAGAGCGTATTGTTATCTTTGGTGCAGGTATTGGTTCTCCATACTTCTCAACAGATACAACAGCAGCTCTTCGTGCTGCTGAGATTGAAGCAGAAGCTATCTTGATGGCCAAGAATGGGGTAGACGGTGTTTACAATGCCGATCCGAAGAAAGATAAGACAGCTGTGAAGTTTGAAGAGTTGACTCACCGCGATGTCATCAATAAAGGTCTTCGCATTATGGATTCGACAGCATCAACCATCTCGATGGACAATGATATTGACCTAGTCGTTTTCAATATGAACGAACCTGGCAATATTAAACGTGTTGTTTTTGGTGAAAATATCGGTACCACCGTGTCAAATAATCTAGAAAAATAAGGAAGTTAGAGGAATAAAATGGCAAATCCAATCGTAGAAAAAGCAAAAGAAAGAATGACTCAGTCTCACCAAAGTTTGGGACGTGAATTTGGAAGTATCCGAGCAGGTCGTGCAAACGCAAGTCTCTTGGACCGTATCTATGTTCAATATTACGGAGTTGATACTCCATTGAATCAAATTGCATCAATCACCATTCCAGAAGCTCGTGTGATGTTGATCACACCTTTTGACAAGTCTTCATTGAAAGATATCGAGCACGCTTTGAATGCTTCTGACCTCGGTATTACTCCAGCCAACGATGGTTCTGTTATCCGCTTGGTGATCCCAGCTTTGACAGAAGAAACACGTCGTGACTTGGCTAAAGAAGTGAAAAAAGTTGGTGAAAATGCTAAAGTAGCGATCCGTAACATCCGCCGTGATGCGATGGATGAAGCGAAAAAGCAAGAAAAAGCAAAAGAAATCACTGAAGATGAATTGAAGGGTCTTGAAAAAGAAATCCAAAAAGTAACCGATGATGCTGTAAAACATGTTGATGAAATGACAGCACACAAAGAAAAAGAATTGCTTGAAGTCTAATCATTTCCAGCAGTTTACAGAGGAAATGAACTCAGTTGGCACTGCTGGCTGAGTTTTATTTCCATTAAGGGGCTATTGATGAGCATTAGCCAGAAAGAAGGAAAAAATGAATACCAACCTCGCACATGATATCGTGGGCCTTGTAACGGATGAAAATGATCGTTATTACTTCGTCCAAAAGGATGGGCAGACTTATGCCTTGGACAAGTCTGAAGGAGAGCATGCTCTTGGAGAATCCGTCAAGGGTTTTGCCTATACGGATATGAAGCAACGTTTGCGCCTGACCACCCTAGAAGTTACAGCCCGTCAGGACCAATTTGGCTGGGGGACAGTGACTGAAGTTCGCAAGGACCTGGGTGTGTTTGTCGATACGGGCCTACCAGACAAGGAGATTGTCGTCTCTCTGGATATTTTGCCAGAAATCAAGGATCTGTGGCCAAAAAAAGGCGATAAACTCTTTATTCGTCTAGAAGTTGATAAAAAAGATCGGATCTGGGGTGTCTTGGCCTATCAAGAAGACTTCCAACGAATTGCTCGTCCAGCCTACAACAATATGCAAAATCAGAACTGGCCGGCTATCGTCTATCGCTTAAAACTCTCAGGGACCTTTGTTTACCTGCCTGAGAACAATATGTTGGGCTTTATCCATCCAAGTGAGCGCTATGCAGAACCCCGTTTGGGACAAGTCCTAGATGCTCGGGTCATCGGTTTCCGAGAGGTGGATCGGACCTTGAATTTGTCCTTGAAACCACGCTCCTTTGAAATGCTTGAAAACGATGCGCAGATGATTTTGGCCTACTTAGAGGGGAATGGCGGTTTTATGACCTTAAATGACAAGTCCTCCCCAGAAGAGATTAAGGCTACCTTTGGGATTTCCAAGGGGCAGTTCAAAAAGGCTCTGGGTGGCTTGATGAAAGCGAAAAAAATCAAGCAAGACCAGTTTGGAACGGAACTAATCTAAGAGGAGCCTTATGCGAAAATCATTTTACACTTGGCTGATGACAGAGCGCAATCCCAAAAGCAATGCTCCGAAAGCCTTGCTAGCTGATCTAGCTTTTCATGAGTCTGCCTTTCCAAAACATACAGATGATTTTGATGAGGTCAGCCGCTTTCTGGAAGAGCATGCCAGTTTCTCCTTTAATCTAGGAGATTTTGATGCAATCTGGGAAGAATACCTCAGTCATTAGTAACAGGAGATAGTGGTGAGCCGGGGATGGTCAATTCTCGGTCACTTTGTTATAATAGAGAAAACTTACAGAAATAGAGAGGTTCTTTATTTGAAAGAACATTCAATTGATATTCAATTAAGTCATCCAGATGATCTCTTCCATCTGTTTGGATCCAATGAGCGTCATTTGCGTTTGATGGAGCAAGAGTTGGATGTGATCATCCATGCTCGAACAGAAATTGTCCAGGTCATTGGTCAAGAAGAAGATTGCGAGAAAGCTAGACAAGTTATTGAGGCTTTGCTGATCTTGGTGAATCGTGGTATGACCATCGGGACGCCGGATGTTGTGACCGCCATTCAAATGGTCCGCAATGATGAGTTGGATAAGTTCGTCGCCTTGTATGAAGAAGAAATCATCAAGGATAGCTACGGCAAGCCCATTCGGGTCAAAACATTGGGGCAAAAGATTTATGTCGATAGTGTCAAGCACCATGATGTGACCTTCGGGATTGGACCAGCCGGGACAGGGAAAACCTTCCTAGCTGTGACTTTGGCCGTGACCGCCCTCAAGCGTGGTCAGGTCAAGCGGATCATTTTGACCCGTCCAGCTGTAGAAGCAGGAGAGAGCCTTGGTTTCCTACCAGGGGATCTCAAAGAAAAAGTAGACCCTTATCTACGTCCGGTCTATGATGCTCTTTACCAGATTTTAGGGAAAGACCAAACTACTCGGATGATGGAACGAGAAATTATTGAGATTGCTCCCTTGGCTTATATGCGGGGGCGGACCTTGGACGATGCTTTCGTCATTCTCGATGAAGCGCAAAATACAACTATCATGCAGATGAAGATGTTTTTGACCCGTCTTGGTTTTAACTCTAAGATGATTGTCAATGGAGATACTAGCCAGATTGACCTTCCGCGAAATGTCAAATCCGGCTTGATTGATGCTCAGGAGAAATTGAAGAACATTTCTCAAATCGACTTTGTGCATTTCTCTGCCAAGGATGTCGTTCGCCATCCAGTAGTAGCAGAAATTATCCGGGCCTACGAGCCCATTCCGAATCCAGTCCTCAAAGAAGAACCGGATGTGGAAGAAGAAGAATAAAAGAAAAGGCAAAGATCATCAGATCTTTGCCTTAAATTGACGATAAAATCATCTCCTAGCCTTTCCTTAGGTGAGAACGGAGGTTAGGTGAAATTATCCAGTGGATGATTTCAGCAATCCAAGAAGTTCCATGACTAATAATTGAGCCGGAGGTCTCAATTATTCCGAGTGCTTGAAACTAAATTGTTTCAAGCATTTTTCTCACGGCGGAAAGTCTTTGAAAATGAGTTGAAAACTCAAAACAACTTGTTTTTTCCAAAACATTTTTTAATTAGTTCATATGAAAAAAATAAGTTGTTTATTTTTTTCGATGGTAATTCTTTTATGATAGTTTAAACCAATTCATCAATTGGTGTGAAGTCGTGTTCTAAACCTTCTGCAACGGGTTGGCTTGTGATATGGCCTTGGTAAGTAGTGACCCCTTGGCGCAAGCCTTCGTCAAGGGCAATGGCCTTATGGAACCCTTTGTCAGCCAAAGCTTCTACATAAGGTAGGGTCACGTTGGTGAGGGCGATGGTAGAAGTGCGAGCGACAGCCCCTGGGATATTGGCAACGGCATAGTGGAGCACGCCATGTTTTTCGTAAACTGGCTCCGTATGCGTTGTCACACGGTCTGCTGTTTCAATAACCCCACCTTGGTCCACAGCTACGTCCACGATGACAGAACCGGGACGCATTTGTTTGACCATATCGTCTGTCACTAATTTAGGAGCTTTAGCTCCAGGGATCAAGACAGCCCCGATGACAACATCGGCATCACGGACACTGGCTTCGATATTAAATGGATTGGACATAAGGGTTTGGATTTGGTGACCAAAGACATCTTCTAGAACAGACAAACGTTTGGCACTGATATCTAAGATGGTAACCTGGGCACCGAGTCCAAGAGCGATCCGAGCAGCATGGGTTCCAACGACCCCACCACCGATGATGGTGACTTTCCCTTTAGGAACACCAGGTACACCACCTAGGAGGACACCAGATCCACCTTCTTGTTTGGTCAGGAAGTGAGCACCGATTTGCACGGCCATCCGTCCAGCAACCTCACTCATTGGCACCAAGAGTGGCAACTGTCCATCTAAGTCACGAACGGTTTCGTAGGCCACCCCTGTTGTTTTAGCTGAGACCATAGCGTCCGCTAATTCTGGTGCAGCAGCCATGTGCAAGTAGGTGAAGAGCAAGAGGTCCTCACGAAGGAAGTCGTATTCTTCAGCGAGGGGTTCTTTGACCTTGACCACCAATTCAGCTGACCAAGCTTCTGCAGCAGTCGCTACAATAGTCGCTCCTTGTTTGGCGTAATCTTCATCCGCAAAGCCAGAACCAAGTCCTGCATTTGTTTCTACCAAAACGTGATGACCTTTCTTCACCAAGCTTTGTACGCCTGCAGGAGTCAAACCGACCCGATTTTCGTTGTTTTTAATTTCTTTAGGAATTCCAATGAGCATTCTTGCCTCCTTGCTCAGATTTTGGTGTAAAAAGGCCATTGGTGTGAGATTGCTCTCTTGACTCAATGACCTTTTCACTCCTTATCCGATTGTTTTGATTGATTTTATTGTATAGAAAAGTGGGTTAAAAAGCAAGAAAAATTTGAGCTTGCCTTCCTTTAGGTTATTTGCTAAACTAATCCCTAAAGAAGGAGTGTCAAATGGAAAATTTATATGTGAAGTTAGCGGCTTATCGTGAAGTGGAGACAGAGCGTTTGCACTTGCGTCCGGTCACTCTTGAAGACGCACCGGCTATGTTTGAGTATGCTTCTGATGAAACAGTTACGCGCTATACCTTTCCAACTAATCATAGTTTAGAAGAGACGCGTAATAATATTGCCCTCTTTTACCTAGCGAGCCCAGTTGGAAGATGGGGGATCGAGCTCAAAGAAAATGGAAAATTTATCGGGACGATTGATTTACTGGATTTGGATCTTTCTCTGAAGAAGGGGAGTATCGGCTATGTTCTGAATAAAGACTATTGGAACCAAGGTCTTGCGACAGAAGCTACAAAGGCAATCATTGCCTTGGCTTTTGAACAGTTAGGGATGAACAAGCTCCTTGCCGTTCATGATAAGGACAACCCAGCTTCTGGCCGGGTGATGGCCAAATCAGGGATGAAATTTTCTCACGAGGAGCCCTACGCGATGCTAGACCTGCATGAAGAAGGGCGAATGGTGACGAGAGTCCATTATGTCCTCACCAAGGAAGAATATTTGGCAGAAAAATGAGTCAGGATATTGACAAAAGACCTATCTCCATGATATAGTAGATAGGTACTGCTGGTTTAGCTCAGTCGGTAGAGCGCATCCATGGTAAGGATGAGGTCGCCGGTTCAATCCCGGCAACTAGCATAGCAGAAGAGAGAAGCTTAGAGAGGATCTAGGCTTCTTTTTTGTGCTTTAATTTCTAATTGAGTGCCTATTTATTGATCTTTTTTCAACAATTTTCAAAAAAACGTTGACAAGCACAGAAATCCGTGGTAAAGTTAGAACAACAAAGAGAAAGGAGAAAACCATCATGAACAAAGTAACATTCTTGATGACACAATTGAATACACAACTTCTCCAATCTCAGTTGAGTTCTATGTAAAAATTGAATGAAACCCAAGATGGAGGAGTCTGTCTTGGGTTTTTTGTATGCATTTTTGCCTGCCTTAACTGAATTGGTGACAGGCATCAGAAGGCCCAAGTGTGGACTGAGTACGTACTCAGCTCCTTGCTTGGGTTTTTTCTGTGCCAAAATGAAAGGGGAGAAGATGATAGGAGCTTTATGGAAGTACATCTGGGAGCATAAGTGGCTGTATCTCAGCATCGCTGTGGTCCTAGTGATTTATGATTATACAATTTTAATACCGACACAGGTCATTCAACGACTAGTCGACCAGCTGAGCAAGCAGACCTTGACTCAGTCAAGTTTTACGAGAGATATTGCTCTCTTGTTGGGAGCTACTTTTCTAAATTACATTTCCGCTTACTACTGGCATCTGAAGCTGTTTCAAGCTTCGGTCCATTACAAGGCTAGGCTACAGGGGCAAGCTTTTCGTAAGCTCGTAGCCATGAGACGGCCATTTTATGAAAAGTTTCGCTCAGGGGATCTCCTGACTCGATTTACCACGGATGTAGACGGGATGATGGGGATGGTCGGCTATGGAATGCTCATTGTCCTTTATGGGGGAGGTTTGTTCCTCTTTATTATTCCAGCCATGTTCTTGATTTCCTGGCAGTTGAGTTTGATTTCCTTTATTCCCATGAGTTTTCTGGTTTTATCAACCTATCTCCTTGGGAAAAAGGAAGAGGTCTATGTGGATGAAAACCGTGATGCCGTGGCTCACTTGAATGATGAGGTCCTAGAATCCATCGAAGGGATTCGGGTCATGCGTGCCTATAGCCGTAAGGAGCGTCAGGTGAGACAATTTCAAGAGCGGACAGAAAGTTTGGCCAAGACGGGCGATAAGATCGCCTCTATTCAAAATGCCTTTGGTCCTTTTGCCCTATTCTTTATCGGGGTTTCAACCGTACTTCTTTTGGTCTGTGGGGGCCATTTCTTGAAAACTGGACAGATTAGCTTGGGTCAACTGCTAGGTCTAGAATTGTATCTAGTGGCCTTGATTGAGCCGATGTGGATGCTAGCAGATTTCATCTTAGTCTATCAAACAGCCAAAACATCCCACAAAAAATTGTCAGAATTGGTCGAAGAGGATGATGACTTGGAAAGAGATGGGGACGATTGGCTAGAGGAACTGAATGAGGTAGTTTTCGAAAACTATTCTTTTACCTATCCGATGGCGGAGAAGGAGAGTCTTTCGCAGATTTCTTTGCAGTTCAATAAAGGGCAAACCATTGGGATTGTGGGTCGAACAGGAGCAGGAAAGACAAGCTTGGTCCGTCAATTCTTACGACAATACCCACTTGGGCAAGGGACATTTACCATTAATGGGGAGCCCGTTGCTCGTTACGTGAGACGCTCTATTGAGGAAAAAATCGGTTACGTCTCTCAGGAACACATCCTATTTTCGAAGTCTATTTTAGAAAATATTTCCCTCGGCAAGAAGGGTGCTAGTCAAGAGGAAATCATGGATGCTATCGCTCAGGCAGCCTTTGCAGATGATTTGGAACGGATGTCAGATGGCCTGGATACTTTGATCGGAGAAAAGGGAGTATCCGTATCGGGAGGGCAGAAGCAGCGGATTTCTCTGGCACGTGCCTTTTTACGTGATGCCCAGTTGCTCCTATTGGATGATTCTTTATCCGCAGTGGATGCCAAGACGGAACAGGCCATTATTGAGACCATTCAAAGAGAGCGCCAAGGAAAGACAACCTTGATAGTCTCTCACCGTCTTTCAGCTGTCCATCAGGCAGATTGGATCCTTGTGTTAGATCAAGGACGGATTGTAGAAGAAGGAACAGCTAGTGATTTACTAGCTCAAGAAGGTTGGTATTACGAACAATACCAACGGCAACAAAGACAGGAAGGAGAATAAGATGGGTATTTTAAAACGACTCTTACAAAAACTATTCCTTTTTCCTGGTATTTTTGGCCTTGGTTTCATCTGTCTTTTGCTGGCAACGATTTTGTCAGATTTATCGCCGTTTATTCTGCAAAAAATGATTGACGGCCCCTTGACAGCCTTGAGTCAGGGAGGGGAATTAGGAGCACTCTATCCTATGGGTGTCCTCTATCTGATTGTTTTGGCTGTGGGTCAGATTGTCAGTTATATAGGCAATCGGGTTTTGATCCATGGAGGCAATAAGGTAACTGCACAGCTACGCGATCAAGCCTTCCTCGTGATGCAACAACTACCGATTTCCTACTTTGATGACAAGCCAGCAGGGAAAATTGCTACACGAATTGTTAATGATACAGAGACCTTACGGACTCAATTTTACAATTCCTGTATGTATTTGGTCATTCATTTGATGCGTTTCTTCTTTATCATGGGTGTTCTCTTCACTATCAATCCCATGATGGGGCTCCTCTTATGCTTGATTTTCCCTATCTTTTACGGGATTCAGGCCTTGTATAAACACATGACGGACAAGCCCATGAAGGATTTCTTTGATTCCAGAAGTGAGATCAATACCCAGGTTAATGAACTGCTTCATGGAGCGAGTATGATCCAACTTTACGGACAAGAAGAGCGCGTGATTGAGGAGTTTGATCAGACGACTGAGAAGATGACTGTGGCCTATGATCGTTTGGTTCTAGCAGACTCCATTGCCTCTTGGACCCTGACAGAATTCTTGAAATACATCGTCATTGCAGGAATTCTAACCATTGCAGGTCTATCCTATCTTGGGGGAGATTTGGGAATGACTGCAGGTTTCTTGTTTATCAATCTCAACTATGTCATTCAGCTTTTTGATCTCATGGCCAATTTGATCCGTCGTCTACCGGATATCCGACGCTCTCTGGAAACAGGGGAGCGAGTCTTGACTTTTCTAGATGAAAAGGTAGAGGCAGATGCAACAGAAGAAATCCAAATAGATCGGGCAGCTGTGGAGTTTGATCATGTCACTTTTGCCTATGAAGAAGGCAAGCCAGTTCTGAAGGACATTTTCATCCAAGCTCATCCGGGTCAAACCCTTGCCTTGGTTGGGCATACCGGTTCGGGTAAATCCTCCATTATGAACTTGCTCTATCGTTTCTATGATCCGCAGGAGGGAGAAATTCGGATCGACGGCCAGAATATTCGCCATTTCTCTAGAGAGAGTCTTCGCTCCCATATGGGAATTGTCTTACAGGATCCTTATCTGTTCTCGGGGACCATTGCTAGCAATGTGGCCATGAGTCAAACAGATATCGACCGTGATCGCGTCTTGGATGCTCTTAAACAGGTCGGTGCCCTGCCTATGATCCAGAGATTAGAAAAGGGAATCGACCATCCAGTCGTAGAAAAAGGATCTGCCTTCTCAAGCGGGGAGCGCCAATTGATTTCCTTTGCGCGGACGCTCTACATGAATCCGAAAATTCTGATTCTGGATGAAGCGACCTCTCACATTGATACGGAGACAGAGGAGATCATTCAGAAGGCTATGGCAGTCCTGCAAAAGGGCCGGACGACCTTTATTATTGCCCACCGCTTATCGACCATTCAAGATGCGGATCAGATCTTGGTTCTATCAGAAGGGCGCATTGTCGAACGTGGGCAACATGCAGACTTGATTGCTCATGGTGGCATCTATGCCCAGATGCAAGCTATCCAACAGACGGTTGAATAAAAGGGCATTCTTCAAATAGTAAAAGTAGCGTGTATTCTAGTATATACGCTATTTTTATGCTATAATTGAAATGATAGTGAGGTGATCCAAGATGTATATTGAAATGGTTGATGAGACCGGTCAAGTCTCTGAAGAAATGATCAAACAAACCCAGGAAATTTTAGAATTTGCTGCAAAAAAATTGGGCAAAGAAGACAAGGAAATGGCAGTGACCTTTGTAACCAACGAACGAAGCCATGAATTGAACTTGGAATGCCGGGACACGGATCGCCCAACGGATGTAATCAGTCTGGAATACAAACCAGAGATGGACATTGCTTTTTCGGAAGAAGATTTAGAAGACCATCCAGAGTTAGCCGAGATGATGGCTGAATTCGATACCTATATTGGAGAGCTCTTTATTTCTGTAGACAAGGCGCGTGAGCAAGCAGCCGAGTATGGCCACAGCTTTGAGCGCGAAATGGGCTTTTTAGCAGTGCATGGCTTCCTTCATATCAACGGTTATGATCACTATACGCCGGAAGAAGAAAAGGAAATGTTTGGCTTACAGGAAGAGATTTTGACAGCCTATGGACTCACAAGACAATAAACGAAAATGGAAAAATCGAGAACTGATTGCCAGTCTTGAATTTGCTTTAACAGGGATTTTCACAGCCTTTAAAGAGGAACGAAATATGCGTAAGCATACACTTTCAGCTATCTTAGCGATTGTTGCAGGCTTCCTTTTTGGCATTTCAGCAACAGAGTGGCTCTTTCTACTCTTAAGTGTTTCTTTGGTCATTGCCTTTGAAATCATGAATTCTGCTCTTGAGAATGTAGTGGATTTAGCGAGCAATTACCACTTTTCCATGCTAGCTAAAAATGCCAAGGATATGGCGGCAGGAGCAGTTCTCGTTATTTCGGGCTTTGCCTTGGTGACAGGTCTTATTATATTTGTGCCCAAGTTGTGGGCTCTAGTATTTGGATAAGAGGGAGACTTCCCTCAAGAAAGGAAACTATGACATTTAAATCAGGCTTTGTAGCCATTTTAGGACGTCCCAATGTCGGGAAGTCAACTTTTTTGAACCACGTCATGGGGCAAAAAATTGCCATCATGAGTGATAAGGCGCAGACAACGCGTAATAAGATTATGGGAATCTACACGACCGATAAGGAACAGATTGTCTTTATCGATACCCCAGGGATTCACAAACCCAAGACAGCGCTTGGAGACTTCATGGTAGAGTCGGCCTATAGCACCCTTCGAGAAGTGGATACCGTTCTCTTTATGGTGCCAGCAGACGAGCCACGTGGGAAAGGCGATGACATGATCATCGAGCGCCTCAAGGCTGCTAAGGTACCGGTTATTCTGGTGGTCAACAAGATCGACAAGGTGCACCCTGACCAACTCTTGGCGCAAATCGATGACTTCCGTAGTCAGATGGAGTTCAAGGAAATCGTGCCGATTTCAGCCCTTCAAGGAAACAATGTTTCGCATTTGATTGATATTTTGAGCGAAAACTTAGAAGAAGGTTTCCAATATTTCCCTGCTGATCAAATCACTGACCACCCAGAGCGCTTCCTGGTCTCTGAAATGATCCGTGAGAAGGTCTTGCATTTAACGCGGGAAGAAATTCCCCACTCTGTTGCCGTAGTGGTGGATTCTATGAAGCGGGATGAAGAGACAGATAAGGTACATATCCGAGCAACCATCATGGTCGAGCGCGATAGCCAAAAAGGCATTGTGATTGGTAAAGGTGGGGCCATGCTCAAGAAGATCGGGACCCTTGCGCGTAAGGATATCGAGCTCATGCTAGGGGATAAGGTCTTCCTAGAAACCTGGGTCAAGGTCAAGAAAAATTGGCGGGATAAGAAATTGGATCTTGCTGATTTCGGATACAACGAAAAAGAATATTAAGAAGAGGTGGGCAGAAGCCTGCTTCTTGTTTTTGAAAGGAGTTCTATGCCTGAATTACCAGAAGTAGAGACTGTCCGACGCGGTCTTGAGAAATTAATTCTTGGAAAAACCATTCAGTCAGTGGCAGTAAAGTATCCTAAGATGATTCATACGGATCTAGATGCTTTTTGTCAAGATCTCCCAGGTCAAGAAATTCGGGCCATGGGGCGCCGTGGGAAATATCTCTTGTTTTATCTGACGGATCTGGTTCTCATCTCGCATTTGCGGATGGAAGGCAAGTATTTCTTTTATCCAGACGAAGTCCCTCTTCGCAAGCATGCCCATGTCTTCTTTCATTTTACAGATGGTAGCACCCTGGTCTATGAAGATGTCCGCAAGTTTGGAACCATAGAAGTCATCACACCTGAGCTTGTCGACAGCTATTTTTTGGCGAAAAAGATTGGTCCAGAGCCGACAGAAGCAGATTTTAAAGAACCAGCCTTCCAAGCAGCTCTTAAACAATCAAAGAAACCCATTAAATCAGCTCTTTTGGACCAAAAATTAGTGGCTGGTCTGGGCAATATCTATGTAGATGAGGTCCTTTATCGAGCTAAGGTTCATCCAGCCCGTTTGGGTCAAAGCTTAACTGCTAGAGAAGCCAAAGCCGTTCGCAAAGAAACAATCGCCGTATTGGCTCAGGCTGTTGAAAAGGGGGGCTCCACCATTCGCTCTTACAGCAATGCTTTTGGTGAGGATGGCACCATGCAGGAAGAACACCAGGTCTATGGGAAAACAGGCCAGCCTTGTTTGTGCTGCGGCACACCGATCGAGAAAATCCAGCTGGGGGGACGCGGAACCCATTTTTGCCCTCACTGTCAAAAGGAGAATTAGATGGTAAGAATCATCGGATTAACAGGAGGGATTGCTTCAGGAAAGTCGACTGTGACTTCCTATTTGAGAGAAAAGGGGTATCCTGTCATTGATGCTGATCAAGTGGTCCATGACTTGCAGGCACCAGGTGGAGAACTCTATCAAGCTTTGGTAGAGCATTTTGGAAGGGAAGTCCTTCTAGATACTGGAGACTTGAATCGTCCTGCTCTGGCTCAACGCATCTTCTCAAGCCAAAAAGAGATTGTCTGGTCCAACCAAGTACAGGGGGACATCATTCGCAAAGCTCTGGCGCGAGAACAGGAGCGACTAGCTGCAACAGAAGACATCTTTTTCATGGATATCCCCTTGTTAATCGAGCAGGGATATCTGGACTGGTTTGACCAAGTCTGGCTGGTCTATGTGACGGAAGATACTCAGTTAGAACGTTTGATGGAGCGCAATGCCTTAACAGAGGTCCAGGCGCGCGATCGTTTGGCAGCCCAGATGCCTCTAGATGAGAAAAAAGCTTTTGTCGATCTTGTGATCGATAACAATAGCCAGCGTGATCACCTCTATCAGGAAATCGATCGGGCTTTAGAACAAATAGAAAGAAGATGATCCTATTTCACTGGAAATCAATTGGCGTAAAAATCTTTTTATTGCCTGGATTGGCTGTTTTTTCGTAGGTGCCAGTCTTTCGTTAGTGGTTCCCTTTATGGCTCTTTTTGTGGAGGAGTTGGGGGTAAAAGGTCCGGCAGTTCCTTTTTATGCTGGTATTGCAGTCGCCTCCTCCTCTTTGACTTCCGCTCTAATGGCCCCAATCTGGGGGAGTTTGGCGGACCGTTATGGTCGGAAACCAATGATGTTGAGAGCCTCGATTGCTATGACCTTGACCATGGGAGGAATTGCTTTTGTCCCTTCCGTCTTTTGGTTGCTACTTCTACGCTTATTAAATGGTGTCTTCTCAGGCTTTGTCCCTAGCAGCACGGCTCTCATTGCCAGTCAGGTGCCAAAGAATCAATCTGGATACGCTCTAGGAACCTTATCGACGGGAACTGTTGCCGGTACCTTGATGGGCCCCTTGTTGGGGGGATTGATCGCAGAGCAATTTGGTATGCGGAATGTCTTTCTCCTCGTTGGTTTTTTCCTCTTTCTCGTCTCTGTCTTGACTTGGTGGGGCATTGAGGAAGACTACCAACAAATATCCAAGGAGGAGCACCTTTCAAGCTGGGAATTATTGACTTCTATCCAGCATAAGGACATTTTACTGGGTCTCTTTTTGACCAGTATGACCATTCAGATGATCGGTCAGTCCATTTCTCCCATTCTTCCACTCTATGTAAGAGAGCTTGGCCAGAGCGACAATGTTATTTTTGTATCTGGGCTGATCGTATCAGCGATGGGGATTTCTAGTATCCTGACATCGGGATGGATGGGAAAGCTCGGAGATAAAATTGGCAACCATCGCCTCTTACTTTTAGCTCTTCTCTATAGTGGGATCCTCTATATCTTCTGTGCCCTTGCTCATACCCCTTTTCAATTAGGCCTTCTTCGTTTCCTATTTGGGATTGGGACAGGAGCCTTAATGCCCGGAGTTACGGCTCTCTTAAACCGCATGACTCCCAAGGAAGGAATTTCTCGGATTTTTAGTTACAACCAACTCTTCTTTTATATAGGGGGAGTTCTTGGTCCCATGATGGGCTCTAGTATTGCTATGCATGTCAATTACCATTGGGTATTCTATGGGACTGCTATCCTAGCCTTTATAGATTTGGCCTTCCTTTTATTCATCTTTAGAAAGTATTTGAAAGTGAGAGAAATCAGTGCGCATTAAAGTACAACTAACCTGCACGAGCTGTGGTAGTCAGAATTATTTGACAAGTAAAAATATGAAGACCCACCCTGAAAAAATTGAAGTTTTGAAGTATTGTCCTAAAGAGAGAAAAGTGACATTACATCTTGAAACGAAATGATTTTTATGGTAAAATAGATAGGATTTTAAGGAGTTTTTAAATTATGACTAAACCGTTGATTACTATTTTATTGGTACTATCTGTATTAATTATTATCGCTATCTTCATGCAACCAACTAAAAATCAATCTAGCAACGTATTCGATGCAAGCTCAAATGACTTGTTCGAACGTTCAAAAGCTCGTGGATTCGAAGCAGTGATGCAACGATTGACAGGAGTAATGATTTTCCTTTGGTTACTCATTGCGATGATTCTAATGGTATTATCCAGTAAATAAGATAGGCTTAGACATTGTCTTTGCCTATTTTTTCATCTATGGGTCGTTGGATAGGGAGATTGTCATTTGCAAAGAAATCTCTCTGAAAGAAAGAAAATAAAGGAGGCTGGGTATCCAGCACAAGATATGAAAAGTAAAATTATTGATTATTTAAAACAGGAGGGGAAAGCTCAGGTTGATCAATTGGCTCAAGCCATAGGGAGTACAGACGCCAAAGGTTTTCGTGAACTGATTAAGACCATTTCGCTGATGGAGCGACGTCGTCAACTAACCTTTGAAGAAAATGGGTTTTTAAGTCTCCTTGATGCCAAGCCAAAAGGCGTCATTACTGTGAAAGGGATTTTCCATGCTCATAAGAGTGGCTTTGGCTTTGTCAGCATAGAGGGGGAAGAAGAGGACCTTTTTATTGGACGAAATGATGTCAATCATGCCATTGATGGGGATACAGTTGAGGTTGTAATCACCAAGGTCGCCGATCGGCAAAAGGGGACAGCGGCAGAGGGGAAAATCATTGATGTCTTGGAGCACAGCCTCCAAACAGTCGTCGGCCAAATCGTTTTGGATGAGGAAAAACCCAAATATGCAGGCTACATCCTTTCAAAGAATCAAAAGATTAGTCAACGCATTTATGTGAAAAAACCTGCCCTACAATTAGAGGGAACGGAAGTTCTCAAGGTAGCTATTGAACAGTATCCAAGTCGGAAGCACAATTACTTTGTAGCCTCAGTACAAGATGTGGTTGGACATGTGACAGATCCTGGGATCGATGTCTTGGAAGTCTTGGAGTCTATGGATATCGTCTCAGAATTTCCAGAAGCAGTCCTCAAAGAAGCAGAAAGCATCCCAGACCAGCCTAGTGAGAAGGATATGGAGGGACGTTTGGACCTTCGAGATGAAATCATCTTTACCATTGATGGTGCCGATGCCAAGGACTTGGATGATGCGGTTCACATCAAGCGCTTGGAAGGTGGGAATTTTGAGCTTGGCGTTCACATAGCCGATGTCTCTTATTATGTAACCGAAGGTTCTGCCTTGGACAAGGAAGCCCTCAACCGCGCGACCTCTGTCTATGTGACAGACCGGGTCGTGCCCATGTTACCTGAGCGTCTATCAAACGGGATTTGTTCCTTAAACCCTCAAGTGGATCGCTTGACCCAGTCAGCCATTATGGAGATCGACCAGCGTGGTCGGGTACTTCGCTACCAGATCACCCAAACGGTCATTAAAACGACTTTCCGTATGACCTATAGCGATGTCAATGAGATCATTGCTGGGGACCAGGAGAAGCGTGAGGAATACCAAGCTATTGTGCCAAGTATCGAAGCCATGGTTGGTCTTCATCAGATCTTAGAAGGAATGCGGGAAAAACGAGGAGCCCTGAACTTTGATACCAGTGAAGCAAAAATCCTAGTCAATCCTCAAGGAAAACCAGTAGACATCGTCTTGCGCCAACGTGGGGTTGCGGAACGGATGATTGAATCCTTCATGCTGATTGCAAATGAGACAGTAGCAGAGCATTTTGCCAAACGAAAACTTCCCTTTATTTACCGGATTCACGAAGAACCCAAAGCAGAGAAAGTGCAAAAGTTTATCGATTATGCTTCTAGCTTTGGCCTACCAATTTATGGGACAGCTAGTTCCATGAGTCAGGAAACCTTGCAGGACATTATGAAGAAGGTAGAAGGGGAACCCTATGCTGATGTCTTGTCTATGATGTTGCTCCGTTCCATGCAACAAGCGCGTTATTCCGAGCACAACCACGGCCACTATGGGCTAGCAGCTGAGTTCTATACTCACTTCACCAGTCCGATTCGCCGGTATCCAGACTTATTAGTCCATCGCATGGTGCGAGAGTATGGAAAAGATTCTGAAGTGGCTAGCCATTTTGAACAGGTCATTCCAGATATTGCCAGCCAATCCTCTAGTCGGGAACGCCGCGCCATTGATGCCGAACGAGAAGTAGAAGCTATGAAGAAGGCAGAGTATATGGAAGAGTATGTTGGCGAAGAGTACGATGCTCTGGTGTCCAGTGTCGTCAAGTTTGGTCTCTTTGTTGAATTGCCAAATACCGTAGAAGGTTTGATCCACATCACTACCTTACCTGGTTTTTATCATTTTAACGAGCGCGATTTGACTTTACGCGGGGAAAAATCAGGCGTCACTTTCCGTGTCGGTCAGGAGATTCGAATCAGGGTCGAAAGAGCGGATAAGATGACTGGTGAGATTGATTTTTCTTATATCCCAAGTGAGCTGGATTTGATTGAAAAAGTTACGAAAGCATCGGGCCGTAAAGATCGAAATGGGACCTCTAAGCGCCCTTCTTCTAAAAAAGAAGAACGAAAGCAAGGAGGCTTTAGAGAGAACAAGCGCAAGCATTCTTCAAAAGACAAGAAGAAAAAGAGTAAGAAACCTTTTTACAAGGAAGTAGCTAAGAAAGGAGCTAAGCATGGCAAAGGGCGAGGGAAAGGTCGTCGCACAAAATAAGAAAGCAAGCCACGATTATACAATTGTTGATACCATTGAAGCAGGAATGGTCCTGACTGGTACAGAAATCAAGAGTGTTCGAGCAGCTCGTATCAACCTCAAGGATGGATTTGCCCAAGTCAAAAATGGGGAAGTCTGGCTCAGCAATGTTCATATTGCTCCCTATGAGGAAGGCAATATCTGGAACCAAGATCCAGAACGCCGTCGCAAACTCTTGCTGCATAAGAAGCAAATTCAAAAGTTGGAGCAGGAGACTAAAGGAACAGGGATGACTCTAGTTCCTCTTAAGGTTTACCTTAAGGATGGCTACGCCAAGCTTTTACTAGGCTTAGTCAAAGGGAAACACGATTATGACAAACGTGAATCCATCAAACGGCGGGAGCAAAATCGTGACATTGCTCGTGTCATGAAACAATACAATACGCGTTAAAGTAAGAAATAGGAACAGTTGAAGCAAGGACTGAAAACTGTTCCTATTTTTAAATTTCTTTCCTTGAAACCGCTTGCATTTTTATCTGGATAAGGGTATACTGAAGGTAGCGTTGGTATAGTTGTTTTTCGTCGGCTTGAAAATTTTTTTCTAGCCTCTTTTGTAGTCATAAAGGAGATCGACTATGAGAAAACTACTGGTCAAACTGATGATTGCTTTGATGGCCTTTGCCTTGATTCCAGTTCAAGTTGCGCAGGCCTGCTCAGCCTTCATTGTTGGGAAGGAACTCACGACAGATGGTTCCATGCTCTTTGGGCGGACTGAAGACTATCCTTATGCTCCCGATGGTGGTCGCCACAATAAAACCTATGAAGTGGTACCTGCCAAAGACTATAAGGATGGGGATATGTTGGAGGACGAATCCAACGGCTTTGCTTATCCCCACTTGAGTCATGAAATGAAATATACCGCAACTTATGATGCAGCCCATGGAGATGGTTCCAACGGGAACTTCGGAGCACACGGCTTTAACGAAGCGGGCGTTTCCATGACTTCTACCGTATCTGCAACCCCACACGATAAGATTTTGAAAGCAGACCCACTGGTGAAAAATGGCTTGGCTGAAGCTGCTATGGTAGACTTGGTTCTTCCACGTGTCAAAACAGCTCGTGAAGGAATTGAGTTGGTTGCCAAGGTACTTGATGAAAAAGGATCTGCCGAAGGAAACATCATTGTCGTAGCAGATAAGAATGAACTCTGGTACATGGAAATCCTCTCTGGTCACCAATATGTAGCCATTAAATTCCCTCAAGACCGCTATGCCATCTTTGCCAATACCTACTATCTAGGACATGTGGATTTCAAGGACAAGGATAATGTCATTGCTTCAAAAGATGTGGAAGCAGTTGCTAAAAAGGCAGACCACTACAAGACTGATAAAGATGGTAACTTCCATATTGCAGACTCATATGGTCCAGATGAATATACCGAACGCAACCGCTCACGGACCTATGCAGGGATTACCTTGATGGATCCTAAAGCGGACATCAAATATGATGATAAGCACTTTGACCTCTTGCGCAAACCAACGGATCCTTCTAAAAAGTATAGTCTAGAAGATGTGTTTGCTGAACAACGGAACCGCTTCGAACACCTCAAACAATACACACCAGATGACTTGGTGGAACCAGGTAAAGAAGTCGATACCAATAAATACAAATATGCTTTGGGAAATGAAAACGTCATTAACGCCCACGTATACCAAATTAAGAAGGACTTGCCAACTCCATTTGGTGGTGTCGTTTGGTTAGGTCTCGCTCAAAGCCGGAACACGCCTTATGTGCCATTCTATGGTATTGTCAACGATACCTATGCACCATTCAAAGTTCGCTCTGCCAAATACGATCCAACTTCTTGGTATTGGGCTGTTTGGCATATTGACCAAATGGTCATGAAATACCCAGATCTCTTTGGTAATAGCATCCAAGAGAAGTGGAAAGAATTGGAAAAAGGCTGGATCAAAGAACAAGCGGCTTTGGATCAAAAATACAGTGGACTCACTGATGACCAAGCGAAAGCTACTGCAGACGAAGTAACTAGCGACTCACTTAAACGTGCGGAAACCATCTTCAAACAAATCAAGCAAGTTGAAAGTGAGATGGAAGATAAGATTCGTACAGAAAAAGGTTTGGAAGCAGACTTTGTATATGACGGTTACAACAAGGCCAATCTGGTCGCAGCAGCTCAAGCTAAAAAAGATGCATCGAAAGAGACAGATAAGAAGGAAGAAACAGCTTCTAGTCAATCATCTAGTAAGGCAAGTGATTCAAACAGCAGTTTATCTGCCGTTTTAGGAGTTTTGGCTCTTGCAGGATTTGGTT
Source organism: Streptococcus sp. SCPM-O-B-15294 (M123) (assembly GCF_058200455.1). NCBI lineage: Bacteria > Bacillati > Bacillota > Bacilli > Lactobacillales > Streptococcaceae > Streptococcus > Streptococcus sp. SCPM-O-B-15294 (M123). The sequence continues at coordinate 24,972 of NZ_JBYQGU010000014.1, read as the reverse complement.
TGGCAGGTTTCTACTTTAAAAAATCAAAAAAGAATGAAAATGAAGAATAAGTAGACAGGGACTGCTAAATCAGCATCCTGCCTCAACTGGATTCTAAGAGAGTGGAATAGAAGACTTCACAAAAGGAGCTTGTAATTCCACTCTTTTTATTGTTATTTGCATGCAATTTTTGTATGATAGGGATAGATAGAAAGAAGGAGAAGAAACGGATGCCTGAAAAATTAATTGCCTATAAACGGATGCCTTTGTGGACCAAGGATACCATGCCTGAAGCAGTCCAAAGAAAACACAATACCAAAGTAGGTACTTGGGGAAAGATTACCGTTCTCAAAGGAAAACTCAAGTTTGTTGAGCTGACGGAAGATGGGGAAGAAGTAGCCAGCTATATTTTCGAGGCAGGTGCGGATAACCCGATGGTACAACCTCAAGCTTGGCACCGTGTAGAGGCCCTTACAGATGATGTGGAATGGTTTTTGGAATTCTACTGTGAGCCCAAAGATTATTTCCCAAAAAAATATAATAGCAATCCCGTCCATTCGGAAGTGCTAGAAGCCATGGAGTCCCTTTCTCCAGGTAAGGCCTTGGATTTGGGGTGTGGACAAGGACGAAATGCTCTCTTTTTAGCCCAGCATGGCTTTGAAGTGACAGCAGTCGATCAAAATGAATTAGCCCTAGAGATCCTCCAAAGTATTATAGAGCAAGAAGATTTGGAAATGACTGTGGGGCTCTATGATATCAATTCAGCGAACTTAAAGCAAAGTTATGACTTGATTGTCTCAACGGTTGTCCTCATGTTCTTGCAAGCGGATCGCATTCCGGCGATTATTCGAAATATGCAAGACCAGACCAATCCGGGAGGCTATAACTTGATCGTTTGTGCCATGGATACAGAGGACTATCCTTGCCAGGTTCCTTTTTCCTTTACTTTTAAGGAAGGCGAGCTAGCTGACTACTACAAGGATTGGGAACTCATTAAATACAATGAAAATCCAGGGCATCTGCATCGACGAGATGAAAATGGCAATCGAATTGCCTTACGCTTTGCGACCATGCTAGCCAAGAAAAAATAAATAGCTCTCTAGACAAGGAGACTCTTGCAGTCGTCCTTGTCTTTTTTATGTCTGAAAATTTTCTGAAAATACTTGATTTTTTACAGAAAAGGAGTAGACTGTTAGTGTATCTTTCAAGAATTTTGAGGAGAAGCGCGTGAAACTCTATGTTCAACTGATGATTATCTTTACCATCTCTTTGATTGGGGAAGGGATATCGACCCTCTTTCATTTGCCAATTCCAGGAAGTATTATTGGTCTACTGATTTTATTTCTTTGCTTGCAGTTGAAATGGCTTCGTATCCGCCATGTGAATCTGGTCGGATCTTTTCTCTTAGCCAATATGACGATTTTATTTTTACCTCCAGCGGTTGGGATTATGGATAAGTTTGATGTCATCCAGCCTTATTTATTGCCCATCGTGTTGATTATTTTAGGGGCTATCATCATTAATGTAACCCTCATTGCCTTAGTCGTCGGTTTTATCAAGACTCGGTATGAAGGGGATTATGAAGGAGGGAAGAAATAATGGAAAGTTTGTGGTCAAATCCTCTCTTTGGGATTTCTTTATCAGTCTTTGCCTATCTGATTGGGATGATGATTTTTCGTCGCTTTCCCCATCCGATCACGACTCCCCTCTTAGTTGCTACGGTCTTAATCATTGGATTTTTAAAGCTGACAGGGATTTCCTATAAGGCCTATAATATTGGCGGGACCTACCTCAGTAATTTGATTGTACCCTCAACGGTTGTCCTGGGAATTCCCTTGTATAAGAGTTTTCATCTGATGAAACACCATGCCAAGAGTATTCTTCTTAGTAGTTTTCTAGCAGTAGTAGTCAACACGCTTTTTACAGCTGTCTTGGCTAAGCTTTTTGGGATGAAGTACTTTCTAGCTATTTCCCTCTTTCCTAAGTCTGTGACAACAGCCATGGCAGTGGGGATTGCTGAAAAAATGCAGGGAATTACTACCATTACCCTGGTTGTCGTTGTAGCGACAGGTATCCTGACCAGTGTGCTAGGACCAACGATTCTTAAATTCCTAAAAGTGGAGGATCCTGTTGCCATTGGTTTGGCCCTTGGGGGTACAGGTCATGCGGTGGGGACTGGTACAGCCTTTCAGTATGGTCAAGTAGCCGGAGCTATGGGAGGCTTAGCAATTGGGATAACTGGCGTTTTCTACGTCTTTATAAGTCCCCTTGTCGCGAGCCTGATTCTTTCCTAAAAGATAGAGAGTATTCAGAAAAAGCTTGGAAGAAGTTCCGAGCTTTTTAGTGTACACTTAGATAGTGCAGGTCGTTTGATAATTTGAAGGTCAAATAATTTTCAGATAGATTACTAATTGATTACAGTCGTTGTAAGCGCTTGCCAAACCTTGGTTCAAAAGGTATACTAAAAGAGGTTATACGGTTAATATCTAGTTAAAGGAGTTCAATATGAAGAAACGTTATGCTCGATCAGCCTTGGGCTTGGTCACTGCTCTCTTCCTCTTTGCCCAACCGGTAGAGGCCTGTACAGGTTTTATCATCGGTAAAAAGTTAACAGCAGATGGGAATGCTTTGTACGGACGTACGGAGGACTTAGAACCAAACCACAATAAGAACTTTGTGGTCAGAGAACGAACTTATAACAAGAAAGGGGAGGTCTTTGAAGATGCCACCAATGGCTTTAAGTATGAACTCCCAGAAGTAAGTTATAAATATACAGCTGTCCCAGATGTTACACCAGAACAGGGTGTATTTGATGAGGCTGGTTTTAATGAACATGGAGTGTCCATCTCGGCGACCGTCTCAGCTTCTGCAAATGACAACATTAAAAAGGTCGATCCTTATGTAGAGGACGGCTTGGCTGAGTCTGCCCTCACCACTGTCGTTCTTCCAAGTGTCAAAACGGCTCGTGAAGGAGTCGAGCTTATTGCGAAAATTGTGGAAGAAAAAGGGGCAGCAGAAGGAAATATTGTGACAATCGCGGACAAGGAAGGTATCTGGTACATGGAGATCCTTTCTGGTCACCAATATGTAGCCATTCTCTTCCCAGAAGATCGCTATGCAGTCTTTCCAAATACCTTCTTCTTAGGACATGTCGATTTTTCAGATAAGGAACGGACCATTGCTTCGAAGGATGTTGAAAAAGTGGCCCGTGATGCGGGAACCTATAAAGAAATCGATGGCCAGTTCCATGTGTCTCAATCCTACAATCCTCCTTTGCATGAGGCTGATCGTTCTCGTGTTTGGTCTGGTATTAAGTCACTGGATCCAGATGCAGATGTGAACTACGATGATGAATATTTTGACTTGATGCATACAACGGATCGGAAATTGACGCTACGAGATGCGATGAATCTCCAACGCAATCGGTTGGAAGGAACAGACTTCAAACCTCAAGATCAAATGGAGTTAGATGGAAAAGGGATTCCAGAAAAAGGGAAGTTTGATGAAGTCTATAAATACCCGATTTCGAACCCGAATGTCATGGAAGCCCATATTTTCCAATTAAAGGACAATGTTCCTGATAGTGCTGGTGGGGGAACCATGTGGTTAGCGATGGGAAGCCCACGAAATGCTCCTTACCTGCCTTACTATGGTAATATCACCAATACCTACCAAGCCTATCAAGAATTAGGGACAGCCTATAATCCCCAATCTTGGTACTGGACCATGTCTCGCATTAATGACTTAGTTGCCAAATATCCTGATTTGTTCGGAGATGGAGCCATCCGTACTGAAATGGAACGCCTAGAATCTCAATGGATGGCTGAGCAAGAAATTAGTGATCAAGAACAAATTGCCCTCGCTTCACAGCCAGAACAGGCGAGCCTAAAAGCGACAGAAACGAGCATGACTCGGGCTCAAAAGACCTTCGATCGTCTGCAAGAAATTCGTCAAGAAGCAGAAGAAAAGGTGATTGCTCAATATGGAAAAGGTGCTATTGACGATTTAACAGATGAAGAAGATGCAAACCAAGAAGAAGATATTAATTTGGTACCATTTGACTATGACTTCGTCATTACGATTGGCTTAGCCCTTGTGACAGTGATAGGAGTAGGAGTTTTCTTCATCAAATCAAAGAAAGCAAAGGGAGGTAAGAAGGATGAATAAGTTTCAACGAATATTGCTCTTCCTGTTTCTGGTCTTAGCAGGGATTGGGATGGAGTTTGAGCTAGGCTCTCTTTCTAAACAAGAGTTTAGCCAAGTAGCAGGAAGAGATTTGGTATTAAATCTGCTTGTTTTAGCGGTGATTGTCGTCCCTCTTTATCTCTTTATTAAGCGACTTGCAAAAAGATTTGAGGTTCCTCTTCTTGTTTTGTGGGCGACCATGTTTGGTGGTGCTTTTGTTGCTGGCTGGCTCAGTTTTTCAGGGAACAGCCTCATTGACCATCTCAATAGTCATCTCATTCAGGATGTTAGTACCTTTAATAAATGGACAGATGCTTTGACAGCTCCATTTGCTGAAGAATTTTTCAAAGCTCTGGTGGCCTTCTGGATCCTCTTGATTTTGGGTCGTAAAGATTTGAAATCGATTTTAATTGCTGGCTTTGGATCTGGTCTTGGTTTCCAAATCATTGAAGATCTAGGTTATGTGGCGCGTCAAACGCGATCTGGAGACCTCTCAGCAGTAACAGAGGCAGTGAACCGCATTTCTGGTGGTTTAGCATCTCATGCAGTCTACACAGCTGTTGTTTCTGTTGGAGCCTTTCTTATCCTATCTCAGTGCACTAAGCAAAAAGAAAAGCTCTTTGGGCTCTGGTGTGTAGTTTCCACGGTGGCCAATCACTTCTTATGGAACTCCCCATTCTATGAAACAGATCATCGGGTCAATATTTTGGTAGGCTTGCTCTTTGCCTTCCAAGTGGGAACCTTTATTGAGGTTGTTCTCTTTGCTCATAAAAATCCGAATCTAAACCTTTTAAAGAAAAACTAAGGAAAAGATTCAGTCGATATATATAAGTAAAAAAGCTTAGAAACTAAGCTTCAGATTGAAAAAAGTCTTCTAAAAAACTTTCCTTAGGTGAGTACGGACGTCAGCGAACTTCTTCGAAGTTCCAAGACTAATTATTGAGCCTAAGGTCTCAATAATTCCGAGTGCCTGAAACGTTATTGTTTCAGGCACTTTTCTCACAGCGGAAAGTTTTGATATTTTTTTGAATCGATTTAAAAATTGGAACTCATTTTTATTTCTTTACAGAATCGCTTAACTTATTTTACTTTAAAATAGTTTGTCTATTTTCTAAAAGCTTAGAAACTTTTGTTTCTAAGCTTTTTCTAGATTCTATTTGCTTTCTTCTTTTTTCTTAAGACCAAAGAAGGCTAAGATGGATGTCAACAGAGCGAGCATGTAGATAGCAGGAGAATCGGAAGTTCCTGTTTCTGGTAGGCTGGCTGCTGCTGGTTTAAATGTTTTTGCTGCGGTGAAGGACAAGTGATGGTTTCGAACTTCTCCGTTTTCCGTTTGATGGACTGCTTGATTCCCATCCGGGTTAGCAGGATTCACAGCACTACCAGGGTAGGATTGAGCGTCAGTAGGATTGGTTCCTTGCTTGATTTCCTCAATATCAGTGACACCATCTCCATCTGTATCTTTGCTAGCAGAAATAGAAATAGTACGAGAATTTGGATTGATGGTTGCATAGGCTATGAGATCTGCTTTCGCAAGGTAATCTGCAAAGGCAACGTCCATGGAAGGACCTTCCTCACGAGCTCCACCTAACATGGTGTAGCCATCTCCACCTGCTGCTAAGAAGTCATTAGTAGTCAAGTAGTAATCTTTAGCAAGGTTGAGCGGTTCATATTGACCAGTTTCTGGATTTTTAATTTCGATATAGAGGACGCGTTTTTCAGCTGGTAGGGTTGTATCGTAATAAACTTTCGCTCCAGATACTTGGAGGAATCCTCCGCTTGGTTCAAGAAGGGGTTGACCGTTTTCGTCTAGAACAGTTTTGCCATCTTTTTCTTGTAAAATAGAGCCAAGAGATTTAGCAAACATATCAGCAATATTCTGACCAGTTACTTTAATTTGAGAAATGGTATTCCCAAATGGAAGAACGGCAATGACACTTCCTTTGGTGATTGGCTTGTCTTTGGCGATGGTTTCGCGCAAGCCTCCACCGTTGGTTACAGCGAGGTCGGTCTTATGACTAAATCCGGTTTGACCATATTCGTAGAGGGCATCTGCCACGACATTTCCAAGGTTGGTTTCGCGGACACGGACATTTTCCCGTTGACCGTTTAGTTCTACCGGACTATTGTCACGAACGATTTTTGCATTCTCAGCATCGTACTGTTCCTTGATCTTTTGAACCATGGCAGCTACTTTGGCATTTGGCACGACATTTTTGGTTGAAGCTGCTGAAATTTGTTGAGGATTACCAAGCAATTGGTTGGCTTGGTAGGTGATTTTACCGATATTGTTCAGGTAGCTACCGGTTTGGTTATAGGTCACGTTTTCTCCGTATGTGGTTGATTGAACTGTATGGGAATGCCCATCAATAACGGTGACACGTTTTCCTTTCAGTTTTGAGTTTTTAGAAAGTTCTTCAGCTAAGGTAGATCCTCGCCATTCGATTGGTGTAGTAGTATCTACTCCTAAGTGAGCAAGGACTACATAGTTTTTGTAAGTCTTACCTTCTGCAGTAGCGCGTGCTTCGATTTCATCGATGACCTTGTTTACTTCTGAAATAGGATCTGTAAAGGTAACACCTTGGACATTCTTAGGGTGGGTTTTTGTAGCTGTTTCAGGCGTTGTCACCCCGATGACGACAAACTCATCCCCAACGACATTCTTATCTTTATCGACAATGGTAGAAGCCTCAAATAAGCGAGCACCGTTGATGTAGGTGTTAGAGCTGAGAAGTGGGAAGTTCAAGATTTCTTTGTATTTCTTAGCCTCATCCAAACCAAAATCGAACTCATGGTTTCCGACTGCCATAGCATCGTAGCCAATTTCGTTCAAAATTTTAGCTCGTTCTTCCCCTTTTGAACTATTTGAAATCGGTAGTCCTTGGAAGGCATCTCCAGCATCTACGACCAAAGTAGATGGATTTTTAGCTCGTTCTTCATCGATGACTGCTGCTAATTTAGCATCTCCAATCACACCCTTTTCTTCGACGATCCGACCATGGACATCGTTGGTATGAAGGATATTTGCTTCAGGCAAGTCAGTTGAGCTCTCTGTAGCACCCTCTGGAGTAGCTGCACTAGCTTCTGTTGAAGCAGGAGTAGCAGCGTCCGTAGCATTTGTGGAAGCAGCAGTTACTTCAAGGTTAGTTTCTGGAGCTGTTTGCTCATCTGCAGCTACCTGAGAAGCCAGGAAGGCAGGAGCAAGCAATAAGATCGGCAAAAGAAGTTTCTTCTTTTTCATAAACGGTCCTCTTTTCTATTTTATTCCATACTAAATATTATAGCTAAAAAGGAAAGAAAAGGAAAACGTTTTCTGATACTTAGGAAAATATTCTTGTGAGAGCGTTGATGTTTCAGCTAGTTGGCCTTATCCATAAAAAAAAAGAAAACTTTCGTTTTCTCATTTTCTTATTCAGTTATAGGTTGGTTCCAAGTGGTAAAGTCTGTCACACTTAATACGACCGTTGCGATTTCAATTGGCTCTTCTTTTGCACCAGTTGACAACCATTTTGTGATTACGGCTTCAATCGTAGCTGCAAAGATCTCAACAGCATACTTATAAGGAACTTGGAATTTATTAACCAAATGGTCTTTGGCGTGTGGAGTATCGTCAAGAAGTTGCAGGGTGAAATTTTTCATTAGAAAATGAAACTCTTGGTAATCCATCTGCATCAAGGCATAGATAAAGTCATAATTATCTTGAATATATTGAAGGGAGGCAAGAAAATTTGCTCGATTGACGGTACTTGTAGCGAAAAGTTCTCCCAACTCGCCTAAGAGTTCAGATTTTAGCTGGTTGAACATATCTTGTTTGTCTACATAATGGAGGTAAAAGGTACCTCGATTAATGCCGGCTTCCTTTGTTAGTTGGCTAATTGTAAGGCTTTCAAGTGATTGTTCAAGAAGCAGGCGTGATAGGGCGCTTCGGATAGCATTTTTAGAATTCGTTTTTCTCTTTTTTCGGGTCATAGTTCCTCCTTTATCATGTAGTTTGGTATAAATATTGTTCACTAATCATCATATTATACAGAAATCAAATTTATTCATCAACAGAATAAAATTTTAGTATCATTCTATAAGTCTAAATGGCTTAAAATCAGGTCTTATTCTTATACTGTGAAAGCCATTTTGGAAGGATTATAAATTTTTTTCCCAGATCTACTTTCAAAGGGGCTATTATATAAAAATGAAAGAAAAACTTGAAATATCAGTTATTTAAACGATCATAACAATTCATACTTATTTTTTATTATATCACAAACCAAGGAGAGGAGGGCAGATGATGCTTGGAGATTTTTAGCTCTTGAACTAGATAGAATCAGGCGTTTTCCTTGTCTATTTTTGCATAGAAAAGTATTAGTTTTTACTCCAGATTTCTCCATAAGTCTATGACTGTCCTGAACTGGTTTACTCCAGCTGTTTTAGTCGTTTTAAGAGATTGATTATCCTTGGTCTTTCAGTAAAAAAAGGACTATAATAAAGATAGGAACTTGTGTTTAAGTGGGAGAAAAGATATGGCTTATATTGAGATGAAACATAGTTACAAGCGCTATCCGTCAGGAGAAACTGACATCATTGCCAATAAAGATGTTACTTTTGAAATTGAGAAAGGCGAATTGGTCATCATTTTGGGGGCATCAGGCGCAGGAAAATCAACAGTCCTCAATATTTTGGGAGGTATGGATACCAATGATGAAGGGGAGGTACTAGTGGATGGGAAAGCCATCTCAAGCTTCTCCTCGCACCAACGAACGGATTATCGTAGAAATGATGTTGGTTTTGTCTTCCAGTTTTATAATCTCATCCCTAATTTGACAGCCAAGGAAAATGTTGAGCTGGCTTCTGAAATTGTTTCTGATGCCTTAGACCCTGAACAAGTCTTGAGAGAAGTTGGATTGGGTGAGCGTTTGAACAACTTCCCAGCCCAGCTATCTGGTGGGGAACAACAACGGGTAGCCATTGCGCGCGCAGTGGCTAAGAACCCTAAGATTCTCCTTTGTGATGAACCAACAGGGGCTTTAGACTACCAAACCGGTAAACAGGTCTTAAATATTCTTCAGGACATGTCTCGTAAAAAAGGGGCAACAGTGATTATCGTCACCCATAATGCTTCTTTAGCACCAATAGCCGATCGTGTCATTCAGATGCATGATGCCCAAGTAAAATCGGTGACCATCCATAACACTCCACTAGATATCGATAGCCTAGAGTATTAGGGAGGTTGTTCATGAAGCGAAAAGTATATTGGAAAGATCTATGTCATTCCTTTACCAGTTCCAAAGGGCGCTTTTTGTCCATTTTAACGCTGATGATGTTGGGTACCTTAGCCCTGGTCGGTTTAAAAGTAACGACTCCAAATATGCATCGGACTGCCCAGCGCTTTATAGACCAACAAGAGATGCTGGATCTTGCTGTCATGGGAGATCTTGGTTTGGATAAGACTGACCAAGAAGAGCTACAAGGATTGACGGGGGCCAGCCTGGAGTTTTCCTACCTGACAGATGTGACGCTTGACGGAAAGGACGAAGCTGTTCGACTGTTTTCCACTCCAGAAACCATCTCACGCTTTCAGCTGACTTCAGGACGGCTTCCGCAGAAGGAAGATGAGGTCGCTCTAGCGGCATTTTGGAAAGACCGTTACCAGATTAGGGATCAGCTAAGGATACATGAAAAAGCTGGAAGTCCATCTGTTTTAAAGACAAAAAACTATCGAATTGTTGGCTTTGTAAAGTCTGCTGAAATGTGGTCCGAAAAAGACTTGGGTCAAGCTAGGAGTGGGAGTGGTTCCTTGGATGCCTATGGTGTCCTCTCAAAAGACGCCTTTACTAGTCCTGTTTATAGCCTTGCTCGGATTCGGTTTGATGATTTGAGGGGGTTCAATCCATTCTCAACTAGCTATCAAGATCGTCTGGCCTCCCATCAAAAGGACCTGGAAGAACTCCTAGCTGGAAATGGTCAGGAGCGCTATCGAAAGCTACAGGCTGATGGGAAACAAAAGATCCAAAAAGGGCAAGAAGAACTTGATGCTGCCAACAAACAGTTAGCAGATGCACGCGAAAAGTCAGGTCAAGCACAGACACAATTAACGGAGCAATCCAATAAACTGAATCAACTGTCTACACTCTTGCCCAAGGAAGAACTAGAAACAAGGCGACTCGAGTTGGCAGAAGCTCAAAAGCAACTAGATCAGCAATTGGTCAACATCCAGACAGGCGAATCGGAACTAGCAACTAAACAGAAGGACCTGGAAAAGGCCAAGGAAGATCTGAAAAATTTAGAGCAACCAAACTATCATGTCTATGATCGAAAAACCATTCCAGGTGGCCAGGGTTACCTCATGTATAGTAATGCCAGTGCCAGTATCTCCGCCGTAGGCAATCTATTTCCTGTGGTACTCTACGCAGTCGCTGCCATGGTCACGTTCACGACCATGACTCGTTTTGTTGATGAAGAACGGAGCCATGCGGGCTTGTTCAAAGCCTTGGGCTATCGAACGAAAGATATCTTAGCAAAATTCCTCTTGTATGGCTTGGTTGCTGGAACTGTTGGGACAGGCATTGGAACTCTTCTCGGTCATTATCTTTTATCAGGAACCATTTCGCAAATTATTACGCAGGGGATGGTCGTAGGCACTAGTCAACAGTATTTTTATGGATCTTATAGCTTATTAGCCTTGGGGCTCTCCCTTCTTTCTAGCGTCTTTCCAGCTTATCTAGTCGCTAAGAGAGAGTTGAAGGAAGAAGCCAGTCACCTCCTTCTTCCAAAACCGCCAGTTTCTGGATCCAGTATTTTGCTTGAACGCCTTCCGTTTTTGTGGAAACGTCTGAGTTTCACCCAAAAGGTGACCGCCAGAAATATTTTTCGCTATAAACAGCGGATGGTGATGACCATATTTGGTGTTGCTGGTTCGGTTGCTCTTCTCTTTGCAGGTCTGGGAATTCAATCCTCAGTCGGTAGAGTACCCCAACGCCAGTTTGGGGAAATCCTCAAGTACGATATGATTCTCTCGACCAAATCCAGTCTGACAGACGAAGAGGAACATTCCTTGAAGAAGCGCTTGAAGCAAGCAGATATTAAAGAGACAGAAGCTATCTTTACAAAACAAGTGGAGGCTTCTTATCCTTCCGGACGTGGAAAACAAAGCATGACCTTAATGGTGTCCTCTAAAGACAGCTTGGAACCCTTTATCAATCTCCGCTCAGAAGAGGGAAGACTCAACCTATCCAATGGGGCGGTGATTACCAGTAAATTAGCGCAGCTGGCCAAGGTGGGCGTTGGGGATGACTTGCGGATAGATGGGCATACGATTAGGGTGGCTGCGATTACCGAAAATTATGTAGGCCATTTTGTCTATATGAATCAAGCGACCTATCAGAAAACCTATGGAAAAAGGGCCAATATGAATGCCTATTTGGTCCGATTACAGTCTTCTTCTCAGCAGTTCGTCCAGAAGGTCAGTCGGGACATGATGGAAGAAGGGGCGGTGCTTGCGGTTACGCAAAATACTTCCTTGATTTCTCTCTTCAGTTCTGTAGCCCAATCATTGAATAAGACCATGATGATTTTAGTTCTGGTATCTATTTTGCTAGCGATGGTTATTTTGTATAATTTGACCAATATTAATGTGGCAGAACGAATCCGTGAGTTATCCACCATTAAGGTATTAGGTTTTCATCATCAAGAAGTTACCCTTTATATTTATCGAGAAACCATCCTCTTGTCTCTTGTAGGAATAGGATTGGGTTTGCTAGGAGGCTTTTATCTCCATCGCTTCTTGATTGCCATGATCGCCCCAGATGCCATTCTCTTTTATCCGCGGGTAGCCCTTGGTGTCTATCTTTATCCTATCGCTGGGGTCATTCTGATCCTAGCTAGCTTAGGAATCTTGGTCAATCATCATCTTCGCAAGGTGGACATGCTGGAGGCTTTGAAATCTGTTGAATAAAAAAAGAAACTTCTACCCTAGGGTGGAAGTTTTTTAGAGCTTTGGTATAATGAAAGAAGGAGAAGAGACATGATAAAAATTGCTTTGCTTTCGGATATACATGGGAATACAACTGCTTTAGAGGCTGTGCTTGAAGATGCCAAGCGGGCAGGTGTAGAAGAATACTGGTTATTAGGGGATGTCCTTATGCCGGGAACTGGTAGACGACATCTTTTGAACCTACTTGAAGAATTGCCCATCACCGTACAGATTTTAGGAAATTGGGAAGATAGCTTGTGGCGAGCGATGAAGGGGATGCTGGATCCATCAAGGGCTAGTCACCGTTATTTGATGCGCCATTGTCAATATATCTTAGAAGAAATCAGTCCAGAAGAGATAGAGGCCATGCAGAGTCTGCCCATGCAAGTGCATCGGGAAGTTTCTGGCTTAATAGTGGGCATCACCCATCATCTGCCAGACAAAAACTGGGGACGAGATTTGATCCATATAGGAGACCAGAAAGATTTTGATCGCCTCGTAACCAATCCCCCTTGTGATATAGCAGTCTATGGTCATATCCACCAACAATTTTTCCGCTATGGAAGTGGTGGAGAGCTTATCTTGAATCCGGGTTCTATCGGTCAACCCTTCTTTTTGCAAGCCAATCTTCGAAAGGATCTCCGGGCCATGTATGCTATTCTAGAGTTTGATGAATCGGGTTTGAAAGATGTTGACTTTCGGCGGGTGTCCTATGACATTGAGAAAGAACTCAAACTCGCTAAGGATCTGAAACTCCCTTACTTCCAAGTTTACTATGAAAGTTTAGTCAATGGGATCCACCATACCCATAATCATGAGCTTCTACATGAAATAGCCCAGCGAGAGGGACACAATGTAGAAGTAGACGCATGGTTGAGAGACTTTTTTAATTAGTGTAACAGTTGACATTACAACAAATAAGGGTATAATAGACTAAAAGAAAGAACTTTAACATCGGAAGAGTAAATGTATCTAGTTATTGATGGTTTTAGATCCAGTTTAAGACATCCCTATCTAGATGGAAGAGAGGAGTATCCATGCAAATTTCAAGTCGTTTTACCATTGGAACCCATGTATTAGTCATGATTGCTTTAAAAGGAGATTGCACCAAGGTGACCAGTGATATGATTGCTGGCAGTGTTGGGGTGAACCCTGTCATTATTCGGAAAACCTTGTCTCAATTAAAAAAGGCAGGCTTGATCCATGTAGCGCGTGGAACGGGTGGGGCCGAGATGGCCAAAGAATTGGAAGCCATTAGTTTATTAGATATCTACCAGGCCGTTGAGTGCCTTGGGAAAACTGGTCAATTATTTGGTTTTCACGAGCACCCAAATCCAGCTTGTCCGATTGGAAATAGCATCCATGGCGTTCTAGATGGGAAGCTGGAAGAGATTCAGCTAGCCATGGAAAAGGAAATGTCTCTAACCAACCTCAAAGAAGTAGTGGAGCAAACCAAGAAACAAATGGAGCTAGCAACCGTTTCTTGAGTTGAGTCTGTAAGAAACTTGATGTAAAAAAGCCTTTCAGTTTTTTGAACTGAAAGGCTTTTTTTGTTGAATGAAATGATTTAAAGTTTATCCATTTTTTATTTATTGCCAGATAAGAAACTAACTAGAGTAAATCCAATTACAAAAATCCATGTCCAGTAACGATTAGGAATGAACATAAAGGAGGAACGATCGCGCAAAGCAATGCGTTGCCCTGTTTCCTCATCAATCATATACCGCACTTGATCGGAAACATATTTTTTGGTTAACAGATAATTCACTACTGCTGAAAATAGCCCCCAAACACATCCGAAAATGATGCTATCCGTTCTCTTATTAATATCAAGATGCAGTAACGAATATACAAAGTTCATTAAAAATGCTCCAATAATAAAAGCAAGGGGAACGAGCAAGCCTTTACCACGCCAAAAAATCATACAATAATCTCCTAAGTTCTATCTTAATCAAAATACAGCAAGTCTTTGCTGGTTTCGGTAAAGAGGCCAAAGCCATCTTTTGTGACATAGCCACAGTCTTCAATCCGCACTCCGACTTTTCCAGGGATGTAGATGCCTGGTTCTACAGAGAAGCACATGCCTTCTTCGATGACCATATCATTTCCTTCCATGATAGAAGGGAATTCATGCACGTCCATTCCGATACCATGTCCGAGGCGGTGGTTGAAGTATTCGCCGTATCCTGCTTTTTCAATGACGCTTCGGGCAGCACGGTCTACTTCATGCGCCGTTACACCCGGTTTGATCATATCTAGGGCAGCCTGTTGAGCTTCTAAAGTCAAGTGGTAGATTTCTTTTTTGAAATCATCTGGTTTTCCAACAGCTACTGTTCGCGTCATATCTGAAGCATAGCCATTCACCATACAGCCCAAGTCGAAGAGAAGAAGAGCATCTTTTTCAATTTTGTTGCTTCCTGGGATGCCATGAGGATTGGCTGCATTGTTACCAGTCAAGACCATAGTTTCAAAGCTCATTTCATAGCCCAAGCGTTTGATGCCAAAGTCGATTTCTGCGACGATATCAGTCTCGGTTTTATCCAGAGAGATGGCGTCAAATCCCATATTGACAGCCTTATCTGCATATTGACCAGCAACTAACATTTTTTGGATCTCATCAGCAGATTTGATCAAGCGCATGCGGTTAATTCGAGGGCTGAGATTGGTAAATGTTGCTTGTTCAAAGACTGAACGAAGTCCATGGTACTTGGTCAAAATCAAATTATCAAATTCCAAAGCAACCTTTTTGGCTTCTGGATTAGCGCTAGCCCCTTTGATTTTTTCCCAAGGGTTTTCAGAATCCACATAGCCTACCACTTGGAAATCCACAACAGCAGTCGCCCGTTCTACCTCAAGAGCAGGGACAAAAAGAAGCGGTTCATGGTCTGGATAGACGAACAAGAAGAGCTGGCGTTCGTGGGGATCACTGTAAAATCCAGTTAGGTAATTGATGGTGACAGGATCGGATACAACAGCAACATCTGTTTTTTCAGTTTCAAGAAATGCTACAATTTGATCTAATTTAGACATAAGCTACCTTCTTTCTATTGATAATATTTTGTCAGATTTTTCCTAAAAAATCAAGAGTTTGCAAAAAGATGTTAAAATGCTTGAAAGTGTTTACAAAAAGTGATAAAATGGTTGTTATAGAAGACTGAAAACGAAATTTTCAATAAAGAAAGGAAGTATTATGAATACAGACGATACTGTAACCATTTACGACGTTGCCCGAGAGGCGGGTGTCTCAATGGCGACTGTTAGCCGTGTCGTGAACGGAAATAAGAACGTTAAGGAAAATACTCGTAAAAAAGTATTGGAAGTCATTGAACGTTTGGACTATCGTCCGAATGCAGTAGCTCGTGGACTTGCGAGTAAGAAAACAACAACCGTAGGTGTTGTGATTCCAAGTATTACTAATAGCTATTTCTCTACTCTGGCAAAGGGGATCGATGACATTGCTGAAATGTACAAGTACAACATCGTCCTTGCCAACAGTGATGAAGACGATGATAAAGAAGTTTCAGTTGTCAATACACTTTTCTCAAAACAGGTCGATGGGATTATATTCATGGGCTACCACTTGACAGAAAAGATTCGTTCTGAATTCTCTCGTTCTCGGACTCCGGTGGTCCTTGCTGGGACAGTTGATATCGAACATCAATTGCCAAGTGTCAATATCGATTACAAGCAAGCGACAGTAGACGCGGTTACACTATTGGCTAAACGAAATAAAAAGATTGCTTTTGTAAGTGGACCATTAGTAGATGATATCAACGGTAAGATTCGCTTGACTGGCTACAAAGATGCTTTGAAAGCAAAAAAATTGTCTTATAGTGAAGGTTTGGTCTTTGAGTCTAAATACCGCTATGAAGAAGGCTATAACTTGGCTGAACGCATCATTGCATCTAAAGCAACAGCAGCCTTTGTAACTGGGGATGAATTGGCAGCAGGTTTGCTTAATGGTCTAGCGGACCATGGTGTGAATGTACCGGAAGATTTCGAGTTGATTACTAGTGATGATTCACAAATTACACGCTATACTCGTCCAAACCTTTCAACTGTTGGCCAACCACTTTATGACTTGGGAGCTATCAGTATGCGGATGCTGACAAAAATTATGCATAAGGAAGAATTGGAAGAAAGAGAAGTTCTTCTTGCGCATACCATCAATCATCGTGGAACTACGAAGAAGTAAAAAACAATAGGCTGGGACAAAAGTCCTAGCCTATTAATTGTTTTTGGATTGTCGATCAAGACGCAGTGGTTGAGTGGACTCTACTACGCTGATTTCATCAGCTTTTACAGTCCTACTCAACTGTGCGGAGGTGGGACGACGAAATCGAATTCTAACGAATTACCGATTTCTGTCCCACTCTCTTTTTCTTGTCTCTGTATGAATCTCCGGTAAAACTTGAAGGGGTCTGCTAAATCAGGTATAATAGAGGGTATGAAAGTTTTACTGTATCTAGAAGGAAAATCCGTTTTACAAAAGTCGGGGATCGGTCGTGCCCTCCAACACCAGATGCATGCCTTGGATTTGGCTGGAATCCCCTACACCACAGATATTTTAGGAGACTACGATGTGGTTCATATTAATACCTATGGTCCTCGGAGTTTGTTGCTATTACATGCTGCCAAACGTCGGGGGAAAAAGGTCATCATGCATGGACATTCCACACGGGAAGATTTCCAAAATTCATTTATCGGGTCCAATTTGTTTGCTCCCTTATTTGGCAAATACTTGGCTCATATGTATAAAAAAGCCGATTTTATTATTACCCCTTCAGAGTATTCGAAACAACTGATTCAGTCCTACGGGGTCAAGACTCCAATTGTCGCTGTTTCTAATGGGATTGATTTGTCTAAATATAAAAAAGATCCCAAAAAAGAAGAGGTTTTTCGGAAGCACTTTAATATCCAAGAAGGAGAGAAGGTCGTTTTATGTGCGGGGCTCTACTTTAGGCGAAAAGGGATTGAAGACTTTGTAGAGGTGGCTCGTCGGATGCCAGATGTCCGCTTTATTTGGTTGGGGTCGATTAATAAATGGTTGATCCCCCGGGCTATTCGTCGTCTGGTCGAGAAAGATCATCCGAGCAATGTTGAATTTCCTGGCTATTTCAAGGGAGCTGTATTCCAAGGGGCTATGACAGGTGCGGATGCCTTTTTCTTCCCGTCTTATGAGGAAACGGAAGGGATTGTTGTCCTAGAGGCCTTAGCGGGTCACCAGCATGTTGTCCTCCGGGATATTCCAGTCTATCATGGTTGGGTGGACCAAGAGTCAGCAGAATTGTGTCATTCAGTGGATGAGTTTGTGGACTCTCTTGAAAAAGTTTTGTCTGGTCAAGTGGACAAGCGCGATGCAGGAGATCGAGTCGCTCAAAGTCGCTCAATTGATTTGGTAGCGGATCAGCTAGTGAAAGCCTATCAGCAAGTATTGGAGATGTAATATGCGTATTGGATTATTTACAGATACTTATTTTCCACAGGTATCGGGGGTTGCGACCAGTATTCGAACCCTTAAAACAGAATTGGAGAAGTTGGGACATACTGTTTTTATCTTTACGACGACGGATAAGGATGTCAACCGCTATGAGGACTGGCAAATTATCCGCATTCCAAGTATCCCTTTCTTTGCTTTTAAGGATCGGCGGATTGCTTATCGCGGCTTTACCAAGGCTTTAGCCATTGCCAAACAATACAAGTTGGATATGATCCATACGCAGACAGAGTTTTCTTTAGGATTACTCGGAGTTTGGATTGCTAAGGAGCTTCGGATTCCAGTGATTCATACCTATCATACCCAGTATGAAGATTATGTGCGTTATATTGCCAAGGGGATGGTTATCCGTCCAAGTATGGTCAAGTACATTGTCCGTGGTTATATGAATGACTTGGATGGGGTCATCTGCCCGAGTGAGATTGTCTATGACCTCTTGCTGAAATATAAGGTCAAGGCTGAAAAACGGATTATTCCAACAGGAATTGAGCTGGCAAAATTTGAACGCCCTGAAATCACACAAGTGGAAACGCAAGCCCTTCGTGAAAAATTAGGCATTCAAGAGGGTGAAATCATGCTCTTGAGCTTGTCACGGGTTTCTTACGAGAAAAATATCCAAG
Organism: Streptococcus sp. SCPM-O-B-15294 (M123); assembly: GCF_058200455.1. Taxonomy (NCBI): domain Bacteria; kingdom Bacillati; phylum Bacillota; class Bacilli; order Lactobacillales; family Streptococcaceae; genus Streptococcus; species Streptococcus sp. SCPM-O-B-15294 (M123). The sequence goes on along the minus strand of NZ_JBYQGU010000014.1, from coordinate 6,728 downwards.
CCGTTATTGCGGCCTTGCCTAAAGTGTTAGAAGAAAATGCGCATATTAAATTGATTGTGGCTGGAGATGGACCTTATCTGGATGATTTAAAAAAACAAGCGGCCAAGCTTGGTGTATCAGATGCGGTCGTCTTTACAGGGATGATTCCACCAAATGAAACAGCTCTTTACTATAAGGCGGCAGATTTCTTCATTTCAGCTTCGACTAGTGAGACGCAAGGCTTGACCTATTTGGAGAGTATCGCTAGTGGGACACCCCTAATTGCTCAGAGTAATCCTTACTTAGATAATGTGATCAATGATCGGATGTTCGGAATCTTGTATGACCGGGAAGAAGATTTGGCAGCAGCTATTTTAGAAGCGACCATAGCCACACCAGAAAAGGATGAGGCTAAGTGGGAGGAGAAGCTTTATGAAATTTCTTCTACAAACTTTGGTCGCAGGGTCTATGAGTTCTATCTGGATGCCATTATTTCGAAAGATTTTTATAATGAACGTCATCCTGAGGAAAGCCGTACCAAACGAGTAACCAAGTCTATTGTGAAAATTCCACAAAAGGTCATCGCTATGCCTGTGAATGGGTCTGTGAGAATCATGAAAGGTTCCTTTAAACAGGTGAAAAAGATTCGCAACATTACCAAGTTATTGGATTAGAGTAAATCACATCCGTAAGAGGTTCAAAAGAAGGACCTCTTACGGATGTGAGGCTTTTTCCTCTTGCAAAATATTTCAATCGTGCTATAATACTAGTCAGAGACATATCAAATCTAGGAAATCTGATAGAGAACGCGTGGGGCTGGAAATCGCGTAGAGGATAGATTTGGGACTACTCGATGAACTTTTTATGCAAACATAAAACGGTGGCTACGTTAGAGCCAATCAGAGGTGTTCCTCTTTTTTGAGGAACATAAATGAAGGTGGAACCACGTTGCGACGTCCTTTCGAGGAGGTCGCTTTTTTGCTTTTTTGATGAAGAAATCAAAAAGAGTTTCACTATAACTAAGATATTTAAAAATTTATAAGGAGAAGATTATGATTAAGATTACTTTCCCAGATGGCGCTGTTCGTGAATTCGAATCTGGCGTTACAACTTTTGACATTGCCCAATCTATCAGCAATTCCCTAGCTAAAAAAGCTCTTGCTGGTAAATTCAACGGCAAATTGATTGATACCACTCGTGCTATCACCGAAGACGGGAGCATCGAAATTGTGACACCTGATCACGAAGACGCTCTTCCAATCTTGCGTCACTCAGCGGCTCACTTGTTTGCTCAAGCAGCTCGTCGCCTCTTCCCAGACATTCATTTGGGTGTCGGTCCAGCTATCGAAGATGGTTTCTACTATGATACAGACAACCAAGCGGGTCAAATCTCTAACGAAGACCTTCCTCGTATCGAAGAAGAAATGAAGAAAATCGTTAAAGAAAACTTCCCATCAATTCGTGAAGAAGTGACTAAAGACGAGGCGCGTGAAATCTTCAAAAACGATCCATACAAATTGGAATTGATTGAAGAGCACTCAGAAGACGAAGGTGGCTTGACCATCTACCGTCAAGGTGAGTACGTTGACCTTTGCCGTGGCCCACACGTCCCATCAACAGGTCGTATTCAAATCTTCCACCTTCTCAATGTAGCTGGTGCTTACTGGCGTGGGAATAGCGACAATGCCATGATGCAACGCATCTACGGTACAGCTTGGTTTGACAAGAAAGACTTGAAGAACTACCTTCAAATGCGTGAAGAAGCTAAGGAACGTGACCACCGTAAACTTGGTAAAGAGCTTGACCTCTTCATGATTTCTCAAGAGGTTGGTCAAGGTCTTCCATTCTGGTTGCCAAATGGTGCCACTATCCGTCGTGAATTGGAACGCTACATTGTCGACAAGGAGTTGGCTTCTGGCTACCAACACGTTTATACTCCACCACTTGCTTCTGTAGAACTTTACAAGACTTCTGGTCACTGGGATCATTACCAAGAAGATATGTTCCCAACTATGGACATGGGTGACGGTGAAGAATTTGTCCTTCGCCCAATGAACTGCCCACACCACATCCAAGTCTTCAAACATCATGTTCACTCATACCGTGAATTGCCAATCCGTATCGCTGAAATCGGGATGATGCACCGCTATGAAAAATCAGGTGCCCTTACAGGTCTTCAACGGGTACGTGAAATGTCTCTGAACGACGGTCACCTCTTCGTCACTCCAGAACAAATCCAAGAAGAATTCCAACGTGCCCTTCAGTTGATTATCGATGTATACGGAGACTTCAACTTAAACGAATACCGCTTCCGCCTTTCTCTTCGTGACCCTCAAGATACCCACAAGTACTTTGATAACGATGAAATGTGGGAAAATGCTCAAACCATGCTTCGTGCAGCACTTGATGAAATGGGCGTGGACTACTTTGAAGCTGAAGGAGAAGCTGCTTTCTACGGTCCAAAATTGGATATCCAGGTTAAGACTGCCCTTGGTAAAGAAGAAACTCTTTCTACCATCCAGCTTGACTTCTTGCTTCCAGAACGCTTCGACCTTAAATACATCGGAGCGGATGGTGAAGAGCACCGTCCAGTTATGATTCACCGTGGTGTTATCTCAACTATGGAACGCTTCACAGCTATCTTGATTGAAAACTACAAGGGTGCCTTCCCAACATGGCTTGCCCCACACCAAGTGACTCTTATCCCAGTTTCTAACGAAAAACACGTGGACTACGCTTGGGAAGTAGCTAAGAAACTCCGTGACCGTGGGGTTCGTGCAGACGTGGATGAGCGCAATGAAAAAATGCAGTTCAAGATTCGTGCTTCACAAACTCAAAAGATTCCTTACCAATTGATCGTTGGTGACAAGGAAATGGAAGAGAAAGCCGTAAACGTTCGCCGTTATGGACAAAAAGAAACAGAAACTATGCCGGTAGATGCATTTGTAGAATTGATTCTTGCAGACATTGCCAATAAATCTCGTGTAGCAAACTAACAGATAGAAAAGAGTGGGACAGAAATCGGTAATTCGTTAGAATTCGATTTCGTCGTCCCACCTCCGCACAGTTGAGTAGGGCTGTAAAAGCTGATGAAATCAGCGTAGTAGAGCCCACTCAACCACTGCGTCTTTCTCGACAATCCAAAAACAATTAAGAGGCTAGGACTTTTGTCCCAGCCTCTTTTGTGGATTGAAAATAATTATTCAAGCGCTGTTTTAGTGACCTCTATGTTGTGATTAATATTTTTTCCATTGCATAACCTTTTTCTTTCTCTTTCTTTACAAATCAAAGTATAACTCCCATTTTTCAAAGAAATTTGCTATAATGAAAGGACAGAGATTTGAAGAAGCAAAGAAAAAATAGAAGTAGGTACATGTATGAAGAAAATTCTTGTTGTAGATGATGAAAAGCCGATTTCGGATATTATAAAATTCAATATGGCCAAAGAAGGCTATGAAGTCTTAACTGCCTTCGATGGTAAAGAAGCACTGGCTGTTTTCGAAGCTGAGAGCCCAGATATTTTGATCTTGGACCTCATGTTGCCTGAAATTGACGGCTTGGAAGTGGCGCGTACCATTCGGAAGACTAGTAATGTGCCGATTATTGTTTTATCTGCTAAGGATACAGAATTTGATAAGGTCATCGGTCTTGAAATTGGGGCGGATGACTATGTGACCAAGCCATTCTCAAATCGTGAGCTTCAAGCTCGCGTAAAAGCTTTGTTGCGTCGGACAGAACTAACGGTAGAATCGCAGACAGAGTCTACATCAGATTCAGAGATTGTGATTGGGGACTTGAAAATCATTCCGGATGCTTTTCTTGCTCAGAAAAAAGGCAAGGAGCTTGAGTTGACCCATCGTGAATTTGAGTTGCTCTATCACTTGGCGACCCATGTAGGCCAAGTCATGACTCGTGAGCATTTGCTGGAAACTGTCTGGGGCTACGATTATTTTGGTGATGTTCGGACAGTGGACGTAACGATTCGACGTTTGCGTGAAAAAATCGAAGATATTCCTGGCCGTCCAGAGTATATTTTAACGCGCCGTGGTGTCGGTTACTATATGAGAAACAATGATTAATCATATCAAAGAAGTCATGACCTCTTATAATTTTGTTTTTATTTTAATCACTCTTGGATTCATTATCGTGGTAGCCTTACTGATCCTAGAAAATCGTCGGGATAACATGAAGCTACGCTTGTTGAATGATAAGATTAAGAGTTTGATTGCTGGAGAATATTCCGATATCATTGATTTACAAGGGGGTCCTGAATTAACAGAGATTTCCAACAATATCAATGATTTATCTGAAGTGATTCGTTTGACGCATGAAAACCTGGAACAAGAAACCAAGCGCTTGACCAGTATTCTTTCCTATATGACAGATGGGGTCTTAGCGACCAATCGTCGGGGACAGATTATCTTGGTCAATGAAATGGCGGCTAAACAGCTTAATGTCGTGGTCGAAGAGGTCATGAATATCAGTATTCTAGATCTGCTTGGCATTAGTGAAGAGTATGAACTGCGTGACTTGATTACCAATGTTCCAGAATTGACGATCGATTCGCAGGATGAAAATGGGGAGTACATCTCTTTACGGGTTCGCTTCGCTTTGATTCGGAGAGAGTCTGGTTTTATTTCTGGTCTGGTTGCCGTCTTGCATGACACAACCGAACAGGACAAGGAAGAGCGGGAACGCCGTCTCTTTGTCTCGAATGTGAGTCATGAACTCCGGACACCACTGACCAGTGTTAAATCCTACCTGGAAGCCTTGGATGATGGGGCCATTTCAGAGCCAGTTGCACCGGATTTTGTCAAAGTATCTTTGACAGAGACCAACCGGATGATGCGGATGGTGACGGATTTATTGAGTCTTTCACGGATCGATAATGAAACCAGTCAATTGGATGTTGAATTGACCAACTTTACAGCCTTTATCACCTTCATTTTGAACCGCTTTGATAAGATGAAGAACCAGGCTGGCGAGAAGAAATATGATATTGTTCGTGATTATCCTATTTCTCCTGTCTGGGTTGAAATTGATACAGACAAGATGACACAGGTCTTAGACAATATCTTAAATAACGCTATCAAATATTCCCCAGATGGTGGGGAAATTCGTGTGGGAATGAAAACGACAGATGCCCAGTTGATTATCTCGATTTCGGATGAGGGCTTAGGCATTCCTAAAAAGGACCTCCCACGAATTTTTGACCGCTTTTATCGCGTGGATAAGGCACGTAGTCGCGCCCAAGGTGGGACTGGTTTAGGACTGGCCATTGCCAAGGAAATTATCAAGCAACACAAAGGATTTATCTGGGCCAAGAGTGAATATGGAAAAGGTTCTACTTTCACGATTGTCCTACCATATGATAAAGATGCTATCCTGGATGATGGATGGGATAATGAGGATGAATAAGAAAACTAATGGATGAAAAAGGGTTTAAATATAGTATTTTAGCTTCAGGATCGAGTGGTAATTCGTTTTACTTAGAGACTCCTAAGAAGAAAATTCTAGTAGATGCAGGCTTGTCCGGGAAGAAAATTACAGGTTTGCTTGCAGAGATTGATCGCAAACCCGAAGATCTTGATGCTATTTTAATCACACATGAACATTCGGATCACATTCATGGCGTTGGTGTGCTAGCTCGTAAATACGGGATGGACCTATACGCCAATGAAGCTACCTGGAAGGCCATGGAGGGAAGCAAGTACCTTGGGAAGGTCGATGACTCCCAGAAACATTTATTTGAAATGGGTAAGACCTTAACCTTCGGGGATTTGGATGTGGAAAGTTTTGGTGTCAGCCATGATGCTGCGGCTCCCCAGTTCTATCGGTTCATGAAGGATGGGAAGAGCTTTGTCATGCTGACGGATACAGGTTATGTCAGTGATCGGATGGCGGGGATTGTTGAAAATGCAGATGGCTATTTGATCGAGTCCAACCACGATGTGGAAATCCTACGAGCTGGCTCTTATGCTTGGCGATTAAAGCAACGGATCTTATCCGATTTGGGCCACCTCTCTAATGAAGATGGTGCAGATGCCATGATTCGGACCCTAGGCAATAAGACCAAAAAGATTTATCTGGGCCACTTATCTAAGGAAAACAATATTAAAGAATTGGCCCATATGACCATGGTTAATCAACTGGCTCGAGCAGATCTAGCAGTGGGGCATGATTTTGACGTCTTGGATACATCTCCAGATACAGCGACTCCATTAGTAGATATCTAGATGATTAAAAAAGGAGATGACCTCATCTCCTTTTTAGGTCAGTAGTGTAGGCTTGAAATGAGTTGAAGGATAGGAGCAGTTAGTTTGAAATATGTGTATATAACAGTAGGGTTTATTTCCTTAGGATTAGGGATTATTGGGATTCCATTACCTATTTTACCAACGACCCCGTTTCTTTTATTAGCTATGGCTTGTTTTGCCAAGAGTTCTCAACGCTTTGAAAAATGGTTGCATGGGACCAAGTTGTACCAAACTTATGTAGCGGATTATCGGGAAACCAAGTCGATCTCAAAAAAGCGGAAAAAAAGAATTATTCTACAAATTTATCTTTTGATGGGGATTTCCATTTACCTGGCACCACTCTGGTTTGTGAAATTAGGTCTATTGGGACTAACTATTTTTATCAGTTATTATTTGTTCAAAGTGATTCCGGATAAAGAAGAATGATATAAGGACAGAATAGGTCCTAAAACCTATCGTGAAAACAAGGGAAAGGAGTGCGAGACGCACTCT
>NZ_JBYQGU010000013.1:0-60189 GCF_058200455.1 Streptococcus sp. SCPM-O-B-15294 (M123) | reverse complement strand
ACTCTGCTTTTTTGCTATAATGAGGGGTATGAAATCCTATACGACCTTAAATGATTATTACCGAACTTTATTTGGAGAAAAGACCTTCAAAGTCCCAATCGATGCGGGCTTTGACTGTCCCAATCGTGATGGAACTGTTGCTCGAGGGGGCTGTACTTTTTGTACAGTTTCTGGCTCTGGGGATGCCATCGTAGCACCAGATGCCCCTATTCGGGATCAGTTTTACAAAGAAATTGATTTTATGCACCGCAAATGGCCTGACGTCAAAAAGTATTTGGTCTATTTTCAAAATTTCACTAATACGCATGAATCCGTCGATGTCATTCGGGAGCGCTATGAGCAAGCCATCAATGAACCAGGTGTCGTAGGGATTAACATCGGGACACGACCAGACTGCTTGCCGGATGAAACGTTGGCCTATCTAGCAGAATTGACAGAGCGCATGCATGTGACTATTGAGCTGGGTTTGCAGACGACCTATGAAACGACATCTGAATTGATCAACCGAGCCCATAGCTATGAACTCTATGTGGAAACGGTGAAGCGGATTCGCCAACAGGTCCCTAAGGCAGAGATTGTTTCACACTTAATCAACGGTCTTCCTGGGGAGACGCATGAGATGATGGTGGAGAATGTCCGCCGTTGTGTAACAGACAACGATATCCAGGGCATTAAATTGCACCTGCTCCATCTCATGACCAATACCCGGATGCAACGAGACTACCATGAAGGACGATTGCAATTGATGAGTCAGGAGGAATACGTGTCGGTCATCTGTGACCAACTGGAGATCATTCCCAAGGAGATCGTCATCCACCGGATTACAGGAGATGCTCCACGCGAAATGCTGATAGGACCGATGTGGAGTCTCAATAAGTGGGAAGTTCTGAATGCCATTGAAGCTGAGATGCGTCGTCGTGGAAGTGTTCAAGGTTGTAAAGTAGGAAAATAGGAGGAGTAGCATGTTGCGACCATTAGAGATGGCCCATGATTTTCTTAGGGAGGTCATTACAGATCAAGATACTGTGGTTGATGCGACCATGGGCAATGGGCATGATACCCTTTTCTTGGCAAAACTAGCCAAAGAAGTCTATGCATTTGATATTCAAGAGCAGGCCTTGGTCCAAACGCAAAAGCGTTTGGAAGAAGCAGGTCTTTCCAATGCCCATCTTCTTTTAAAGGGGCATGAAGAAGTAGATCGCTATGTGGACCAGGTCAAGGCGGCTATCTTCAACTTAGGCTATCTTCCTTCAGCAGACAAGTCGATTATTACCCAGCCTAAAACAACGATCCAAGCTATTGATAAACTCTGTCACCGCTTGATCAAGGGAGGGCGAATAGCCATTATGATCTATTATGGTCATGAGGGTGGGGACCTAGAAAAAGATGCTGTCTTGGAGTTTGTCTCCCAACTTCCTCAACAAGAATTTACGGTCACTAGTTACCGGACTCTGAACCAGATCAATCACCCCCCATTTTTGGTCATGATCGAAAAATTAGAAAGTTATCGCCATGGATAAAGAATTTTTAAAAAATAAAATTGATGCTCTTCGCCACGATTTTGTGGAGTCCACCTCTCATGAACGTGCCGTTGGTTTTTTAGATGAAGCACGGATGAGCAAAAAGATGATCAAAATCAAGAAGAAGCTGGTCTCTCTTGAAATGGAACGTTGCCAGAAGAAAATTGAGCACAAGGATCTGACAAAGATTGATCAAAAGATCCAAGAACAAAAGCAACTCTTTGAGGACTGTTGTAACCAACGATCAGGAGGATAAGGGATGGAGATTCTTGTATACGCCATTGTCTTTTCCTTAATCCTGATTGTCTCCAATGCGACCAATAAGTTGATTCCGACTTTACCCCTCCCTTTGATCCAGATATTATTGGGGATTGGGATTGGCTTTCTCTTACCCAATTCGGAGTACCACTTAGATACCGAGCTCTTTTTGGCCTTGGTTATTGGACCGCTCCTCTTTCGAGAAGCAGAAGAAGCAGACATCACCTCGATTCTGAAGCACTGGCGCATTATCGCCTTTTTAATCTTCCCGGTTATTTTTATTTCGACCCTTAGCTTGGGGTGGTTGGCCCATCTCTTGTGGCTAGGAATTCCACTAGCGGCCTGTATGGCAGTAGGGGCAGCGCTCGGGCCGACTGATTTGGTGGCCTTTGCCTCCCTTTCGGAACGCTTTACCTTTCCAAAACGAATCTCCAACATTCTAAAAGGAGAGGGCTTACTCAACGATGCTTCAGGTTTGGTTGCCTTTCGTGTGGCTCTAGCTGCATGGACCACTGGAGTCTTTTCCTTGGGCCAAGCTAGTTGGGACTTGGTCATCTCTATTTTAGGAGGGTTTGCGGTCGGGATTGTGACAGCTGCTGTCAACCGTGGGCTTCAAAAATTACTGCTCAGTGTTCGGGCAACGGATATTGCCAGTGAACTCATTTTAGAATTGAGTCTCCCCTTACTGACCTTCTTTATCGCAGAAGAGATCCATGTATCAGGGATTATTGCGGTTGTTGTGGCTGGGATCCTAAAGGCTAGTCGGTTTAAGAAAATTACCCTACTAGAAGCTAAGGTGGATACGGTCACGCATACGGTATGGAATACAGTCAATTTTATCCTCAACGGGTCTGTCTTTGTCCTCTTGGGGATGGAGTTGGAGATGATTTCTGAGCCAATTTTGAGGACTCCCTTTTACAACAATCTGCTCTTGATTGTGACTGTTCTCTTATTGACGGGGCTCTTGTTCCTGATTCGCTTTTTAATGGTGTATGGATTTTACTGGTATCGGGGTTTCCGATTGAAAAAATCCATTGACAAGTATCTGAAAGATGCCCTCTTGTTGACCTTTTCAGGGGTCAAAGGAACAGTGTCTATCGCGACCATTCTCTTGATACCGACGCATCTAGAAGCAGAATATCCAGTTCTCTTGTTTTTAGTAGCAGGGGTCACCTTGTGTAGTTTTTTAATCGGACTTCTCGTCCTACCAAAACTATCCGAGGACAAAGAGGAATCCAATGATCATTTGATGCATATTGCCATCTTGAACGATGTCGTCATGCTATTGGAGAAAGAGTTGACGGTGACCAAGCAGAAGGGTCCTTTATACGCGGCGATTGATAATTATCATGGACGGATAGAAAATATGATTCTCAATCAGGAAGATAAGGCGACTCAAAGAGACTGGGAGCAACTGAAACTCCTTATTCTCAGTATCGAGAACGATGGTTTGGAACAGGCTTATGAAGAAGGAAAGATTCGAGATAGAAGTTACCATGTCTACCAACGTTATCTTCGATCCATGGAGCAGAAGGTCAACCGCAATCTGTCATCTCGCCTGACCTATTATTTCTTGGTGCTCTTCCGCCTGCTCCGACTGCTGTTGCACGAGCTTGTGACCTTTGGATCCGGTATTCGGGCATGGAAAAACGGAGAGAATTACAAGCTTGAAGCCATCGACTATGACCAGATTGCTGCCTTGTATCTGGCCAATACGGAAATTATTATCGAGAGTTTGGAAAACCTAAAAGGGATTTATCGGAGTACCTTGATTTCCTTCCTTCAAGAATCTCGTCTGCGGGAAACATCGTTGATTACCAGTGGTGCTTTTGTAGAGCGGGTTATCAATCGCATCAAGCCCAATAATATTGACGAGATGCTAAGAGGCTATTACTTAGAAAGAAAATTGATTTTCGAATATGAGGAGCAGCACTTGATTTCGGCCAAGTATGCGCGTCGCATGCGCCAAAATGTCAACGAATTGGAAAACTATTCCTTAAGAGAAAGTGCCAATACTCTTCCTTATGACATGATTAATTATGCTCGGAATCGGTAAAAGTGAGTTTCCGCTTTAATAGAAGAAAAGAGATTGGTGACGCTTGTCCCAATCTCTTTGTTTTGTATCTTAGTAAGTCTTTTTACTGCTCTGGCTGGATATAATAGCGTTCTTCCCCGATTGGAATCAGCTGGACCTTCCCTCCATAGAAAGCTGATAGCGTTTCTTGGGTGAGAATTTCCTCCTTGGGTCCTTGGGCAAAACTTTGTCCCTCCTTGAGGAGAAGGACATGGCTAAAGGACTTGGTGATTTCCTCTGCATGGTGGGTGACAAAGAGAATGGTCGGCGCCTTTTCCATCTGCTTGATCTGTTGGATTAGCTGAAAGATCGCTTCCCGAGCAAATAAGTCAAGCCCACTGGAGGCTTCGTCAAAGATGAGAAGATCGGGTTCTTCCATGAGACTACGGGCGATTAGAATCGTCTGTTTTTCCCCTTGAGAGAGAGTCCGGTATTTTCGCCCAATCAAAGAAGCAGCACCGATGCGACGCAACATGGATCGTGCTTCCTCGAGTTCTTTTTCTCCATAAGCTGTATAAAGAATGCTACTCTTGTATTTTCCTGTGAGGACAATTTCTTCTGGGGATAGAGATTCAGGGATGCGCTCAGAAATAAAGGAGCTGACCACTCCGATTCGCTTGCGGAGCTCAGGAATCCCTCCTTGTCCAAATTGTGTTCCAAGGACAGAAACTTCCCCTTCCGTTTTCCAATATTCCGCCATTAAGAGACGGAGTAGGGTTGATTTGCCAGCACCATTCAGTCCAAGGATGGCCCAGGTTTCCCCCTTGTTGACGGTCCAATTCAAACGGGAAAGGAGATTTTTTCCTTCTTTTCTGAGAGTAACGTCTTTCAGTTCAATTAAGCTTTCTTTCATCTTTTTAACCTTCATAAAAATATTCTCTATTTTACCATAAATATGATAAAATAGCAGATAGGAGGAAAGGGATGTTTCATAAAAGTAAATTATTTTTCTGGACCTGTGAAGTCCTATTATTAACAATTATATTCTATATTTGGGGAAGTATGGGAAGCCTGATCTCTCCCTTTGTATCCGTTCTGAATACCATTATTCTTCCATTTTTGATTGCTGGTTTCTTGTACTACATCACCAATCCAATCGTAGAATTTTTGGAAAAGAAATTTCATCTGAATCGAATTTTGGGCATTCTATTAACCTTGGTAACCCTTTTTGGATTGATTATTTATGGGATTGTTTATATCTTGCCTATTTTGATCAACCAGTTGACAAGCTTGATTAATTCAACCCAAGGCTTGTATTGGGAAGTGCAAAGTTTTGTAACGAAGTTATCAAAGAATCCAGCCTTTCAGAGTATCAATATCCAATCAACCATTCAGCAACTAAACCTATCTTATGTGGATATTCTACAAAATATCTTAAATAGTGTGACCAATAGTTTGGGTAGTGTGGTGTCAACGATTGTGAATACACTCTTCATTCTGGTGATGACACCGATATTCCTAGTTTACTTCTTGATTGATGGGAAAAAACTGCTACCGATGTTAGAGCGGACCATCCTGAAAAATGACCGGCGGAATATTACCTCTCTCTTAGTGAGTCTCAACCAAACAGTTTCTCGCTATATTAGTGGAATTTCTATCGATGCTTTAATTATCGGGACTTTAGCCTTTATTGGCTACAGTTTTATCGGTTTGAAGTATGCCTTGGTCTTTGCCATTTTCTCAGCCTTGGCTAACCTCATTCCCTATATTGGACCGACGATTGGCTTGATTCCTATGGTGGTTACCTATGCCTTCACGGATTTCAATATGATGATCAAAGCGGTCATCTTCATGCTCATCGTCCAACAGATTGACGGAAATATCCTCTACCCTCGGATTGTGGGAGGGGTGATGAAGGTACATCCTATTACCATCATGGTCCTCTTGCTCTTATCCAGTAACATCTATGGTGTGATTGGGATGGTTGTGGCCATTCCGGTTTATTCGATCGGTAAAGAGATCGTGAAATTCCTCGTGGCCTTGTATGAAAATCATAAAAAGACAAAGGAACAGCGCAAGCAAGAGGAGTATGGAATCATCAATAAATCCTAACAGAATAAACGAGAAGGGAATGGGTGACCATTCCTTTCAAATTGAAGATAAAGTCTTCTAAAAAAACTTTCCTTAGGTGAGTACGGACGTCAGCGAACTTCGTCGAAGTTCCAAGACTAAATCAAGATGCAAAGGGCGTTCGCGGATAAAGTCAAAATAGGAAGTTTGACGCAGAATCTTTTGATTCTAGGAGAACTTATCTTTTTGACACAATCCGAAGCCCGTGTTCAATTTGTATTGAGCCTCTTCGCTCTTTAATCTCTGGGCTCAGGCTAAAACAGTTTCCCAAACTGTTTTACTCTCAATAATTCCGAGTGCCTGAAACTTAATTGTTTCAGGCACTTTTCTCACAGCGGAAAGTTTTAGCTCTACTTGAATGACTCAAAAAATAAGAGTCATTTTTTGAAAATTATCTAGCTGTTTTATGTAAAACAATAGTATGTCTACGTTCAAAAAGGAATGGGTGACCATTCCTTTTTGAGTATAGACTTAGACAGGATAGGCTAAGCGCTTGAATCGTAAACTTTTAGCTTTCCTTTAAGAAAATATGTTATAATGAATTAGTAATGATACAAAATCAAGGAGTTTCTATAAGATGATAGAATTGCTTGCCAAAAAGCAGCGACGCCAAATGCGTTTGCTAGAAACATTAATTCGTGAAAAGCGCTGGTTTCATTTGAAGGAACTCGCTGAAATGTTAGATTGTACAGAGCGGTCGTTAAAGGAGGATCTTTCAAATTTACGGACGGTTTTTAATGAATTTTTGATTGAATCTTCGACAAATGGTATTAAAATTAGCTATGACGATTCGATTGGGATTGAGGTGGTGTACCATCACTTCTTTAAAGAATCTACAGCTTTCTCCCTCTTGGAATACTTGTTCTTCCATAAGGATGTTTCCAGTGACTTAATTTGTAGACGGTATGATCTCAGCCAACAATCATTTTATCGCTTGATTCGAAATATCAACCAAATTATTCAGGAAAAGTACAATATTCGAATCACCTTGAATCCTCTAAATGTTGTGGGGGACGAAGTCGATATTCGCTTTTTCTATTCCCAGTATTTTGCAGAGCGGTATTATTATTTGGAGTGGCCATTTCCAGATATCAGAGAGCAAGTCATTATTGATTTCATCACCTTCTTCTATAAATTGACAGAAATCCCACTGACTTATTCGATTTTCCATTCCTATAAAATCATGCTGACGGTCTACCTATACCGGATTAAGCAAGGTTATCGAATTGAAGGGGCCAATAATTTTGAACAATACGCTTATCTCTATCAAGAGCTCCCAAAAATCAATGAGATGCTTCGTTATTTTGGTTTGCAGTTGGGTGTAGAATTTAACGAAGAAACCATTGAACAGCTCTTTATTATCTTCCTACAGAAACGCTTCTATTTTACCCCACAGGATTTGATCAACGCTACTGAGGAAGATGCTGTTACAAAAAAATCCTATATTTTAGCCTCTCAATTTCTTGATCACCTGAGTAAATCTTATGGCTTAGAACTTGAGAATTATGAAGAGATGATCATGCATATTCACAACACTGCCTATTTGGAGCGGCGTGAAATCTTTGGTGAATTTCTTCTCTATGATACCAAGAGCTATACCAATGAGGATTATCGAACCCTCTTCCCTAAATTTTATCAGGATGTTGAAACTGGTTTGTATCACTATCTCAAAGAGATGGGCTTTCATGAAAACCCTGAAAACCTCAAGCATCAGATTTATACCGTATTTTCACATTGGGAAAATCTATTGCCTCAACTATTAAGGAGACGGACAGCTGTCAAAGTCTTAATCATTAGCCGATACGATGACCACCATGCCAAGTCTATGATTGACTTCTTAAAATTCTATTGTACGGATAACTTTGAGTTTTCACAGGTTATCAAGCATGACTTTAATCTTCATGAACTAGAGCACACTGAGTATGATGTCATTGTTGCCAACTTTATGATTCCGGATATCAAAGGGAAAAAATTTATTTGTACAAGTAGTTTGACCCTTTTGGAACTTGTAGAAAAATTGAATGTGCTCTTTTATGATTTTACACGTTATGGAGTATAACTGAGCCTTCCCTCCTCTTTTAGGAGGGAAATTTTTGCGACTATGCACCATTTTAAAAAATATGATATAATGGGCATTATTACTATACATTGAGGAGAATATCCATGGAAGACCCTGGCAGTCAGGATTTAATACTGCAATTTGTTTTACTATTTGTATTGACCTTATTAAATGCATTTTTCTCTGCAACGGAGATGTCGATGGTATCGCTGAACCGTTCTCGCGTAGAGCAAAAGGCGGAGGAAGGTGATAAGAAATATATTCGTCTCTTAAAGGTGTTGGAAAATCCCAACCACTTTTTATCTACGATTCAGGTTGGTATCACCTTGATTACCATCTTATCTGGGGCAAGCCTAGCTGATGATCTTGGGAAAGTAATCGCTTCTTGGATGGGAAATACGGAGACAGCACGTGCGATAGCTAGCTTCCTCTCACTGGCTTTTCTGACCTATATTTCGATTGTATTTGGTGAGTTATATCCGAAGCGTATTGCCATGAATCTGAAAGATAGCTTGGCTGTTCGGACGGCTCCAATCGTTATTTTACTAGGGAAAATCGTTAGCCCCTTTGTCTGGCTCTTATCGGCATCAACCAATCTGGTCAGTCGTCTGACCCCTATGCAATTCGATGATGCAGACGAAGAGATGTCACGAGATGAGATTGCTTATATGCTGGCTAAGAGTGAAACGAGTCTGGATGCTGACGAGATTGAAATGTTGCAAGGAGTCTTTTCACTAGATGAGCTGATGGCGCGTGAGCTAATGGTTCCTCGTACGGATGCCTTTATGGTGGATATCCAAGATGATACCAGAGAAATCATCGAAAGTATCTTGAAACAGAATTTTTCTCGTATTCCTGTCTATGATGATGACAAGGACAATGTCATTGGTCTCATCCATACCAAACGTTTGCTTAATGAAGGTTTTGTGAATGGATTTGATAACATCGCTCTTCGCAAGATTCTTCAGGAACCACTATTTGTACCGGAAACGATCTTTGTGGATGATCTTTTGAAGGAGCTCCGGAATACACAAAATCAGATGGCCATTTTGCTTGATGAGTATGGAGGAATGGCTGGTCTGGTAACCTTGGAGGACCTTCTTGAGGAAATCGTCGGTGAAATTGATGATGAGACCGATAAGGCTGAAAATGACGTATTTGAAATTGAACCCAACCTCTATATTGTGCAGGGGATTGTGACCCTAAATGACTTCAACGAGTATTTTGATGTGAAGTTGGAAAGTGATGATGTGGATACTATTGCAGGCTACTACCTGACTGGTGTCGGACGGATTCCAGGTCACAAGGAACGCTTGAGTTTTGAAGTAGACAGCATGAAGAAGCATTTAATCCTTACAAACGATAAGGTAAAAAATGGTCGTGTCACCAAGGTGAAGGTTGAGGTCAGTGACCTAGTCGATGAAGATGAGCAAGCGACAAAAGTTCAAGAATAAAGAACATAAAATCAGGGAGTTTCCCTGATTTTTTTTGCTCATTTTAGACGCATTTGCATCTCTCATGAAATTCCTTTATAATAAAATAACTAAAGGTTATAAGGAGATCGCAATGAAACAAGAAGAATGGTTAGCAGAGTTTGAGAGGGTTCATGGTCGACCGGCCAATCAAGAGGAAATCCAACAGGCTTTTGGTACGTTTGGAAGTCCAGAAACACAAACGACACCGAATACGCCCGTAAACCCAATTCAATCTCCATTTGAAGGTGCAGCACCTGTTTCCAATCAAGGACAATTTGGAGGTCCCTTACCGTTTCCAGAACAAGCCAAATTTGGAGGAGCAGCACCAGCCCCAGAACAAACGCCATTTGGAGGAGCAACGCTAACTCCAGAGCAAACACAGTTTGGAGGAGCAACGCCAACTCCAGAGCAAACACCATTTGGAGGAGCAACGCCAACTCCAGAACAAATTCCATTTGGAGGAGCAATGCCAACTCCAGAGCAAACACAGTTTGGAGGAGCAGCGCCAACTCCAGAGCAAACACAGTTTGGAGGTGCGACACCAGCCCCAGAACAAACACAGTTTGGAGGTACAGGCCAAGCCCCATTTGGAGATGCAAGCCCAACTCCAAATCAATTCCAAGGTGGAGCAAGTCAGTATCAACATCAAGAACAAGCTTTTGGGCAAGGTGGAACTCAGCCACAAGCTCCTGTTCAGGAGGCGGCTCAAACAGGAGCGCCCTTCGCATCTTATAACAACACTCAGATGCAGGGAGGCTACCCAAACAATGGGCAACTGAATTACCAGGCTAGTTCCCCATATATGGGACAAGCTCCAATGCCAGGTAAGAAGTCTAAAAAAGGGCTGATTATTGGTTTATGTAGTCTTGTTGCTGTTGCAGTTTTATCTGTGCTTGCATTTTTCTTTTTTACTAAAAATCCAAATAGTATTCAAGGAAAATGGTCGGCTACTCCTGAAATGAAAAAGACAATGAAGTCTGCTTTTGCAGGCACTTTCTCTACTACATCAGATATTTCTAGTGAATTTGTAAAAGATATGGATATGATCGTAGAGGTAAAGGGGAAAAAAGTAACCATCAGTGTGATTGGTAAGATTGATTTCAAGGGAGCTGCAAAGGAACTCTATGATGATGGGGACAATGATTTTTACTCTGTTGAGGATGCCTTAGACTATATCCAAGAAAACAGTGAGAATTCCTATTTAGAGGATATGGGACTTGAAATCGATGTGAAAAAAGGCACTCTTAAAATGGTAGCCTTTGAAGGTGAGGTGGATGAAAAAGATCACCGATTCATTCAGGATGAAGATGCGAGTCATTTCCTTAAATACGATCTCAAGTATAAAATTGAAAATGGAACGCTGAAAGTTTCCGTGGATGGAAATGATTATGGAATTGAATACTCCTTTAAAAAATAAGATATTCGCTTATTTAGTGCCCTATCGGGCACTTTTTTTGTTGATATACGTAGAAAAAAATAAGATAATTAAAAAAATTCTGAATTTAGGGTTGACAGCTTGAAAAATTTTCGGTAAGATAGTCAACATAAAAAAACGAAAGCAGAATCTTATGAAAAACACGAACTCCACATTGTTGAATCAAAACTTTTACTTTAGCTACTTTAGATAATGTTTGTAGACATGAACTCATGGATGCAAACGAAACGAGCAATTTGTTTGTATCTATGTGGCTAAGATTTTTGATTGTGGTCCATATAGATGATATCTAAATGGACGGCAATGCTGGCATACTTTTAAGTTTGTGAGGAATGATACCAACCGTTTAGAATCATCTAAACGGTTTTTTGTATTCTGTTTGAATGTTTTAGAGAAGGAGACATGTTTCATGAAAATTGTAAAGAAGTTAATTGCACCGGTCCTGGTAGTTGGTCTACTAATGACCTCCCTCTTGACCCTCCACCATTTGAAGACCTCTAAGCATCAAAAGATCAAGATTGGGATTTCCCAGTATATTACCCATAAGTCTCTAGATGCGACTCGAAAAGGCTTTGTCGAAGAGTTAGCCAAACAAGGTTATGTGGATGGAGAAGAGATTGAAATTGATTATCAAAATGCCCAAGGGGAGCAGAGAAATTTGAAAAATATTTCAAATCAATTGTCACAGGAAAGTGATCTTGTATTTGCCATTGCGACTCCGTCAGCACAAAGTATCGCCAATACAAGCAAAACGACCCCGGTAGTCTTTTCCGCAGTGACGGACCCTCTGGCTGCCAAGTTGGTCAAGAACTTGGATCAGCCTGGTGGCAATGTGACAGGAACGAGCGACCAATCTTCAGATGCCATTGCTACGCAAGTCGATCTGATTCAAAAGGTTTTACCAACAGCTAAGACGATTGGGATCCTCTATACGCAAAGTGAGCCCAACTCCGTCGTTCAAAAAGAGGAAGCCAAGAAGGTCCTTGAGGCCAAAGGCTACCGTGTCGTAGAGAAGACCATTTTAGACAGTAATAATGTGAAAGCGGCAGCTGACAGTTTGATGTCAGAAGTCGATATGGTCTTTGTCCCAACAGACAACATCATTTCTTCCACAATGGAAACCATCAAACAAGTGTCTTTGAAACATCAGGTTCCAGTTATTGGAGGTTCGATTGAAATGGCCCAAGTAGGAGGGCTCTATACCTATGGGACAGACTACACCGAGTTGGGTCGTCAATCTGCTCGGATGGCGATTCGTATCCTGAAAGGGGAAAAGGCAGGCGAACTGGCAGTGGAAGCGCCTAAAAATCTAGAATTGTATGTCAACAAAGAGATGGCTAAGAAATTAGGGATTGATCTCTCTGGTATAAACGAAAAGAAATAGGAGATGGATGATGGATTTAGTATTATCAAGCTTATCTGAAGGTTTATTGTGGTCGATTATGGCCATTGGTATTTTCTTAACATTCCGCATTTTAGATATAGCGGATATGACAGCAGAAGGGGCTTTCCCACTTGGGGCTGCAGTCGTTGCTTCCCAAATCCAAGCAGGGCAAAACCCTTGGATAGCGACCCTCTTCTCGATTTTAGCAGGGATGCTAGCAGGTTTGGTCTCTGGTCTTCTTCATACCAAGATGAAGATCCCAGCGCTCTTAACAGGGATTGTGACTCTGACGGGACTCTATTCAATCAATATTAAGATCATGGGGGGCGTCCCTAATTTATCCATTGGAGATTCTAGTACCATTTTCAAGTCTGTGATGGGCTTGGGTTTGTCCAATGAGGAAGCAGTCTTTGCTGTTAGTATTGCTTGTTTGTTATTGGTCTGTCTGATTTTGACCCTCTTGATGAAAACCCAGATTGGTTTGGTTCTTCGTTCGACTGGTGACAATATCCCGATGAGTGAAGCCAATGGGGTGAATGTGGACACCATGAAGATTTTCGGTTACATGATTTCCAATGGCTTGGTGGCATTGTGTGGGGCTCTCTTCGCTCAGACAGATGGCTTCTCAGACGTGACTTCTGGTACAGGTACCATCGTCGTAGGTCTCAGTGCTGTTATTTTAGCAGAAGTCTTGATCCATGATTTGACCATTGGAGGACGCTTGCTTTCGATTGGAGTGGGGGCAATTGTCTACCGCCTCATTATCCTCAATATCTACGAAATTCCAAACCTAGACCAAAACTTGGTCCGTTTGTTTAACGCCATTCTCTTGGCCTTGGTCTTGTTCGCACCAGAAGCCCAGAAACGTCTCAAGATTCGTGGATTGAAATTAAGCAACAACTAGAAGGAGAAGATAAATGGCAACATTGTTAAAAATTGAAGATATCCATAAGACATTCGAAGCAGGTACGGTCAATGAAAACCATGTTCTCAAAGGCTTGGATCTGACAGTAGAAGAAGGAGATTTCATTTCCGTCATTGGAGGAAATGGAGCCGGTAAATCGACCTTGATGAATATTCTGGCAGGTGGCCTGCAAGTGGACCAAGGAGATATCCTTTTAGAAGGGAAATCGATTAAGCAGACCAGCGTTCGGAAGCGTGCCAAGGATATTGCGCGTGTTTTCCAGGATCCTAAGATGGGGACGGCTTCCCGCTTGACCATTGAAGAGAATATGGCCATTGCTAAAAAACGTGGAGCAAAACGGGGACTCAGTTGGGGGGTCAAAGAAAAAGACCGCGAGGAATTTAAAACAGCTTTGAAGGAACTCAATATTGGCTTGGAAAATCGCCTCAAAGTGGATAC
This sequence comes from Streptococcus sp. SCPM-O-B-15294 (M123), assembly GCF_058200455.1. Lineage (NCBI taxonomy): Bacteria > Bacillati > Bacillota > Bacilli > Lactobacillales > Streptococcaceae > Streptococcus > Streptococcus sp. SCPM-O-B-15294 (M123). The sequence continues at coordinate 46,551 of NZ_JBYQGU010000013.1, read as the reverse complement.
GCAATACTTATCAGGGGGACAACGACAAGCTTTGACCTTGGTCATGGCTGCCTTGGTCAAACCCAAACTCTTGCTACTGGATGAACATACCGCAGCGCTCGATCCCAAGACCAGTGAAATGGTCATGGAATTGACGCAAAAGATCGTGGAAAGCCATGATTTGACAACCTTGATGATTACGCATGATATGAATCATGCCATCGCATATGGCAATCGTTTGATCATGCTCTACCAAGGCAAGATCGTGGTCGATGTTAAAGGGGAAGAAAAGAAGAACCTGACGGTTGAAGACTTGATGCGCCTTTTCCATCAGAATAGTGGTGAAACCTTGGTGAGTGACGAATTGGTTTTAGGATAAACGAAAAAGAGGCTGGGACAAAAGTCCTAGCCTCTCAATTGTCTTTGGATTATCGAGCAAGACGCAGTGGTCTACTACGCTGAATTCATCAGCTTTTACAGCCCTACTCAACTGTGCGGAGGTGGGACGACGAAATCGAATTCTAACGAATTACCGATTTCTGTCTCACTCTCTTTTTATTGATCTTGTCAGCTACATCAAGCTAATCGTTTTTCTTTTTCTCTAGGAAAGTAGCTGTGAGGACAAGGCTGAGTCCTGCTAAGAAGGGTAGGTATGAACTGTGTCCGGTATTCGTTTTTGGAAGTTGTCTTTGCGAAGCCTGGTCTTGTTTAGAGTTGGGAACACTCATTAAAGAATCACCGGCCTTCCTTGGACTCGTGCTCTCTGAAACTGGCTTGTTTGGCTCCCTTCTTTCTGATACAGTCGGTTCCACTTGTTCACTGGAGTCTGACTGGTAGACAATGGCATAGGTTCCTAACTCTTGTGCCATGAATTCAATCATGCCCTCTCGTAGTGTAAATTCTACTGCTTGGAGTTCTTGATTAGGAGTCAAGACATAGACTTGCTTCACTTCTTTTGATAGTGGAAGTCGAACCAGTACACTTCCTTTTACGGGAACTGGATTCCCTTCTCTATCCTTGAGTTGAAGGTTGAAAGCATCGTAGGTCTTGCCAAAGAGACCTTGGTCAAGAACCTTTTGAATCTCTAAATGACTATCACTACCAATCTCATTTTCTCCACTAATGACCTCTACCTGGCTTGCTTGATCTTTCAGTACTCGAAGGACATATTTAGGTAGAGAGTGAATAGCGGCCTCTTGCCCAGCAGTTCCGATTGGCTCTGTGTACTCAGGAAGGGTCACTACAGGTGGTTCTTGGTCTCCCAAACTCGTCACAATAGCAGGTAAGAGAGAGACGACCGGACTAGTGATGGTCTTTCCTCGGATGGCATAGGCTGAGATGATCTGAGTTTGTTTTTGATGAGCAGTTTCTGAGATCGGCAATTCAACTTGCTGGTCCTTAATCGCTAACACTCGATTTCCATCTGATAGAGTGACGTGTTGCTCATCGGTTTTCTTAAGGAAAATAGGATCTTTTTCCCCAAGGAAATGAAGGGCAATAGCATCCCACTCCCCAGACGGAAGTGTGAGGGTAATGGTCTGATCGCCTGCTTTTATTGGGGCCAGGCTTGGAGTATCCAGGGATACTGTTGACGGCTTCAAGATGTCAAATGAATCCAGAGAAATCATCTTTCTGCCATCAGGAGAGTTAGGATCCACTGTCAAGGTGAGGATATGATCTCCATTGCTTAAGTTTGTATACTCGCCAACCAACACATTCTTTTCATAGTCAGCACTTGAGTAGAAGTCCAAACTTGGCATTTCTTTTCCATCTATGGTGATTAAGGCTTTTCCATAGTCAGAAGATTTTAAGCCGTAAATACGAATACCTGTACCAGTGAAAGGAATGGTTGCTTTGGCCTCTGCATACTGAGATGGATCCACGTTTTGGAGAGTCGCGTATTTTTCTGTCGTTTGATATAAGCCTGATTCACTCCAGTCCTTGAACAAGGAGCCATAGTGGATACGAGAATCTCTGTCATCCATCTTTTCAACAGTCGCCCCTTGACCCGGATAGATTTTAAAGTAATCTATGGAAATTTTTGAGCGTTCATTCCCTCGGTTCAAGTGTTCCTTCTTCACGGTTAGAGTCAGGAAGTGCTCTCCATCAGGAAGTCCTGTGAAACGACCGATTAGAGCACTTTTTTCCGTTTCTCCCGAGGTGTGGAAATCCAGGTCTCCTACTTTCTTGCCATCGATTTGAACTTCCGCTAGGCCTAATTCAGATGATTTGAGACCATAGATTTCAATTCCTCGTCCATTAAAAGAAATTCTAGCAGTAGCATCGTTGTCAGAATAACTATCGACAGTTAGGTCAGCATATTTTTCGGTTCCTGCAAATAGGTCAGCATCCTCCCAGTTATGGAAGGCAGGACCGTATTGAACACGAGGATCTCTGTCGTCCATCAATTCGACAACTGGCTGGATTGACGCAGATTCTGATGCTTGCCTTGAGTGCTCCCCAATCATGGCTCTAACAGAATAGCTATAGCTGTGGAGAGAATCGATGGAGCGATCGATGAAATGAGTGACATTGGTTAGGAATTCCTTGATAGAAGGAGCGTCACTGCTTTCATCTTTGCTTTCTCGACGGATGACATAGTGGGTCGCATCTGTAACCGGATTGAAATCGAGTTCAGCTGTTACAGCATCTTTTCTCACAGCAGATAGGCGAGTGACCCGCTCTGGTAACTTTTCAAAGGTGATCTGATCCCCTTTTTGAGTGGCAATCTGAATCCGATTGTCCTTCAGAAGAGTTGGCTTGATTTCTTTCCCGTTAATTTTGACAATACTCGATTCGATGTCTGGATAATCGACCACTAAATCACCGCCTGCATGGGAAAGGAAAGCTAATGATTCAAGATTTTTCTCTTTCCATTTCATGCTGACTTCAAAGTTGCCACGGGCCACGAGACCTGAAACTTGACCGTCTTTCCAGGCATCTGGAAGGGCTGGTAATGGGGCAATATAGCCTGTGTGAGATTGAAGGAGCATTTCTGCCATACCGCTGGTGGCACCAAAGTTCCCATCGATTTGGAAAGGTGCATGGGTATCCCAGAGGTTTTCTAGAGTTGAGGACTTGAGCTGTTCAGCCAACAAACGGTGGGCGCGGTTTCCGTCTAAGAGACGAGCCCAGAGGTTAATTTTATTAGCCTTGGACCAACCTGTTCCACCATCTCCACGATGGTTCAAAGTTGCGCGTGCGGCCTCCAGATATTCAGGCTGGTCCTTATCAAATAGAGTACCTGGGAAGAGTCCAACTAGATGGGAAACGTGGCGGTGATGGTTTTCAATGCCTTCGTTGGTGAATTGAGGACTGTCTTCCTCGTACCATTCCTTGATACGGCCGTCTTGGTTGATGTGGAGTGGTTTGAGCTTGTCAAATTTAGCCTTCACTTCTGTCACCAAATCTTGGTCGACATTGAGGTGATTGGCTGCCTCCATATAGTCGTGGAAGAGTTGCCAAACTAGAGATTGGTCGAAAGTATTTCCGATCGTGATAGTACCATGCTCTGGCGAGTAAGACGGAGAAGAAACCCAACGGTCACTAGCCTTGTCGTAGTGCAAGAAGGAATTCCAGAACTTGGTTGTTTCCTTGAGCATTGGGTAAATCTTTTCTTTGAGATAAGCCTCATCCTTGGTGAATTTATAGTAGTCATAGACATTCTGCATCATCCAAGCATTGGCAGCAGGAGACCAACCCCAATAATAATTCCAACCAGGAGTAGTCCATCCAAATGGTGTCGCCTGAGTATGAACCAGCCATCCATTTTCCTGACCTTCTTTGGATTCGATACCTGCGTATTCTTTAGCAGCGATACGACCATAGTAACGCATGTCATCGATATAATTGATCATTGGCTTAGCCGTTTCTGCAAGATTACTCATGTAGGCAGGCCAATAGTTCATTTGTAGGTTGACATTGAGGTGGTAATCAGCGTTCCAAGGTGGATTATCTACAGCATTCCAGACACCTTGCAAGTTAGCAGGAAGGGCATCTGTCCGGTCACGAGAAGAGCTGATGAGGAGGTAACGGCCGTATTGGAAGAAGAGCTCTTCTAGTTCTTGTCCTTTTGTAGGATCATAGGTTTGGAGAGCTTCTTTTGTCGTTTGGCTAGACTTATTACCACCAAGATTTAGTTGAACACGATTGAAGAGACTTTGATAGTCCTTGATGTGGTTATTTTTTAGAGTTTCATAATCTTTTGTCTTGGCAGCTTCTACGATAGACTTAACAGTATTTTCTACGTCAATATCCTTGCGGTAATTGGTTTTTGGATTTTGAGCATAATTAGTCTTGGCACTGAGTAAAAGGGTCGCATAGCTGGCTCCAGTGACAGTCAAATAGCCATCTTGGGCAGTGACTTGTCCATCTGTCTTGATTCCAAGATAAGAGGCAAATTGAAGACCATTGTCTTTGACAGTCCCCTTGAGCAAGATACCATTTGAATCGGTCGTGACTGCCCCTTGTTTATACTTCGAATATTCCCAAGAGTAGTCACCATTCGCAAGTAAATCCTCTGTCAAGCTATTCCAAAGGGTAAAATCGAGGGTCTTATCCCCTTTTTTACTCAAATGGGTCACAGTAACATCATCCGGATAGCTAGAGAAGGTTTCGCGTTTAAAGGTGGTTCCATCCTGGCTATAAGAAGTAGTTGTGATAGCTTCGGTAATATCTAAGTCACGGTGATAGTCGGTAACGTTCTCCAAACCTTTCTTTTGGTTGTTAAAGACCATGAAGATATCACCGAAAGATAAGTAGCGTCCGTATTGAGCGTTGTTTGGTCCTACTAGATTTTCTTCGGCTAACTGTTTCGCTTTTTGGCGGTCTCCGGCTTCAAGGGCCTTACGGATTTCTGCTAAGACTTTGTAGCGATCTTGGTAGTTTCCTCCGTTGTAGTCGGTGCTATCCGGTTGTGGTCCACCAGACCAAAGAGTTTTTTCGTTGTATTGGATTCTTTCCTCGCCGATGAGTCCGAAAACCTTAGCGCCCATTTCTCCATTTCCGACTGGGAGAGCTTGCTTTTCCCACCCATCATAGCTAGCAGCAGCAGGTTGATTGTAGCTTAAATGATAATCTGTTTGTTTGGCCACGGGAGTCTCAACTTTCATAGTTTCCCTTTCTTCATTTGGCTCAATCGAAGTAGTCGAAGTGGCTGTATGCTTGCTTTGAACTTCTGTATCAGGTGACGAGCTTTTTTCTTCAGAAATAGGAGCGCTATACGGATTTTCTGGTTTGGCTTCTCCGGTTCCATCAATCGGGCTCTCTATGGCTGGGGCAGCTTCAAGGTGGTTGCTTTCGTTTTGGCTTCCAACAATACTATCAGCACCTACCTGGTGTGAGCCGAGAAAAATGGCTCCTAATAAAACAGAAGCCGTACCAACAGTTAGTTTGCGGATACTATAACGACAGGATTTTTCCAAAAATCTTTGGTCCATAGAACTCTCCTCTAATTTTTGAGACCGCTTACATTTTTAGTTAAAGACAGTCCCTTCATATTTATTTCTATCATATCCAATTTAATAGGGAAACAAGAAAATGTCAATAGCTTTTAGGTAAGATGCATATTTGAGAGTGTTATTTCTTGAAATAGTAGAGAAATAAGAGATAAATAAGCTATTATTTTGGGCTGAAAACAGTTTTCATTTTCGGATATCGTAAAAAAAACAGTTGAGTCCATTCTCAACTGTCAGCGGAGTACTTTATTTTTGATTTCTTTTTGCATAGTCGACAAAATGGAACTTATCTAATTTGTGATGGCTTTCGGTGAACTGGAATTGTCGTACGTCTGCTAGGTGAACTTGGGAGCGGACTGTCACCACGTGTTGGTCTTTCCCAAGATCCAGTAAGATTTTGTCGCGATTATCGATTGGTGAGATCAAGATTCTTAAGATATTAAAAAAAAAGATAACGGCTCTTCGTTTTCTTTTTTTGCCATAGAGAATAGGTAAGGGTAAAAGCGACTGGAAGGGCCTGTACTAATACAATAGGTTGAAATTGAAAAACAGTTTATTTTCTAAAAAATCATTAAAATCCTTTTATTCACAAGGAATCATGGTATAATAAAACCATAAAACGTTTTCAAGAGAGAAGGACAAGACATGGAAAATGAAACAGTTGACTATGGAAAAGTAACAGGAATGGTACACTCTACAGAAAGCTTCGGTGCAGTGGATGGACCAGGGATCCGTTTTATTGTCTTTCTTCAAGGCTGTCAAATGCGGTGTCAGTATTGCCATAACCCGGATACTTGGGCTATGGAAACCAACATGTCTAGAGAACGAACAGTGGATGATGTCTTAGAAGAAGCCCTCCGCTATCGTGGATTTTGGGGTCAAAAAGGTGGGATCACGGTTAGTGGTGGAGAAGCCCTCTTGCAGATAGACTTTTTGATTGCCCTCTTCACCAAGGCTCAAGAATTGGGCATTCACTGCACGCTCGATACCTGTGCTCTACCTTTCCGCAATACCCCTCGTTACCTGGAAAAATTTGATAAATTAATGGCAGTGACAGACTTGGTGCTTCTGGATATCAAGGAAATTAACGATGAACGGCACAGATTTGTAACCAGTCAAACGAATAAAAATATTTTAGCCTGTGCCAAGTATTTGTCTGATATTGGCAAGCCTGTTTGGATTCGGCACGTCTTGGTGCCTGGGCTTACAGACCGAGATGATGACCTGATCGAACTTGGGAAATTTGTTAAAACCCTTAAAAATGTTGATAAATTTGAGATCTTGCCTTACCATACTATGGGGGAATTCAAATGGCGGGAATTGGGTATTCCGTACAAGTTGGAGGGTGTGAAACCACCGACAAAAGAACGGGTTCAAAATGCAAAAGACTTGATGGAAACAGAAAGTTACCAAGATTACCTGAAACGGGTTAAAGGATAAAATAAATCGAGACAGTTGGTCCTTCCAGCTGTCTTTTTCTAATGAAATGAACAACTATTCCCTTTCTTCAAACGGAAAAACGTGCTAAAATAGAGTGAATCTATAAATGAAAATGAAGAGGTAGAAACATGTCAAAAATTCTCGTTTTTGGTCACCAAAATCCTGACTCAGATGCCATCGGTTCATCTGTAGCCTTTGCTTATCTTGCAAAAGAAGCTTACGGGTTGGATACAGAAGCAGTGGCTCTTGGAACTCCAAATGAAGAAACAGCTTTCGTATTGGACTATTTTGGTGTGGAAGCACCGCGCGTCATCACATCAGCTAAAGCAGAAGGTGCAGAGCAAGTTATCTTAACAGACCACAATGAATTCCAACAATCTGTTTCAGATATCGCTGAAGTAGAAGTATATGGTGTGGTGGATCACCACCGTGTGGCTAACTTTGAAACTGCCAGCCCACTTTACATGCGTTTAGAACCAGTTGGATCAGCATCTTCTATCGTATACCGCATGTTCAAAGAACATGGTGTAGCAGTGCCAAAAGAAATCGCAGGTTTGATGCTTTCAGGTTTGATTTCAGATACCCTTCTTTTGAAATCTCCAACAACTCATCCATCTGATAAAGTGATTGCCCCTGAATTGGCTGAATTGGCTGGTGTGAACTTGGAAGAATACGGTCTTGCCATGCTCAAAGCTGGTACCAACTTGGCAAGCAAATCAGCAGAAGAATTGATCGACATTGATGCTAAGACTTTTGAATTGAACGGAAACAACGTTCGTGTGGCTCAAGTCAATACAGTTGATATCGCTGAAGTATTGGAACGCCAAGCTGAAATCGAAGCAGCCATCCAAGAAGCAAACGCAGCAAACGGTTACTCTGACTTTGTTTTGATGATTACAGACATCGTCAACTCAAACTCAGAAATTTTGGCTCTTGGTGCTAATATGGATAAGGTAGAAGCAGCTTTCAACTTCAAACTTGAAAACAACCACGCTTTCCTTCCAGGTGCTGTTTCACGTAAGAAACAAGTGGTACCACAATTGACTGAAAGCTTTAATGCATAAGGATTGATGGGGAAACCCATCGTTAAAAAGGAGTTTCGACTCCTTTTTTGCTAGGAGGAGACCATGTTAGAATCTGGCGATTTGATTTTTGTGAGAGAAAATACGGAAATGGGCCAGGCCATCCAGGCTTCGACAGGTAACTACAGTCACGTGGCTATCTTTTTGGACGGACAGGTCTATCATGCTACGGTGGAAGGTGGTGTTCTTTCCCAGTCACCCGAAAATTTCTTTGAAGCTGGAAAAGTCTATGACCTTTATCGCTATACGGCGATTGATCACGAAGAAGTCAAAAAGCGAGCAGAGAGCCTTTTAGGAGCTCCCTACAATGCGTCCTTTTATCCAGATGGAGATGGTTTCTATTGTTCCCAGTTCATCGCTGAACTACTTCCTATCTTTGAAACCATTCCCATGAAGTTTGGAGATGTGGAAGAGGAGATTGGTCCGTTCTGGCTGGATTACTACAAGGAACTTGGCCTAGCCGTTCCCCTAGATCAGCCTGGGACTAACCCGAGTCAGTTAGCTCAGTCTCCCCATCTACAGTTTAAAGAAAGGTATATGGATGATTCAGATCATTAATCCCACACGTTTGACACGTCAGCCATTTTTCAAGGACTTGATCAACTATTTGGACCAGCACGACGATGTGATCCTGCGGCAAATTAAGGCCCAATTTCCGGATCAACCAGTGGATAAGCTGATGGAGGAATATATCAAAGCGGGCTTCATCCTTCGAGAAAATAAACGCTACACCCTCAATTTGCCTTTCTTAGAGTCAGCTGATCGAGTTGAATTGGATCAGGAGGTCTTTGTCCGAGAGGACAGTGCAGTTTATCAAGAATTAAAAGCCAAGGTCTTCCAAACGGAACTCCGCAATACTACCAATGCAGCAATTCTCATAGAGGAGACTGACTTCGAACGACATGCACAGACACTTTCCAATTACTTCTACAAGGTTGCTCACCAATATCCATTGACGGAGGAGCAAGAGAAACTCTATGCTATTTTGGGCGATGTCAATCCCGAGTATGCTCTCAAGTATATGACCAGCTTTTTGCTCAAGTTCCTCAAAAAAGAAGAAGTCCAGCAAAAGCGCAGAGACATCTTTGTTGATAGCTTAGAAGTCTTAGGCTATATCCGCAAAAATGATGAAGGCAAATATGAATTAGCAGTGGACTTGGATAAGGAAAGACTGGTGTTTATCAAACAATAAAAAAGGCTAGGAATTTTCCTAGCCTTCTTTCGTTTGATTAAAGGTAACGTTCAGCAATTGCTGCGTCACCTGGATACTCTTCTTTTACGCCATTGACGATTTGGTAGCAGTCAGCTCCTTTTCCGGCGATAATGACGGCATCTTCAGGCTTGCTGGTCGTTGCCATAGCTACTTGAATGGCTTCTTCGCGATCTGCGATTTTTTCGACAGGGCGCGTGATGAAGCTGCTAATCTCTTCAGCGATAGCCAAAGGATCTTCATAGTTGGGATCATCCGCTGTGAGGAAGACTTGGATTTCAGGATGGTCTTCTAAGAGCAAGCCGAAGTCCTTACGACGGCTCTCTCCTTTATTCCCAGTTGATCCAAGGACCAGTGAAATCGTCCCCGTTTGATGGGTTTCAACAACTGAGAGCAGTTTTTTCAAGCTATCTCCATTATGGGCATAGTCGATGAAGACCTTGGCCCCATTTTTCTGAGTCAAGACTTCCATTCGGCCAGGAACGCGCGTCTTAGCAATCCCTTTTTGGATATCCTCGAGACTCGCTCCTAGACGAAGGCAGGCAAGACCTGCAGCCACAGCATTTTCTTGGTTGAAGTGACCGATGAGCTGGGTATCATAATCTCCTGCCAGCTTGCCAGTGACAGAAAAGCTAAAGGCTTTTGAGTTCTGGACTTGGTTGCTTGATTGACTACCGTAGAAGTCGTGGTCTTGCTCCGCAACCTGCTCCGCAAGAATCTCAAAATGATCCATATCGCTATTGACGACAACAGCACGGCTATTTTCCATCAAGAGTCGTTTGTGGTAGAAATAGTCTTCAAAGGTTGGATGTTCAATTGGTCCAATATGGTCAGGGCTGATGTTGAGGAAGACACCGACATCAAAGGTCAGACCGTAAACCCGTTTCACCAAATAAGCTTGGCTAGAAACCTCCATAATCAGGTGGGTCCGATCATTGGCAACTGCCTGGGCCATCATTTCAAAAAGATCAATGCTTTCTGGAGTGGTCAAGGTTGATTTGAAGAAAGTCTTGCCATCCAAGGTTGTATTCATAGTGGACAGCATGGCTGGACGGTGGCCTTGCTCAAGAATCTTGTAGGCATAGTAAGCAGAAGTCGTTTTGCCCTTGGTCCCTGTAAAGGCTAAGAGTTTTAGCTGGCGCTCAGGGTGGCCATAGAATTCCATGGCAATCAAGCTCATAGCCTGTTTGATATCCGTAACGATAATGGCTGGGATGCTGACCTCAAAGTCTTGCTCAGCGACATACCACTGGAGACCTTGCTCGATCGCTTGCTCCAAAAATTCCTTCTTGAAATTTGCCCCCTTGACAAAAAAGAGGGTCTCGGAGTTGACTTTTCGACTATCGTAGCTTATTTGATTAAAAGAAACACCACTTGCTGAATAGTGGTATTCTCCGTCTTGTAGGATCTCACGAAAGTTGTGATCCTCTTTTAAAATGTTTAGTACAGTTTCTATCTTCATCATAATCTTATTTTAAACTGAAAGAGCTTATTTTACAAGTGTAAAGGAAAAGTTTATAATGAAAGAAGACTATAAAGTAGAGGAAACATATGAGTAACGAAACAAGTAATCAACAGGCCCAGATGCTTCGAGGCACAGTCTGGTTAACAGCCAGCAATTTCATTAGTCGTCTCTTAGGTGCGGCCTATCTCATCCCTTGGTATATCTGGATGGGCAAACATGGAGCAGAGGCAAACGGCCTCTTTACGATGGGCTACAATATCTACGCTTGGTTTTTGCTGATTTCAACAGCAGGCGTCCCAGTAGCAGTCGCTAAGCAGGTGGCCAAGTACAATACCAAGGGGCAAGAAGAGCACAGTTTTGCCATGATTCGTGGCTTCCTTAAGTTCATGTCTTTATTGGGCTTGGTTTTTGCCATTATCATGTATGTGCTTTCCCCAGTATTTGCAAATCTGTCTGGAGGTGGGAAAGACCTAATCCCTGTTATGCAGAGCCTGTCTTGGGCAGTCCTCATTTTCCCTTCCATGAGTGTCATTCGTGGCTTCTTCCAAGGGCATAACAATCTGAAACCTTATGCCATCAGTCAAATTGCTGAGCAAGTGATTCGGGTTATCTGGATGCTCTTGACAGCCTACTTCATTATGAAGGTCGGCTCAGGTGATTACGTTGAAGCCGTGACCCAGTCCACTTTTGCAGCCTTTATTGGGATGGGAGCAAGTCTCCTAGTCCTCGTCTATTACCTCTGGAAAACAGGACTTCTACAGCACATTATTCATCGTCCAGAGTCTGATAGCCAGATTGACACCAAGGCTCTCTTGTGGGATACCATTCGTGAAGCGATTCCGTTCATTGTGACAGGATCAGCCATTCAACTCTTCCAAATCATCGACCAGATGACCTATAGCAATGTCATGTCTTGGTTCACCAACTTCACTCGTTCAGAGCTTTTGGTTCAGTTCAGCTACTTCTCAGCGAATCCGAACAAGATTACCATGATTTTAATTGCGGTTGCGACATCGATCGGTGGGGTGGGAATCCCTCTTCTTACAGAGAACTATGTCAAGGGTGATTTCCGGGCTGCAGGGAAGCTGGTTCAAGATAATTTGACCATGCTAGTAGCCTTCTTGCTTCCAGCGACGATTGGAGCAGTAGCCATTGCAGAGCCTCTCTATACGGTCTTTTACGGGAAGCCAGATTCCCTGGCTTTGGGACTCTTTATCCTAGCTATGCTGCAAACGGTCATCCTAGGCCTGTATACGGTTCTCTCTCCAATGATCCAGGCTCTTTTCCAAAATCGGAAGGCAATTCTTTACTTTGGTTATGGAGTATTGGTAAAACTGATTCTCCAAGTACCGTTCATTTATGTCTTTAAAGCCTATGGTCCTCTTCTTTCTACTACAATTGGTCTCATGATTCCGATTGTCCTTATGTACAAGGAAATTCATCTGGTGACCCATTTCAATCGCAAGACAGTCTTCAAACGAAGCTTATTGACAGCCATTCTCACCTTGATCATGCTCTTGGTGGTCCTAGTTGCAGGCTTTATCCTAGGCTTTGTGATCAAACCAAATGGTCGAGTGACCAGCATGATTTATGTAGCTCTGATTGGTGGTGTTGGAATCGTGGTATACGGTGGCCTTGGTCTTCGTCTTCGTTTCTTAGATCGCTTCATTGGTAGCAAGGCAGCTAGTCTTCGAAATAAATTTCATATTTCATAATCAATAGAGGTTGGGGCTATCCCACCTCTTTTTTTATTATAGTTTGAAGCTATATCTAGCTCTTGAAAAAGGAAAAACCGAATCATCTAAAGAAGTGATACAATAGAGACAATTGAATTTACGTCCATTGGAGGTTTGTATGAGTCACAAAAAGAATATTAACACCATCCTAGCTCAAGCGGGAATCAAGTCGGATCCAGCAACAGGGGCTTTGATTACTCCGCTTCATTTTTCAACCACTTACCAGCATCCAGAGTTTGGTCAATCTACTGGTTTTGACTATATCCGTACCAAGAATCCGACTCGGGTAAACGCTGAAAAGACCTTGGCAGCTATTGAGAGTGCAGAGCATGCCTTGGTGACGAGCTCAGGTATGTCTGCCATTGTCTTAGCCTTTAGTATTTTTCCTGTTGGCGGTAAGGTCTTGGCAGTAAGAGATCTTTATGGAGGCTCTTTCCGTTGGTTCAACCAAATGGAACAAGAAGGACGCTTTTTCTTTACCTATGCAAATTCAGAAGAAGAGTTGGTAGAAGGATTGAAGGGAGAGGTGGATATTCTCTATATTGAAACACCTACTAACCCACTCATGCTGGAGTTTGATATCCAGAAATTAGCTAAACTCGCTCATGAAAAAGGGGCAAAAGTGATTGTAGACAATACCTTCTATAGCCCTATCTACCAACGTCCAATTGAAGAAGGAGCAGATATCGTCCTTCACTCAGCGACCAAGTATCTAGCGGGTCATAATGACGTTTTGGCTGGGGTTGTAGTGACTGATGATGAAGGTCTCTATGAGCAACTCTTTTATAACTTAAACACAACTGGAGCTGTTCTCTCTCCTTTTGACAGCTACCAATTGATCCGTGGTTTAAAAACCTTAGCCCTTCGAATGGAGCGCTCTACAGAAAATGCGAAGAAGGTAGTGGAATTCTTGAAGGGGCATCCAGCTGTTAAGGAAGTATTGTATACCGGCAAGGGAGGCATGGTTTCCTTTAAAGTAAGCCACCAAGAAAAGATTCCAACCATTTTAAACCACTTGCAAGTCTTTACCTTTGCAGAGAGCTTGGGTGGAGTGGAGAGTTTGATTACCTACCCAACTACACAGACCCACGCAGATATTCCTGCAGAGGTTCGTCATTCCTATGGGTTAACGGATGACTTGCTTCGCCTTTCCATCGGAATTGAAGATGCACGGGATTTGATTGAGGATTTAGAACAAGCATTGGCTAGATAGGAGTCCATCATGGGAAAAGAACAATTTTTGACTGTCCCTAATCGTTTGGGGCATCATACTAGCAAGTGGAAGGAGTCAGAGCAAGATCCAGAACTTCTTCCTGCTTGGATTGCAGATATGGATTTTGAATCCTTGCCTGCGGTTCGCCAAGCCATTCGAGATTACGCAGATCAATTAGTCTACGGATACACCTATCCTAGCGAGGAGCTTTACAAGGCTGTTCAGAATTGGGAAAAGTCAGAGCATGGATATGTGTTTGAGAAGGAAGCCATTGTCTTTATGGAAGGTGTGGTTCCGTCTATTTCAACGGCTATTCAGGCTTTCACTAAGGAAGGCGAGGCTGTTCTCATCAATACGCCAGTTTATCCACCCTTTGCCCGTAGCGTCCGCCTCAATCAACGCGAATTAGTGACTAATTCCTTAGTAGAAGTGGATGGACTCTTCCAAATTGATTTTGAGCAATTGGAAAAAGACTTTGTGGAGCACCAAGTCAAGCTCTACATCCTGTGCAATCCTCATAACCCAGGCGGTCGCGTCTGGGAACGAGAAGTCCTAGAAAAGATTGGTCGCCTCTGTCAAAAATATGGGGTCTTGCTTGTTTCAGATGAAATTCACCAAGACTTGGCGCTATTTGGAAATCGGCACGTATGTTTTAATACAGTAGATCCAAGCTTTAAGGACTTCACCCTTGTCTTATCAAGCGCGACCAAAACCTTCAACATTGCAGGTACAAAAAATTCCTATGCCATCATCGAAAATGATGCACTAAGAAAATCCTTCCAAGCTCGGCAGTTGCGAAACAATCAACATGAAATTTCTGCCCTTGGCTTTATCGCCACCGAAGTCGCCTATCAGAATGGAAAAGCTTGGTTAGAGGACTTAAAGGAAGTCTTGGAAGAAAATATCGATTACACTGTAGAAGTTTTGCGTGAGCAGACAGACATTGGTGTGATGAAACCGCAAGGGACCTATCTACTCTGGCTTGATTTTTCTGCCTACGGTTTGTCAGAGGAAGAACTCCATGCTCGACTTCATGACCAGGCCAAGGTCATCCTCAATAAAGGGACAGACTTTGGAGTAGAAGGGAAGCAACATGCCCGCCTCAATGTGGCAGCTCCGAAAACCCTAGTCCAAGAGATTGTCGATCGGATCGTAACAAATTTTCCTAAAAAAGGTTGATTTTAAGGGTTGACTTTTCTATAGGGGAGGAGTATACTCAAGGGGAATAACGGTAGGTGAGGCTACCACAAGGATACGGATGACTACCGCAAAGCAGTGGAGACACTACTCGTTGGTCAACAGTCCTGATCGCAAAGGTCAAGACTAAGCTCATTTCATTGCCTTGCGGAGCTAAAGCTTGGACGGTCTATTTTTTGAGAATTTTTATTAAAAAATAAACGACGAGTTTAATGAGTCCTACCTGTAAAAGGGGAGGGCTCTTTTCTTATGCTTAAGAAGCCTCTCACCTATCAAGTAGAAAAGGAGAACACTATGATACAAATCGACGATCATCCCGAACCGCACATAGCCAGCCAATCGCTGATTTGTGTCATCGGGACTCTATAAGCGTTTGGCTCCTGATTTAAAAGGAGATTCCAATGCAAACAACAAAAGAAAGACTCATTGCTGCATTGCAAGATGCAGAAACAAGAACCTTAGCAACCTATCAATCTAGCTGGTCTGGCTTGACGGAAGACCAAGTAGAGGAGAACCGGGATAACTATGGAGAAAATGTCCTCACAAAGGGGCAAGATGATTCTATCTGGAAACGGATTGTTGAATCCATCATCAATCCCTTCACAGTCATCTTACTGCTCATTGCCCTTGTTTCTCTGGTGACCAATGTTTGGTTAGCCAAACCAGGTGAGGAAGATCCAACGACCTCTCTCATCATCGTCGTTCTCGTCCTTCTCTCTGGAGGGATTCGGTTTATTCAAGAATTGCGAAGTGACAAGGCTGCTAGCAACCTTTCTCGCATGATTGTCAATACAGCAACGGTCATTCGAGAAGGCAAAGAAGAAGAAATTCCCATTGATGAGATCGTGGTGGGAGACCTGATCAAATTGAGTGCAGGCGACATGATCCCAGCGGATGTGGTCTTGTTGGATTCTCGAGACTTCTTCGTCCAACAATCAGGTTTGACTGGAGAGAGCGATGCTGTCGAAAAAGTCTGCTTGAAAAAAGCAAGTGGCCAAAATCTGGACAGTCTTTTGGAGAGTGAAAGTCTAGCTTTCATGGGGACCAACGTCATCTCAGGTCGAGCAACAGCCTTGGTCTTGGTCGTTGGGGATGAAACCATGATGGGAGCGATTGAGCAAACCATCAATACTTATGATGAACCAACCTCTTTTGAACGAGAAATGAACACCATCTCTTGGTTGTTGATCCGACTCATGATGGTCATGGTACCCATCGTCTTCTTTATCAATGGTTTGACAGATGGGGATTGGCTGGAAGCAGGGGTCTTTGCCCTCAGTGTAGGGGTGGGCTTGACTCCGGAAATGCTCCCAATGATTATCACAGCCAGCTTGGCCAAGGGTTCCATTATCATGGCCAAAGAAAAGGTGGTCATTAAAAAACTCAATGCCATTCAAGACTTAGGAGCTATCGATATCCTCTGTACGGACAAGACTGGAACCTTGACCCAAGATGAGATTGTACTCGAATACCCCCTCGACATTCGTGGGGACTTGGATTTGTCTGTCCTTCGTCGGGCCTATCTCAATTCTTACTTCCAAACCGGCCTCAAAAACTTAATGGAT
This sequence comes from Streptococcus sp. SCPM-O-B-15294 (M123), assembly GCF_058200455.1. NCBI lineage: Bacteria > Bacillati > Bacillota > Bacilli > Lactobacillales > Streptococcaceae > Streptococcus > Streptococcus sp. SCPM-O-B-15294 (M123). Next base: position 30,208 of record NZ_JBYQGU010000013.1, on the reverse strand, counting down.
CGCGCTATTATCAGCCGGACAGAAAGAGAAGCTAAGAAACATGAGATTGTCAGTGGCTTGGACCAAAGCTTCCAAAAAATTGATGAATTGCCTTTTGACTTTGAACGCCGGCGGATGAGTGTCATTGTCAAAGATGAGGGGGGAATCGTGAGCATGGTCACCAAGGGAGCCTTGGAAGAAATGCTAGCAGTCTCTAACTATGTAGAATACAAGGATGAGATTATCCCCCTAACAGACCAAGTGCGGGAAGACGTCTTGGCAGAGGTGGCTCAGCTGAATGAACAAGGTTTGCGCGTGCTAGGGGTTAGTTACAAATCAAATCTTGAGGAAGGCTATGCCTTTGAAGTGGCAGATGAAGCAGACATGATCTTGACGGGCTATCTAGCCTTCTTGGATCCACCAAAACCATCCGCAGCACCAGCCATCAATACCCTTGCGGAATACGGAGTTGCTACTAAAATCCTTACGGGTGATAATGAGAAAGTGACCCAAGCGGTTTGTGAAAAGGTGGGACTGGATGTTGACCACATTTTGCTGGGTAGCGATATCGACAGTCTCTCTGATTCAGACTTGGCCCAAGCAGTAGAAACCACTACCGTTTTTGCAAAATTATCTCCAGACCAAAAAGCACGCATTATCTTGCAGCTGAAAGCAAATGGCCATAAGGTCGGCTATATGGGAGATGGCATCAATGATGCACCATCTATGAAAGTGGCAGATGTTGGTATTTCGGTTGATACAGCTGTCGATATTGCCAAAGAAACAGCAGATGTTATCCTACTGGATAAGGACTTGATGGTCCTCGAAAAAGGCTTGGTAGAAGGACGCAAGGTTTATGCCAATATGACCAAGTACATCAAGATGACCGTTTCTTCTAATTTCGGGAATATTTTCTCTCTTCTCTTTGCCAGTATTTTCCTTCCTTTCCTTCCAATGGCCCCTATCCATCTCATCGTTTTAAACTTGGTTTATGACCTTTCCTGTATCGCCTTGCCTTTCGACCGGGTTGATAAGGACTTCTTGAAGAAACCAAGAATCTGGGAAGCGAAATCCATTACCCGCTTTATGGCCTGGTTTGGTCCTATTTCCTCTGTCTTTGACATCTTGACCTTTATCGCTCTCTACTTTATCATCGTACCAATGATTACAGGCTATGGCTATGTCCATGGAGCAGACAGTGCGGGCCTCTTCATCATGCTCTTTCAAACCGGCTGGTTCATTGAGTCCATGTGGTCCCAAACTATGGTCATCTATATGCTCCGCTCTCCAAAATTGCCCTTTGTTCAAAGCCGGCCAGCCCTTGCAGTCATGGCAACGACCCTATTGGGCGCCCTCTTTGTGACCTTCCTACCATATGGCCCACTGGCTTCCTTGTTGAAAGTAGCGCCACTAAATAGTCTTTACTTCCTATTACTAGCGGGGATTCTCTTCCTTTATATGGCAAGTGTCACCCTGGTCAAACACTATTATATTGGCAAGTACAAGGAGTGGCTATAAGCTAGTCATTAAAATAAGAAAAGAAAAGGTTTGCATATTTGTAGGCCTTTTTCTTCCTTTTTGATATAATAAGATGAATATAGAGAAAGAAGGAACCACAATGGGAAAACTTGAAGTTATTAAACATCCACTGATTCAGCATAAATTGTCTATTTTGCGTCGGACTGATACCTCTACAAAGGCTTTTCGTGAATTAGTAGATGAAATTGCTATGTTGATGGGATACGAAGTTTTGCGCGAACTTCCTCTTGAAGATGTAGAAATCGAAACACCCATCACAAAGACAGTTCAAAAACAGATTGCTGGAAAAAAACTAGCGATTGTTCCAATCCTTCGTGCAGGAATCGGGATGGTAGACGGACTCTTGAGTTTGGTACCCGCTGCTAAAGTTGGTCACATCGGAATGTACCGTGATGAAGAAACCTTGAAACCAGTTGAATACTTGGTGAAATTGCCAGAAGATATCGACCAACGTCAAATCTTTGTGGTGGACCCAATGTTGGCGACTGGGGGATCTGCAATCTTAGCTGTGGATTCATTAAAGAAACGTGGTGCAAGCCATATTAAGTTTGTCTGCTTGGTTGCAGCACCAGAAGGAGTGGAAGCTCTTCAAACAGCTCATCCGGATGTCGAAATCTTTGCTGCAGCCTTGGATGAACGACTCAACGAAAACGGCTATATCGTTCCAGGTTTGGGTGATGCTGGAGACCGCTTGTTTGGTACCAAATAAGCACATTTCCAATCCATCTTTAGGAAAGTAAAAATTTGACCTTTGTTGACCAATGGGATATAATAGCTTTTATAAAGAATGGAAGGAGAGCTAGCCTCTCGAATCAACCGGATGAAACTCGTGAGATGGTGCCGGTTATAATGGATAAAAGGAGATGAATGAATGATTCCAGTAGTAATTGAACAAACTAGTCGTGGCGAACGCTCATACGACATTTACTCACGCCTCTTAAAAGACCGTATTATCATGGTGACAGGACCGGTCGAAGACCAAATGGCCAATTCGATTATTGCCCAATTGCTCTTCTTGGATGCCCAAGATAATACCAAAGATATCTATATGTATATCAATACGCCAGGAGGCTCTGTCTCTGCAGGTTTGGCAATCGTCGATACCATGAACTTTATCAAATCAGACGTCCAGACCATCGTCATGGGGATGGCCGCTTCAATGGGGACTGTGATTGCATCAAGTGGTGCCAAAGGCAAACGCTTCATGTTGCCAAATGCTGAGTACATGATCCACCAACCAATGGGTGGTACTGGTGGCGGTACTCAACAAACGGATATGGCCATTGCAGCAGAACACCTCTTGAAAACACGTCACAGATTAGAAAAAATCTTGGCAGAAAATTCAGGTCAAACCATCAAGAAAATCCACTCTGATGCGGAACGGGATAATTGGATGACTGCAGAAGAAACCTTAGCTTATGGTTTCATCGATGAAATCATGGCTAACAACAATCTCGGATAAGAAATCTTAACCATCCAACCCTCTCCTTTGACAGGAGAGGGTTTTTAGGATACTCTTCACTTTCTAGAAAAAGATAGTATTTTTACCTGAAATTTGCTATACTTGTAACAGAAGCAGAAAGGGATTGTGTATGTTTGAGAAGCAAGCTAGAACAGGCTTAATTGTAAAATTATATTATAACCGAGATGCAAAGAAATTGCAGGAAATTGGGGATGTGATCTATCATTCCAAAAAAATGCGTTATGTCCAGGTCTATGTCGATAGTCCTCAAGTTCTTGAAATTATGCAACAATTAAAAAAAGAACGCTTTGTAAAGAAGGTTCAAATTTGCCATATTCAAGAATTGGATCGTGATTTTGTAGGAAGTTTGCATCGTCAGAAGGAAGAGACGCAAGTAGAAAACGCAATCATTTAATCGATTGCGTTTTTTATGTTGACAATTTTCAGATAATTCGGTATATTCTTAATATGTATTTATTTTAAGAATTATTTAAGGAGATTATTACAAATGAAGAATAAATTTGCTCTTTCATTTTTAACCATTGCAAGTGTCGCTCTTCTTGCTGCTTGTGGTGAAGTTTCAACTTCAGGTTCAAACACAACTGGTAACGAAATCGGCAAAGAACTAAAAGTCGGTTTTAACTTTGAAAAAACTGGTGAAGTAGCAGCCTACGGTAGTGCTGAACAAAAAGGTGCTCAATTGGCCGTTGATGAAATCAACGCTAAGGGGGGTGCTGATGGTAAGAAGATTGTTGTTACAGATAAAGATAACAAATCTGAGACAGCGGAAGCAGCTACCATTACAACAAACCTTGTTACTCAATCAAAAGTGAACGCTCTTGTAGGACCTGCAACTTCAGGTGCCACTGCAGCAGCGGTTGCGAATGCTGGTAAAGCGGGTGTTCCATTGGTAACCCCATCAGCAACACAAGATAATTTGACAAAAGGTCAAGATTACCTTTTCCGTGCTACCTTTATCGATAGCTTCCAAGGACAAATCATTTCAAAATACACAACTGAGAACTTGAAAGCGAAGAAAGTCGTTCTTTACTACGATAACTCATCTGACTATGCGAAAGGGATTGCTGAAGCCTTTAAGAAATCTTATAAAGGTGAAATCGTAGCGACAGAAACTTTCCAATCTAAGGACACAGACTTCCAAGCTGCCCTTACAAAAATCAAAGATAAAGACTTCGATGCTATTGTTCTTCCAGGTTACTACACTGAAACTGGTAAAATCGTAAACCAAGCACGTGGTATGGGAATCAAACAACCAATCATCGGTGGTGATGGATTTAGCGATGCAAAATTCGTTGAACAAGCAACACCTGCTGCAGCTACAGACATCTACTACGTAGCTGGATTCTCTACTGAAGGTGAAATGACTGATAAAGCCAAGAAATTCGTAGAAGCTTATAAAGCGAAATACAACGAAGAACCTTCAATGTTTGCAGCTTTGGCATATGATTCAGTTTACATGATTGCAGAAGCATCTAAAGGTGCTAAGAACTCTGTTGAATTGAAAGATAACCTTGCGAAGTTGAAAGACTTTGAAGGTGTTACTGGTACAATGTCTATTGACAAAGACCATAATCCGGTTAAATCTGCACTTATGATTGGCTTAAAAGATGGTAAAGTTGAGTCAGTTGAATCGGTTAAACCTTAATTATCATTTGTTGTTTGTACAAGAGGCTGGGAGAATGAAAATTCCTGGCCTCGCTCTTTATTGTTAGAAAGGATGGTTCAAATGCTCCAGCAATTAGTGAACGGTCTAATCTTGGGAAGTGTCTATGCACTCTTAGCCCTTGGTTATACCATGGTGTATGGAATTATCAAATTGATCAACTTTGCCCATGGGGATATCTACATGGTAGGTGCCTTTATGGGGTATTTCTTATTGAACTCATTGAAAGTTAACTTCTTTGTAGCCTTGCTTCTAGCTATGGTTGGGACAGCTATTTTAGGGGTTGTGATTGAATACTTGGCTTATCGTCCGCTTCGTCATTCAACTCGGATTGCAGCCTTGATCACAGCCATCGGGGTTTCCTTCTTGCTCGAATATGGGATGGTCTTTTTTGTAGGGGCTAATACCCGTTCCTTCCCGCAAGTCATTGAAACTGTTCGTTACAATTTTGGTCCTATTTCAATCTCCAACATTCAGTTGATGATCTTAGGAGTGTCTATTTTCTTGATGGTCGCTCTTCAATTTATTATTCAAAAGACAAAGATGGGGAAAGCCATGCGGGCTGTTTCTGTTGATAGTGATGCTGCTCAATTGATGGGGATTAATGTCAACCGGACCATCAGCTTTACCTTTGCATTGGGATCAGCCTTAGCGGGTGCTGGTGGTGTCTTGATCGGTTTGTATTACAACTCGATCGAGCCTTTGATGGGGATGACACCAGGGATCAAAGCCTTTGTCGCAGCCGTTCTTGGAGGAATCGGAATCATTCCAGGTGCGGCCCTAGGTGGATTTGTCATCGGTTTGTTGGAAACCTTCGCTACAGCGATCGGTCTCTCAGACTTCCGTGATGCCATTGTGTATGCCATCTTGATTGTGATCTTGCTCATCCGTCCTGCAGGTATCCTCGGTAAAAATGTGAAAGAGAAGGTGTAAGCCATGAAACAAAATTTAAAAGTGAATTTAGTCTGGCTTGGTCTTTTGGTCGCAGGTTTTGCCTTGATCCAAGTCTTGGTTGCAGCAGGTGTCCTCAACCTCTTCTATATCCAAATTTTGGAACAAATCGGGATTAATATCATTCTTGCTGTTGGTTTGAACCTCATCGTTGGTTTTTCAGGTCAATTCTCGCTCGGACATGCTGGATTTATGGCGATTGGTGCTTACTCTGTAGCCATTCTCGGTTCTAAATCACCAACCTATGGTGCTTTCTTTGCTGCTATGGTTTTAGGTGCCTTGATCGCAGGTATCGTTGCCTTGATCGTTGGGGTTCCAACCCTTCGGTTGAAAGGAGACTACCTGGCGATTGCAACACTTGGGGTTTCAGAAATCATCCGGATCTTGATCGTCAATGGTGGTACTCTAACAAATGGTGCTGCGGGGATCCTTGGTTTACCAGCTTTTACAACCTGGCAATTGGTTTACATCTTTGTTGTCATTACGACCATTTTTACCATCAACTTCTTACGCAGTCCAATTGGGCGTTCTACCCTTTCTGTTCGTGAAGATGAAATCGCCGCAGAATCTGTTGGGATTAATACGACCAAAGTTAAAGTCATTGCTTTTGTTTTCGGTGCGATCACAGCGGCGATTGCTGGATCTCTTCAAGCCGGCTTTATCGGTTCTGTTGTTCCTAAAGATTACTCTTTCACCAATACCATTAATGTCTTGATTATTGTCGTTTTCGGTGGTTTGGGATCGATGTCAGGAACAGTTGTGGCAGCCATCGTCTTGGGGATCTTGAACATGGTGCTTCAAGACTTCTCAAGCGTACGTATGATCATTTACTCATTAGCTTTGATTCTCGTAATGCTCTTCCGCCCAGGTGGTCTTCTTGGAACATGGGAATTTAGCTTGAAAAAACTATTCTCAAAAAAGGAGGCTAACTAATGGCACTTCTTGAAGTAAAAAATTTAACAAAAAACTTTGGTGGTTTGACAGCCGTTGGGGATGTGACCATGGAACTCAATGAAGGGGAATTGGTTGGTTTGATTGGCCCCAACGGTGCCGGAAAAACAACCCTCTTCAACCTCCTAACAGGGGTATATGAACCAAGTGAAGGGACCATTACCTTAGATGGTCAGCTACTAAATGGTAAAGCACCTTATAAAATCGCTGCTGGTGGTCTGGGACGGACTTTCCAAAATATTCGTCTCTTTAAAGATTTGAGCGTTTTGGACAATGTCTTGATTGCCTTTGCCAATCACCACAAACCACATGTTTTTGCTAGTCTTTTCCGCTTGCCAAGCTATTACAAGAATGAAGAAGCTTTGAAAGCGAAAGCCCTTGAATTGTTAGCGATTTTTGGTTTGGAAAAAGAAGCAGATACCTTGGCCAAAAACTTAGCTTACGGACAACAACGTCACTTGGAGATCGTTCGTGCCCTTGCTACAGAACCCAAGATCCTCTTCTTGGATGAGCCTGCTGCAGGGATGAACCCTCAAGAAACAGCAGAATTAACCCAACTGATCCGTCGCATTCAAAAAGAATTTAATATTACGATCATGCTGATCGAGCACGATATGAGCTTGGTCATGGAAGTAACAGAACGGATTTATGTATTGGAATATGGTCGCTTGATTGCCCATGGTACGCCGGATGAAATCAAGTCCAACAAACGTGTAATCGAAGCATATCTGGGAGGTGAAGCCTAATGTCTATGTTAAAAGTTGAAAATCTTTCTGTACACTATGGCATGATCCAGGCTGTCCGTGATGTCAGTTTCGAAGTCAATGAAGGGGAAGTTGTATCCTTGATCGGTGCCAATGGTGCTGGGAAAACATCTATTCTTCGTACCATTTCAGGTTTGGTGCGTCCAAGTGCTGGGAAAATCGAGTTTTTGGGGCAGGAGATTCAAAAGGTTCCGGCTCAAAAAATTGTAGCTGCGGGACTCTCTCAAGTTCCAGAAGGCCGCCATGTCTTTCCAGGCTTGACCGTTATGGAAAATTTGGAAATGGGAGCTTTTTTGAAAAAAAATCGAGAAGAAAATCAAGCGAACTTGAAGAAAGTCTTCTCACGTTTCCCACGGTTGGAAGAACGGAAGAACCAAGATGCAGCTACCCTATCTGGTGGGGAACAACAAATGCTTGCGATGGGTCGTGCCCTCATGTCGACGCCAAAACTCTTGCTTCTGGATGAACCTTCCATGGGATTGGCCCCAATCTTTATCCAAGAAATCTTTGATATCATCCAAGATATTCAAAAACAAGGAACAACCGTTCTCTTGATTGAGCAAAATGCCAACAAGGCGCTTGCTATTGCAGACCGCGGTTATGTTTTGGAAACAGGGAAAGTCGTTCTGTCCGGAACAGGAAAAGAACTCTTAGCCTCTGAAGAAGTCCGCAAGGCCTACCTTGGTGGATAAGATTTCTAAGATTCGTTAGATGCTTAAAAAGAAAGGTCAAAAGGCCTTTCTTTTTTCCCTCTCTTGTTTGATTTTTCTAAATTTTGAAAACAAGAGAAAACTGCTGAAAGCGTTTGAAATCATATTTAAAATCAAGTATAATAAAACTAAGAAAAGCATAGGAGAATGATTATGGCTGTTAAAGATTTTATGACCCGTAAAGTAGTGTATATTAGTCCAGATACAACAATTGCTCATGCGACAGATTTGATGCGGGAACAAGGCTTACACCGCTTGCCAGTCATTGAAAATGACAAATTGGTCGGCTTGGTGACAGAGGGCACGATTGCAGAAGCAAGTCCATCTAAAGCAACAAGCTTGTCTATTTTTGAGATGAACTATCTGTTGAACAAGACAAAGGTCAAAGATGTCATGCTTCGTGATGTCATTACTGTCTCTAAATTTGCCAGCCTCGAAGATGCGACCTATCTCATGTATAAGAACAAGGTGGGAATTCTTCCGGTTGTAGACAATGACCAAGTATCCGGTGTCATCACAGACCGTGATATTTTCCGTGCCTTCCTCGAAGTATCCGGTTATGGAGAAGAAGGAGTTCGTGTTCGCTTTGTGACAGAAGATAAGGTTGGTGTTCTAGAACAAATCATTCATTTGATTGTAGAAGAAGGCTATAACATCGCCAATACAGTCAATATCCCAACCAAAGACGATCATGTGGTTATCGAAGTTCAAATTGATGGCATTACCAATACGGAAGTCATCAAGAAGAAATTTGAAGAAAATGGTATTCGTGTGGATGAAATTAGTCGTACATCTGCAAAAGCCTTTTAAATAAAGAAAGAGCCTGAGATATTCTCAGGCTCTTTGTTTTAGCGAGCAATGGGTTGCTTGTTGGTATCCAAGGTAAATCCTTCTCCCAGGATTTCGTGAGCTTCTGTAATGGTAATGAAGGCGAATGGATCGATCTTATTGATGATATCTTTCATTTGTTTCATTTCATTCCGTGAGACCACGCAGTAGACAATCTTCATTTCTTGTTGGCTATAATAGCCCATGCCGTTTATGAAGGTGACTCCTCGGCCCAAATCAGTCGTGATTTGTTTGGCAATTTCATCCGGTTTAGATGTAACCACGAGGAATCCTTTTCCTGCAAAACCTCCTTCACCGACGATATCAATGACGACGGTGTCAATCAGGATAAAGAGGAGGGTGTAGGCTGCAATTCGGAAGTCCTTAAAGACGATCAAAACAGTTGTCAAAACGATGGCATCCACAATCAACATGAGGCGTCCCATGGAAAGCGTCGTGTACTTGTTAAAGATACGCGCGACAATATCGGTTCCACCTGTAGTGCCTCCAGCGTTGAAGATAATCCCTAGTCCAGTTCCAAGGATAACCCCTGATCCGATACAGGCCAGAAGGATATCTCCATCAAGAGCCGTAAAGATTGCATTCTGAACTTGATGACTTCTGGGGATCAGCTCGAAGATGGCCATCCAAGAAGAAACCGAAAAGGTTCCAATCAGACTGAGATAGAGAGATCGGAGCCCCAGTAATTTCCAGGCCAGGAAAAAGAGGGGGATATTGATCGCCAAGTTCATGACCGAAACGGGAATTTTAAAGAGGTAGTAGGTGATCAGGGTAATCCCTGTAGCCCCTCCCTCATAAAAGTGAAATGGAATGACTAAAAAGAAGATTCCAAAAGAAAAAATGCCAGCCCCAAAAATAATGGCCAGAATATTTTTTGCCTTAAACATGCTCGTTCTCCTATTCATTTTTCACCATACATTTTACCAAAAAAAATGAAAAATAGGAAATAATTTTCATCAATTTTCACGAATTCGGACAGGATTTTTACCCCTATTTTTGGTAAAATAAAAAGAAGTGATGCATGCTAGAGAAATGAGTATAGAAAGTTAAGATAAGAGAATGAAACAGGGAACATTAATTTCAATTGAAGGCCCAGAAGGTGCAGGGAAATCCTCCGTTTTAGAAGCCTTGCTACCACGCTTGGAAAAGGCAGGGATTGCCTATATTACCACGCGGGAGCCAGGGGGCGTCGAAATAGCAGAAAAAATACGCGAGGTCATTCTAGATCCATCCCATACGGAAATGGATCCCAAGACAGAATTGCTTCTTTATATCGCCAGTCGTCGCCAACACTTGGCAGAACGTGTCCTTCCAGCTTTGAAAGCAGGGAAGCTAGTTATCATGGATCGTTTTATCGACAGTTCGGTAGCATACCAAGGCTTTGGGCGTGGATTAGCAGTAGCAGATATTGAATGGTTGAACCAATTTGCGACTGATGGTCTGAAACCCAATCGGACCTTCTATTTTGACATCGATGTAGAAGAAGGGTTGGCTCGAATTGCTAAAAATGCTAGCCGTGAAGTCAATCGCTTGGATCTAGAAGGCCTCAGTCTCCATCAGAAAGTTCGTCAAGGTTATCTGGCCATCCTCGAAAAAGAACCGCAACGTGTGGTGAAAATTGATGCCAGTCAACCTTTTGACCAGGTGGTCGAGGATGCTTGGCAATTATTGAAAGAAGTCTTGGAGATCAGTGAATGAAGTTAGAACAAGTGCAAAAACTTCAACCTCAGTTAGTCGATCGCTTCCAAGCTATTTTAGAACAAGACCGCTTGAGCCACGCCTATCTCTTTACAGGAGATTTTGGAAGTTTTGAGATGGCCCAGCTCTTGTCCCAAAGTCTCTTTTGTACGGATAAGAAGGGTGTTTGGCCCTGCGGGACTTGTCGAGCTTGTCGCTTGATTGAAGAGGATGAATTTTCAGATGTAACGGTTGTCCGACCGGTCAATCAAATCATCAAAACGGATCGGATCCGGGATTTGATCCAGCATTTTTCTCAGTCAGGCTACGAAGGATCCAAGCAAGTCTTTATCATTTGTGATGCAGACCGGATGCATGTCAATGCGGCCAATTCCCTCCTCAAGGTCATTGAAGAACCTCAGAGTGAAGTTCATATCTTTCTGCTGACAGCAGATGAGCAGCTGCTTCTCCCGACCATAAAAAGTCGGGCGCAGCAGGTCCATTTTCCAAAAAACCAAGATTTTCTAAAAGAATATCTCCTTCAGGAAGGTCTCTTGCTTCAACAAGCAGATCTGTTAGCCAACTTTAGTCAAGGTTTCCAAGAGGCTCAAATTCTCGCTCAGAATACATCCTTTTTCGATCTGGCGAGGGAGTGTGAGCGTTTCGTCGCAGCTTGTCTAAAAGCAGATCCGCATGTCTACTTACTGGTCTCTCGCTTGGTTCAAGAGACAGATGATAAAGAAAAGCAGGCCCAAGCCTTTCGCTTGCTGGAATTACTCTTTGCACGCTCCATCGGTCAGTCCTTAGGAAGAGACTATCTAGAAAAATTGGTCTTGGCTAAACAGATGTGGGAACGGAATGTGAGTTTTCAAAATGCTCTCGAGTATATGGTTCTACAGTTGAAAAATAGAAGGTAAAGAGATGAATAAAAAAGAATTATTTGATGCTTTGGATGGCTTCTCCCAGGAATTGCTAGTTACATTAGCAGAGGTTGAAGCCATTAAGAAAAATCTCAAACTCATTGTCGAGGAAAATACTGCTCTGCGTCTTGAAAATGATAAATTGAGAGAGCGCTTAGGAGAAGTGGAGAAAACCAGCTCCCCTAAATTCCATCGCAATGGTCGTGAAAATTTACAAAGAATTTACAATGATGGATTTCATGTTTGTACAGACTCCTATGGTCAACGTCGTGAAAATGATGAAGAGTGTATTTTCTGTGATGAATTGTTATTTAGGGAGTAAACATGCAGATTCAACGAAGTTTTAAAGGGGATAGAGCGACAGGGACTCTCTTTTTAGTGCCAACCCCAATTGGCAATCGGGATGACATGAGCTACCGCATGATCCAAACTCTAAAAGAGGTGGATCTGATAGCAGCAGAAGATACACGCAATACAGGACTCTTGCTCAAGCATTTTGAGATTGCGACACCGCAAACCAGCTTTCACGAGCACAATGCCATGGAGAAAATCCCTGATTTGCTAGCTCATTTAGAGTCTGGAAAGGACCTGGCCCAGGTATCGGATGCAGGACTGCCCAGTATTTCGGATCCAGGTCACGACCTGGTCAAGGCGGCTATTGAGCGAGAAATCCCTGTTGTGGCGGTTCCTGGTCCGAGTGCCGGCATTACCGGCCTAATTGCTAGTGGCCTGGCACCCCAGCCCCATATCTTTTATGGCTTTCTTCCACGCAAGGAAGGGCAGCAAAAGGCCTTTTTCCAGGAAAAGCTAGCCTATCCTGAGACTCAGATCTTTTATGAGTCACCGCACCGGGTACGAGCGACCCTTGAAAATATGCTGGCAGTCTATGGAGACCGCCCAGTTGTCCTGGTCCGAGAACTGACCAAGATCTATGAAGAGTATACGCGAGGGACCATCGCAGAGTTAGTGGACTATCTAGAGGGAAATCCACTTAAAGGAGAGTGTCTCCTGATCGTGGAGGGGGCCAGTGAGCAGGAGCTAGATCTAGAAGAAGTGGATCTGATCCAAGAGATTGATCTACTGGTCCAATCTGGTATGAAAAAGAACCAGGCGATTAAACAGGTTGCCAAACAATTTGGGCTACAAAAGAGTGAACTTTATGCCCGTTACCACCAAGAGGAAGAATAAGGAGAGTCTGATGGAAATTAGAATGGCCTATCCCAATGAAATCAATCGGATTATGGAAATTATCCAAGATGGCAAGGACAGCTTAGCTGCAGCTGGCGTGGACCAATGGCAGGATGGTTATCCCAATCATGAAATCATTTTTGAGGATATCCTAGAAAGCCGTGGTTATGTGGCTGTAGAGAATCAAGAGGTCGTAGCCTATGCCGCTCTCTACAAGGGAAATGAAGCCGCCTATAATGACATTTATGATGGAAAATGGGAACATGATAACTATCTCTATATCAGTTTCCACCGGGTCGCTGTTGCCAAAGAAGCTGCTGGTCGAGGAGTAGCCCAAACCTTCCTTCAAGGTTTGATCGAAGGAGAAAAGGGCCCAGATTTCCGCTGTGATACCCATCCTGACAACAAGGTTATGCAACATCTTTTAGAGAAGTTAGGCTTCCATTACTGTGGAAAAGTGCCAATTGATGGGGTGCGTCTCGCTTATCAGAAGATTAAGCGAAAGGCAGAAACCAGCCTCTTCCAAGTGATTAGTGAAGATGATCGTTGGGACTACCGTGCAGAACAGTCTCAAAATGACTAGGTTTTATCGGCAACTCTATCAGAGTCCCTTGGGGCCTCTATCTGTTGTGGTGGATGAAGACAGCCTAGTAGGGATCTGGTTTTGTGACCAAGCCAATTGTGAGCAGGGTCTTGAGCATATCGAAGCAGCTTGTCAGCCACTTCATGAGGCTGTCTTTGAATGGCTGGATCAGTACTTTTTAGGGGAAAATCCTTCCATGCCCTTTCCCCTGTCTCCTCAAGGAACAGACTTTCAACAAAGAGTTTGGGCCTATCTAGCTCAGATTCCCTATGGGGAAAGTCAGACTTATGGAGAGATTGCCCGGGCCTTGTCTTGCAGATCGGCTCAAGCCATCGGTCAAGCAGTAGGTCGGAATCCCTTGATCCTCCTCATCCCTTGTCACCGGGTGCTGGGGACGGAGAAAAAGTTGACAGGCTATGCTGCTGGTCTAGATCGCAAACGTTGGCTGTTGCAACATGAAGCCATATCTTGGAAAGAATAAGGAGAAAAGATGTTATCATTTATTGAATACCCAAAATGTTCGACCTGTCGCAAGGCGAAATCGGAGTTAACGAGCTTAGGCTGTGAGTTTGATAGTCGAGATATCGTGGTAGACACCCCGACCAGTGAGCAACTACAAACCTGGATCAAGGAGTCTTCCCTACCAATCAAATCCTTCTTTAACACTAGTGGGATGAAGTATCGGGAATTGGGCTTGAAAGACAAAGTGGATCAGCTTTCGGTAGAAGAAGCGGCAGACCTTTTAGCTAGCGATGGCATGCTGATCAAACGCCCTCTCTTAGTGAAGGACGGAAAAGTTGTTCAAGTGGGTTACCGGAAGCCATATGCGGACTTAGGTTTGTAAGAAAAAAGGGAGTTGGACTCCCTTTTAATTCTGTCTTGAAGATGATATAATCATACGAGTGAAATCAATGAAAGAGAGTCAATCATGAGTATTTTAGAGGTGAAAAATTTAAGCCACGGCTTTGGAGACCGGGCTATTTTTGAGGATGTGTCTTTCCGCTTGTTAAAGGGAGAGCATATCGGATTGGTAGGGGCCAATGGTGAAGGAAAATCCACCTTCATGAGCATCGTGACGGGCAAGATGCAACCTGACGAAGGGAAGGTTGAGTGGTCTAAGTATGTGACCGCTGGCTATCTTGACCAGCATGCTGTCCTAAAAGAAGGGCAAACGGTGCGTGATGTTTTACGGACAGCTTTCGACGAGCTCTTTAAAGCAGAGGCTCGCATCAATGACCTCTATATGGAAATGGCTGAAGATGGAGCGGATATGGATGCTCTCATGGAAGAAGTCGGAGAGCTCCAGGATCGGTTAGAGAGTCGGGATTTCTATACCTTGGATGCCAAGATTGATGAAGTAGCCCGGGCTCTTGGGGTCATGGACTTTGGTATGGAGACAGATGTGACTGCTCTTTCAGGTGGGCAGCGGACCAAGGTCCTTTTGGCTAAATTGCTTCTTGAAAAACCAGATATCCTTCTCTTGGATGAGCCAACCAACTACTTGGATGTGGAGCACATCGATTGGCTCAAACGCTACTTGCAGAACTATGAAAATGCCTTTGTCCTCATTTCCCACGATATTCCTTTCTTGAATGATGTAATCAACATCGTCTACCATGTGGAAAATCAACAGTTGACCCGCTATTCCGGAGACTACTACCAATTCCTTGAAGTCTATGAAATGAAGAAATCGCAATTGGAAGCGGCTTATGAGCGCCAGCAAAAAGAGATTGCTGATTTGAAAGATTTCGTAGCCCGCAATAAGGCGCGTGTGGCTACACGGAATATGGCTATGTCTCGTCAGAAGAAGCTGGACAAAATGGAACTCATTGAGTTGCAAAGTGAGAAACCAAAGCCATCCTTTGAATTTAAAAATGCCCGGACTCCAGGTCGCTTCATCTTCCAGGCCAAGGATCTCCAAATCGGGTATGATCGTCCTTTGACCAAGCCTTTGAACCTAACCTTTGAACGCAATCAAAAGGTAGCCATCATCGGAGCTAACGGGATCGGGAAAACCACTCTCTTAAAGAGCTTGCTGGGAATCATCCCACCGATTGCTGGAGAAGTCGAGCGGGGAGATTACCTAGAACTTGGCTACTTTGAGCAAGAGGTCGAAGGGGGCAATCGTCAGACACCGCTAGAGGCAGTTTGGAATGCCTTTCCAGCTCTCAACCAAGCAGAAGTCCGTGCAGCCCTTGCTCGCTGTGGTTTGACCACCAAACATATCGAGAGTCAAATTCAGGTACTATCTGGTGGGGAGCAAGCCAAGGTACGTTTTTGTCTTTTGATGAACCGTGAAAACAATGTCTTGGTCTTGGACGAACCAACCAACCACTTGGATGTAGATGCCAAAGATGAGTTGAAACGGGCCCTTAAGGAATACAAGGGATCAATCCTCATGGTTTGCCACGAGCCAGACTTCTATGAAGGCTGGATGGACCAAATCTGGGACTTTAATGAATTGACGTAAACACAAAAAGAGAACCGTTTGGTTCTCTTTTGCTTATTTCTTGAAATCGTAGTCTTTTATGATTTCCATTTTTTCAATTTTGACATCTTCTTTTGGTTTGTCTTTGTCGTCTGTTTCAACTTCGGCGATTTTGTCGACTACATCCATGCCGTCGATGACTTGTCCAAAGACAGTGTAGTTCCCACCATCAAGGGTAGGGTTTCCACCATTCTTATAGGCTTCAATGATTTTAGCAGGGAAGCGCTCAGTTGGAAGCTTGCTGGACCAGTCTTCTTTATTTTGGTTAATATAGAATTGGCTACCATTTGTATTTGGTCCAGAATTGGCCATGGCTAAAGCACCACGAAGATTGTAGAGGTAAGGAGAGTATTCATTTTCAAAGCCTGCTCCTGAATCTTTAGAGGTATCTTTTCCTTTCCAAATGGATTCGCCACCTGTACCATCTCCTTTAGGATCTCCTGTTTGGACCATAAAGTTATTAATCACGCGGTGGAAGAGGAGGCCATTATAATAGCCATCCTTAGCGTGGGTTAAGAAATTCTCAACGGCTAAAGGTGCGTATTTCGGAAAGAGCTTAACGGTAATGTCCCCTTTGTTGGTCGTGATTTTCACGACAGCTTCATCTTCAGCAACTTCGTTAGGGAGCTGAGGAAAGACCGCATTTTCATTGGTCATCGCATCTTGGATATCCTTACGAAGCTGATCTAATTTCTTTTGTTCACTAGCATCTACGCTAGAAGTAGTTGTTTGCTTAGTTTCTGAAGCCGAGCTAGAGGATGTCTTTGTATCTGATTGATTAGAGCCACATCCTGCCAAAGCTAAACCGGAAAATACAAGTAGGGCAATTAATTTTTTCATATTAATCCTTTCAACACATTAGTCTATCTTCTATTGTACCTTAATTTTCCATTTGATTCAAATCTAGTCTTGGGATGAGGCGATATGTAGCTTGCGGGCCTATGAAAAATAAGGTATGATGGGAGGTGAACTTTTAATATCTATCCAACATTATCTGTATGGGATAGCATATACGAGGAAAAAACATACAGCTGTGTAATTGACTATACAAAAAGGAAATTATCATAAATGAAACAACCACGTAAATTCTACATTTACTCTAGAAGTTCACTGTATTTTTTGATCTTTTTGGTAGTGTCGATGTTTATCGCTATCATCCAATTACTGATTGAAGAGAATTTTTTTGAAAACCTAAAAGTCTTACTAGCTATTTTTTCTCTTCTAGTGACAGTTGGATGGATTGCTTTTTCATCAATGGGAAGAATAGAGATTAGGAACTCAGAAATAGTGGTCGATCGCAATTTCAAGCGCTATCGCCTAGACCCATTCACCATTGTGGTCCGTTTGGGAGAAAAGAATACGTCTCGAGGGATCACCAATTATCCAATTTATGTGGAAGGAAAAGTCATAGGCAATGGGACTTCTGATCGTTCAGTTACACTTAAATTCCTTGGTACCAAACGAAAAAATAAAGAATTACTGAAGTATTACCAAGAGCATCTTCAAGCTCAAGTAGAAGCAAATAAAGCTCTTGAGCAGGAGCTCATGGAAGTGGACTTTGAACAAATTGTGTTAGCATCGAAGGAGCGACAACAGTTCCCTTTACGCGATTTGGTCGAATTCGGTGCAGATCAAGGTGATCTAGAAAAAACAGTATTTTATCATCCTAAAGAGAATAAGCTCTATGTCGGAAAAAGTGTTCCATTTCCCATTATCTTTACTCCGAGCACGGTACTTTTTTATGGCATTTATCTATTAACAGATCGAGTATCCTTTCATGGACTTATCCCACTAGTGCTATCGTTTGGATTGATGCTTGTCATCGCTATATGGCAATTGCAACACAGAAGGCAGAAGTACACAGTGAATGTCATTCCTTATGAAATGCCTGAGCATTATTTTAAAGTACAGAAGTCAAATGGAATTAAAACCTATTTGCTAATTCTTGTCTTTGGGCTCATCACCTTAGGATTATCCATCTTATATCTCACCATCGGAAGCTTTCTGTTATTGTTTATAAGTTTTTTGATGTGGTATCTCTTTGTTGTATTAACATTATGTGGCCAATTCAAGAAAACACATTATTTAAAAATTTTGGAAAAGAAATAGTTTCCTTAGTTCTTTAGCATTTGTCACCCATTAGGGTGATTTCTTTTTGGCCTAAATCACTAACTAAGAAGGAGGTTGCGTATAGGGATGAAATCGGGTATGATGGAAGATAAGTTGTTTAGTTTATGAAAGAAACGATTGGTTTTGTAGAGGAAAAGAATGAAAAAATGCTTAAATAGTAAAATGGCAGGAATTCTATTAAGTTTGTTACTTATTTTAGGGTGTGTTTTCGTATTGGTTCATCCTAAATCGAATCAGCACAAGAAAACTGAACCTGCTTCAACATATGTAGAGTCAGGGAATATTAAGAATGTTTCATACTGGGGCGATCATAACGAATATATTCTAGCTAAAGATTTCCATTTTGTAGGGAATCGTTATTTGCTTACTTTTGAATTTTATACTAATAAAAATGGAGATAAAGGGGGAAATTATACTGGCTTTTTAGCTTATGATGCTAAAAATAATTTGAAAGAAAATAAAGTAGAGGTTTTGAAAGAAATCCGAAAAAAATATCCCAAAGCTTATTTGGCAAGAGAAGGAAGTAACTACGGTATTATAAACAGGAATGGAAAAAATTTGGTTTGGATGAGATTCTTTAAAGCTCCTATGTCCGAAGAATATGATGAAATTTTTTACGATTTAGATAAACAAATGTTTGTTCAGGAAGATAGAATAAATAGTGACTATTTACAAATTGATTCAATTGTAATTTCTTATACAAATTTAGCTGGTATTGTAGTTGATGAAACGGGTTATAATATTGGTTCAGGGATTCGTCGTAATAGGTATTCGAAAATAAATAAGGATGATCTAAATATTTTTAAAGAACATCCTGAATTGAAAGAAAAGCTTTCAAAGGAAGGTTATATTTTATACCCACGTCAAGACTCTATTTCTAATGCTGAGTATTTTGATCAACTACTTCACTGGTTTGCTCCTACCGGTCAAGATCAAATCTCTGGAGTAAAGATAGATGCATACTACTCAAAGGATGGTCAAGAGCATGAAATTCATTCTTATGAAGAGTTTAAACAATACTACAATGGAAAAGGTGGCGAATTACAGAACCGAATCTAGCCACATTGAAAACAGGAATAGAAAAGAGTGATTTGTATGAATTATTACCAAATGCGAAAAAACTATAGACTCTATATTAGATTTGCAGGCGTCTTGGCTATGCTTTTGATTATTTGCATTGGGTTCGTGGTCAGAGATACTCTTCTTCAGACTCCTGGCCTCTTATTGGTCCTTGCAGGCTTGTTTTTATTTATCCACTTGCTCAAGAAGAGCTATACCAACAAGTGCAACACCTTGCTTCATGTAGACTTAGATTTAGCTTTTTGGCAGCAATACCTTCAGTTGAACAAGAAGGTGAAAAAGCCCATTTTACAGATAGATATGAAGCTGACATCAGTTGCCTATTCTTTTATGATGGGAGATTTCGATACTGTCATAAAAGAAGCTAGGGAAGCACTCAGCCAGAAGGAACTACCACAGAAATATAAGAACTTTTTTGAGAGTTATCTTATTCGTTCGATCGTCCTGACAGATCCTGATTTGTCTAGAGAAGAGCTAGAGGCTCGATTAAATGAATTGACCATTACAGACCCTGTACTGGCTGAGAAAACTAAAAAGGTCTGTCTCGCTCTTTATGATTTAACCATTGCCCACCAAAGTAATGATTATTTCGAAGATTTAAGCAATGATTTCAAGTACCAACAGTTAGAAATGATCTACTACCAAGCCTTGAATGCTACTCTTAAAGGCGATAAATCTAGAGCGGAAGAGCTCTTTCGTAAGTTGGTTTCAGAAGATGAGTCGCTCTATATCGTTCAAAAGGCGCAACAATACTTGAAGGATGAAGGGAATTATCTGTAAATCCTCCAATCAAAACAGGATTTTTCCAAATGAAGGTATAAATAATTCAAGAAAGATAGGATTAAAATGGAGAAACAGATGACAACTATTTCAGATATACTAGAAAAATTTTATGCAGATCACGAGGTGAAACCTTATATTTCGCCTGAGAGAGACTTGAAAGCTTGGTTGTTGGATCCAAAGCCTGTTTCTAAACGAAACATGGAGTTGCTTCAAGATGGCTTGCTTGCAGGGGATATTATTCTCTTGTGGCGGATCCATTTTGGAACATTTACGACGGAGACTTGGTTTCCTAAGTACTTCGAATACACTTATGGGATTCATGCGCCGGAACATTTGAAAGCTTTGGTAGATAAGGGGTATGCTGTTATCGAATCGGCTTTTGATTCGCTGGACCATATCAATGCGACCATGAAAAAAGCCATTCTCAAAAAGAAGGGAGTCACGGGCTTGTCCAAGATGAAAGCAGCCGATTTGAACCAAGCTTTGGCGGATCACTTTACCGAAGAAGAGTTGGCACAAGAGTTCACAGTTCGGGGCTATCAGTTGACAGAAAAGGGAAAACAAGCGCTGAAAGAGCATCAAGCCATCATCGACCGCCACCCAAAGAAAAATCTATAAGTAACAGTGCCTGTGAGGTACTGTTTTTTGTTGTTGCTTTCGCAGATGAGAGAAAAGGATTTTACTAGAGAACTAGTCTAGAAATGTGGTATAATAAAGGTTATGGCAAACAATAATCAATCAAAAAAAACACGGTCGACAAGACGACTGTCTAAAGCAGAAATAGAAAGAAAAAAAGCAATTCGCCGAATGATCATGACGATTGTCTTAACTCTCGTCTTCATTTTCGCCTTTTTACGATTAGGTGCCTTAGGTTTAGTGACCTACAACCTTATCCGTCTCTTGGTAGGTAGTCTGGCTTACGTCGCGATGACGGCTGTTATTGTCTACCTCTTCTTTTTCAAATGGATTGAGAAGCATGAGGGAACCTTGTCTGGCTTTTTAAGTCTTTTTGCAGGCTTGCTACTAATCTATCAAGCTTACTTTGTCTCCCTCTTGAAACTTGAAGGTTCTTCTTTCGGGCCAACCTTCTCACGTATCTTAGGGGACCTCGTGCACCTTCGCGTCTCTTCTTTTGCAGGAGGTGGTTTACTGGGTGCTATCTTGTACACGCCGATTGCCTTCTTGCTCTCGAACATCGGGACTTATTTCATTGGAGGACTCTTGATCGTATTAGGACTTCTCTTGATGAGTTCTTATTCGGTTTATGACTTGTATGAGCAGGCTGTCGCAGCTTTTCACTCCTTTATGGAAAAACGAGAAATTCGTCGCCAAGAGCGCTTTGTCGAGCGTGAAGAGAAGAAGGCCCTTCAAGCAGAAGCAGAGGAGGCTGCCCGCATCGATCAACTTGCAGAAGCTAGTCCCATGAGTACAGAAGGTTATCCTGTAGATCTTGAGACAGGTGAGGTCATGGAACCTGTGATCGAAGCAGAAGCGCCCGCAGAGGAGGCCTATCCTCAAATTTATCTACCAAATGAAGAGGAAGGCTATTCGGAAGAATGGTCGGACGACTACCCAGAAGAGCTTCCGGAAGCTGAAGAATTCGAGGACGATGGGGAAGAAGTTCAAGTGGATTTCACACCTAAGGAACTCCTCCAGTACAAGCTTCCAACCATTGATCTCTTCGCACCTGACAAGCCGAAAAATCAATCCAAAGAGAAAAACATCGTTCGCCAGAACATCCGCATTTTGGAAGAAACCTTTGCAAGCTTCAATATCAAGGCGACAGTGGAGCGGGCAGAAATCGGTCCTTCTGTTACCAAGTATGAGGTTAAGCCAGCTGTCGGTGTGCGGGTCAACCGCATCTCCAATCTAGCAGATGATTTGGCTTTGGCCCTAGCAGCCAAGGATGTGCGGATTGAAGCACCGATTCCAGGGAAGTCTTTGGTCGGGATTGAAGTTCCCAACTCAGAGATTGCGACCGTTTCCTTCCGTGAATTGTGGGAACAGTCCAAAACTGACCCGGCTAAACTCCTTGAGATTCCTCTTGGGAAGGCTGTAGATGGCTCGGCTAGGACCTTTGATTTGGCTCGGATGCCCCACCTCTTGGTAGCGGGTTCGACCGGATCTGGTAAGTCCGTCGCGGTCAATGGGATTATTTCGAGTATCTTGATGAAGGCTCGTCCGGACGAAGTCAAATTTATGATGGTCGATCCAAAGATGGTGGAGCTTTCTGTCTACAATGATATTCCTCACCTTTTGATCCCAGTTGTGACCAACCCACGCAAGGCCAGTCGGGCCCTACAAAAGGTCGTTGATGAGATGGAAAATCGCTACGAGCTCTTCTCGAAAGTAGGCGCTCGCAATATTGCTGGCTTTAATGCCAAGGTGGCTGAGTACAATGCCCAGTCTGAGATGAAGCAAGTGCCCCTTCCATTGATCGTGGTCATTGTCGATGAGCTGGCAGACTTGATGATGGTCGCAAGTAAAGAAGTGGAAGATGCCATTATTCGCCTCGGACAGAAGGCGCGTGCGGCGGGGATCCACATGATCTTGGCGACTCAACGACCATCGGTTGACGTTATCTCAGGTTTGATCAAGGCCAATGTGCCTTCCCGTGTCGCTTTTGCGGTATCATCCGGGACCGACTCACGGACCATCTTGGATGAAAATGGAGCGGAGAAATTGCTTGGTCGCGGAGACATGCTCTTTAAACCGATTGATGAAAATCATCCGATTCGTCTACAGGGATCCTTTATCTCAGATGACGATGTGGAGCGGATTGTCAACTTCGTCAAAGAGCAAGCTGAAGCGGATTATGATGATGCCTTCGATCCAGGTGAAGTATCTGAGTCAGACTTTGATGGAGGTATGGGTGGCTCAGACGAAGGCGATCCTCTCTTTGAAGAGGCAAAGGCGCTCGTGATTGAAACTCAAAAAGCCAGTGCTTCCATGATTCAGCGTCGCTTATCGGTTGGTTTTAACCGGGCCACTCGCCTCATGGAAGACTTGGAAGCAGCGGGTGTCATCGGACCAGCTGAAGGAACCAAGCCAAGAAAGGTCTTACAGACCAATTAATCTTTCTTTAAATGAAGAAGGAATGAGATATTTGACAATAGCAAAAACCTGCCTGTACAAGGGGCAGGTTTTGTTTACGATAAAAAAGAAAAGGACAGCAGATGCATCTCGATACCATTCACCACATTGCCATTATTGGCCACGATTATGATAAAACCAGAGAATTTTATGTAGACAAGTTAGGCTTTGAACCTTTAGACGAACACCATCGGCCAGAAAAGCAGGATATTCTCTTTAATATTCGAAAGGGAAACCTGACCTTGGAAATATTTATCAAACCAGATGCCCCAAAAAGACCCTTTCTCCCTCATCCAGAGCATACCGGTCTCCGTCATCTGGCTTTTAAAGTGGAAGATGTTCAAGCCTGTCTAGCAGAGTTTGACCAATTGGGAATTCCTCATACAGAGCTACGGGTGGATGATTTTGATGGGCGCAAAATGGCCTTCTTCTTTGATCCAGATGGCTTGCCTCTTGAACTTCACGAATAGATCTACACAATCTTCGGTCTCTAGTCCCAAGCCAGAAGACATTCTTTTTGCTAAACTAGATACAGAAAAAAGAAAGAAGAAAATATGGAAGAGAAGCGATATAGCGGGCTAACAAATGAGCAAGTCCAAAGCAGCATCAGAGAAGGAAAACAAAATCGAGTAACGATCACGGCAGAAAAGTCGACGAGAGAGATTATTTATTCAAATGTCTTTACCTATTTCAACCTGGTTTTTGGTATTCTAGCTATCTTATTGATACTAGTACGGTCTTGGAACAATATGTTATTTGTTCCCATTGTGGTCGTTAACTCCTTGATTGGGATTGTTCAAGAATTGCGGTCCCGTCGGATTTTGAATAAGATGCGCCTCCTTCAAGTGGAGAAAGCTCGAGTGATTCGTGAGGGAGAACGGCTGGACCTTCCTGTCGACCAGGTGGTAGAGGGGGATGTCGTCTTGTTCCAAGCAGGGGATCAGATCTATGCGGATGCCAAGGTTCTGGATGGCTCGATCATGGTCGATGAGTCTCAATTAACAGGTGAAGCAGATGAAATCCCTAAAGGTGAGAATCAGAAACTCATGTCAGGAAGTTTTGTCATCTCAGGTCAAGCAGTTGCCGTCTTGGAACAAGTAGGAGATGCGTCTTATATTAATCAGCTGAGTCTCTCCGCCAAGAAAGTCAAGGGACACGAAGAATCCGAAATGGTTCATGCGGTGGATGGTCTCGTCCGAATGATCGGAATGATTCTCATCCCGATTGGCTTGCTCTTGTTCTTGCAGAGCTATCTAGGAAATCAAGACTCCCTCAAAGTTAGCATCACCTCTATGGTCGGTGCCATCATTGGGATGATCCCAGAAGGACTCTACCTCTTAATGACCCTGGCCTTGGTGCTTGGAGCAACCCGTTTAGCCCTTCAAAAGGTCCTACTCAACAGTATGAAGGGGATTGAAACCCTATCTCGTATCGACGTCCTTTGTCTAGACAAGACGGGAACCATTACCGAACACAGGATGCAGGTGAGTGAGCTCCTCCCCTTGGCACTAGATGAAAAAGAAGGCAGAGAAATATTAAGTCACTATCTCCAAGCAAGTGAGGATCAGAATGATACTATCACGGCCATTCGGCAGTTTCACTCAGTTCAAGCAAGTGAAGTTTGGACCGTTCAAGATCGCCTTCCTTTTTCATCCAAGAAGAAATTTGGGGGCCTTCAGTTCCAAGAAGGGATTTACCTATTAGGGGCACCGGATGTTTTGCTTCGAGATGATCTCGATGCTTACCAAGAAGTCTGGCAGCGAGAGATTGAACGAGGGGCGCGTGTCCTTATTTTGGGGCATTACCAGGGGGAGCAATTGGCGGAAGTATTAGAAGCTCCAGTCCTTCCCCTTCTAGCCTTGGTCTTGGAGAATCCTGTACGGTCGACTGCCCCTGAAACTTTCGCCTATTTCCAAAAACAAGGGGTGACCATCAAGGTTATCTCAGGGGATCATCCTGTGACAGTTGCCGCCGTAGCTCAAAAAGCAGGTATTCCTGATGCAGATCAAGTGGTAGACGCCAGTCAGCTCAAGACATATGAGGAGGTAGTAGATGCAGCACGGACCTACACAGTGTTTGGACGAGTTAGTCCAGAACAAAAACAAATCCTCGTAGAGAGCCTGCAGGCGGATGGTCATAAGGTTGGAATGACAGGGGATGGGGTCAATGATATTCTTGCTATGAAAAAAGCTGATTGTAGTATTGCCATGAATACGGGCCACGATGCGACCAAAAAGGTGGCCCAGGTTGTGCTTTTAGATTCAGACTTCTCCCACATGCCTTCGATTGTAGATGAAGGCCGCCGAGTGGTCAACAATATTCAACGTTCGGCTAGTCTCTTTTTGGTTAAGAATATCTTTTCAATATTATTGGCTATTTTGGCCATTCTCTTTGCTTTCACTTATCCCATTCAGGCTTCTCAGATGTCCTTGATCAGTGGATTTACCATCGGAATCCCCGGTTTCTTACTGGCCTTGGAGAAGAATCGTTCCCGGATAGAAGGAGACTTTATTGAAACCGTGATAGAGCAGGCTCTTCCAGCTGCCTTGACCAATCTCATATCGGTCCTTTTTCTTGTGGTTCTGGGTCCTTTCCTTGGATTAAGTCAGGGAGATATTTCGACCATCTCGATTTACCTGCTAGCTTTGATTGGCTTTACAAAAGTATACCAACTCAGCCTTCCCTTCAATCATGTGAAATTGGGCATCATCCTTCTAAATGTAGCAGGATTTTGTCTGTCGGTCTTTGTATTTTCTTCCATTTTTAATCTCAGTCAGCTTCATCTGACTGGCTGGATCTTGACCCTTGTCCTAGGACTGGTCATGGAAGGGGTCTTATGGTTGGTGAATCGTCTTGTCTATACCTTGGTGACCCATCTGCATAAGTCCAGAAACAAATAAAAAAAAACGGTATTAGCTAAACCATCTTAGATCTAGTTAATACCGTTATTTTTTTATTAAAATCAGATAAAGAGACTAATCGTCATGATGAGGTATAGGAAGAAGGTAATGAGAAAACCTGCTCGCCAAAAGTACTTAAAAAATTTCGGATAGTAAAAGCTACGTCTCTTTTTCAAGAAATAGATAGTCAAGCCGATAGCTAAGAGGGACAAGGCCAATAACAATTGCGGCAACAAATTATGATAGTAGGCCGCATCTGAAATTAAATAGTATTCAAGCGCGAACAGAGGAAAAGCTAGATCGGCAAAATTCCAGCCATATCGACGCAGTTTAAAGACTCGAATAATAATCCCACTGAGAATCAGGGTCAAAAAAATAAATACAAGGGAAGCAACTTTTATTAACATACCTCCATTTTATCACAAAAGTAAAAAAAGTGTGATGGAAATGAAATTTTTTCTTGCATTCGGAAGAAAATAGTGTATAATAGAAAGGTATGCGCAGAGCATACTTGTGGGAGGTAAAAATCTGTAATTACCGCCAAAACCACAAAGGAGGATTTAAGAAATGGCTAAAAAAGTCGAAAAACTTGTAAAATTGCAAATCCCTGCTGGTAAAGCTACACCAGCTCCACCGGTTGGACCAGCACTTGGTCAAGCAGGTATCAACATCATGGGATTCACTAAAGAGTTTAACGCTCGTACAGCTGACCAAGCTGGTATGATTATCCCAGTTGTGATCACTGTTTATGAAGACAAATCATTTGATTTCGTTACAAAAACACCACCAGCTGCTGTTCTTTTGAAAAAAGCTGCAGGTGTTGAAAAAGGATCAGGTACACCTAACAAAACGAAAGTTGCAACAGTTACTCGTGCGCAAGTACAAGAAATTGCTGAAACTAAGATGCCAGATTTGAACGCTGCAAACATTGAGTCTGCAATGCGTATGATCGAAGGTACTGCTCGTTCTATGGGATTCACTGTTACTGACTAATTGTAACAATCCTATTTGCCCGCAATACACTTGATCATGAGACGAGTGACGTGGGAGATGAAAATCGATATGACCACATTACAAGGAGAAAGATAAAATGGCTAAAAAAAGCAAACAACTTCGTGCTGCACTTGAAAAAATCGACAGCACAAAAGCATACAGCGTAGAAGAAGCTGTAGCTCTTGCAAAAGAAACTAACTTTGCAAAATTTGACGCAACTGTAGAAGTTGCTTACAACTTGAACATCGACGTGAAAAAAGCTGACCAACAAATCCGTGGTGCAATGGTATTGCCAAACGGAACTGGTAAAACTGCTCGCGTTCTTGTATTTGCACGTGGTGCAAAAGCTGAAGAAGCAAAAGCTGCTGGTGCAGACTTCGTAGGTGAAGATGACCTTGTTGCTAAAATCAACGACGGTTGGTTGGACTTCGACGTTGTTATCGCTACACCTGACATGATGGCTCTTGTTGGACGTCTTGGACGTGTCCTTGGACCACGTAACTTGATGCCAAACCCTAAAACTGGTACTGTAACAATGGATGTTGCTAAAGCAGTTGAAGAGTCTAAAGGTGGTAAAATCACTTACCGTGCAGACCGTGCAGGTATCGTACAAGCAATCATCGGTAAAGTGTCATTTGACGCTGACAAATTGGTTGAAAACTTCAAAGCTTTCAACGATGTTATCCAAAAAGCAAAACCAGCTACAGCTAAAGGTACTTACGTAACTAGCTTGACTTTGACTACTACTCAAGGTCCTGGTATCAAAGTGGATGTTAACTCACTTTAATTAGAAATCAAAGCTACCTTCGGGTAGCTTTTTTTATTTCTTTGAATGCTTTCAAAACCGTTCTCCCTAATGATAAATTTGACTTATATTAAAACGCTTGCATAAGTACAGAAAAAAGGTATAATATAGTTGAAAATAAAAATTAAGGAGAATCAAATGATTTTTAAACGTTCAAACGGAGAATTCCGTGAAACTGATCGAGTGACTCGTTTCAAGTTGATCAAGTCAGGTAAGAACTGGTTGCGTGCAGCTACTTCAAACTTTGGTTTGCTCAAAGTGATCCGAGGTCAAGTCGAAGAGACTGTTGTTGCTGAGGTTCGTGAAGACGCTGTTTCTGCTAAGAACCGTCACTTCTTAAAAGGGATCGTAGTAGCAACGGCCCTTTTAAGTGCTACTACAGTTGCAACTACTACGTTTGCGGATGAAGTAGGAAACGAAGTTGTTTCTTCCTCTACAGCAGTGAGTGCTCCAGTCGTTTCACCTGAAGCAGCTCCATTAACTGAAGAAGGGTCGAAAGAAGTCTCAGTCCCTCAAAATGAAACTGCTACAGAAACAAAAGCTCAAGCAGCAAGTTCATCCCAAGTGGTCGAAAGTGCTGTAGCATCGGATGATAAAGCAATCTTGGAACAAAATGCTTCTGAGGCTGCCTTATTGAATCAAATAGCAGAAAAATATGCTTCCAACCATCAAAATGAAGAGCAGAAAGCTGCTATCAAAGAGGCTGTTGCAAAAGTTCAAGCTGAATTGCCAGCAAAAGAAACTTCGAGCAGTTCTGAAGTAAAACCACAATCATATGCTGAACAACGAGAACGCTTGAACAAGTCAGTAGATGATATGATGGCAACCTTGAAGGCTGCAGGTTTTAATGGGAATACAACTGTTAATGGTGCACCAGCAATCTCTGCTCAGTTAGATGCTCTTTCAACTTCAAACACCTTGACTGCCCCATCAGTTACTCCAACAATGGAGAATCCAAACGGTGCTTCCATTAATGACCCAGCATGGAACAATACAACTTATCAATTGGATCCAAATGCTGACCGCTATACCTATTCTATTTGGGATCTTCAAAACTGGCAAGGTCCGGCAAATCAAGGTGGCGTTACCTATAGCAATGGTGGCTATTATGTAACCTTCTCAGTAGATCGTTCTGCTGTCGGAACAACTCAGACACCAACTGTTCATGCTCGTTTGGTTGAAAAAGCTACTGGTAAAGAAGTCGAAACCTTGGATTTGACTGCCAAGTCAACTTTCCAATTTAAGACCTTGGTGAAAGAAAATCCTACTTATGCCCCTCAATTTGATTATACTACTGGGGAATCTTCGCAAATCCTAGGAACTTGGACCAATAACCGTGAAGCTGGTCCAACTTCTGATGATAAATATAAACACCATATTCTCCAAGTTCGTGATACGACCAAACCAGGAAATGTTGGGGAAACAAAACCAAATGTTCAAACAGTTATCCCAACGGAAAAAGTAACCCATACCACCTACTATAAAGTAGAGGGTACGAATGAAGAATTGGCTTCATACAGCCAGACTGGTATTGAAAGCCAAGACTACAAGGCATCGAATCCACGTTCATTTGAAGGCTACGAGTTTGTACGTACGGATGCTGAAAAAGATATGACGGGTTCTCTGGGTGGTGTAGGAGCTAAATACTTGGAACTCCAAGGTGGACGTGCTCACTACTACGTCAAACGGATTGTAGAGCAAGTCGATAAAGATGGAACATCTGTTGTTAAATTATATGCTTTAGACCCATCAAAAGTGGCATCGTATAATCCATCAACGGATGTAAATACGCTTGATTTAACCAACTATACATTGTTGTATACTTCAGATCCGGTTAAGCCAGGAGGTAAACCAACACCATCTGGAACAAAAGATGCATTAACTGATTTGGGATATGTTGATAGTAAGGATGGACAATACCATCTTCGTGTACAAACATATACGGATGGTGGAAATGGAAATGTGCGTTTGAGTGGTTGGTACAATAAGGCCACTGGGGATGCCTTTACAGCCTCACCACAGTTCTCAGCAGATGTCGATCCCGTTCGAAACAATACTTCCAACATCATTGGTGGGAACACCCCAGGGGATAAAGCGTCTGGATATAAATCATTCTTTAATAACTATTCTCTTCCATCCATTAAAGAAATTTCTACAGATGTAACGCACTATTACCGCAAATCAGATGTTACTGGTAATGTTTACGTTCATTATAAGGATACCGAGGGTAATGAGCTGAAAACTTCCGTCACAGATGAAGCAGCACAACCAATTAATAAGGCCTACGACACAGTCGTGGACAACCGTCCGCAAACAATCGAAAAAGATGGAAAGACCTACGAATTGGTACCAGCTGGTAACTACACAGTCGGTGAAGTAGATGATGAAGGTCACCTTAAGTCTTCTGATCCTACAACTGGTCTGGTTGCAAAAGAAGATAAGAATGTTACCTACATCTATAAGCTCAAAGAAGAGCCGAAGGGTAATGTCTATGTACACTATGTAGATACAGAAGGCAAGACCATCAAGTCAGATGTGACCGACGAAGATGCTCAACCAGTGGACAAGGACTACGATACAGTTGTAGATAATCGCCCACAAGAGATTACATTTGAAGGCGAGACTTATGAATTGGTTCCAGCCGGTACATACACTGTCGGTGAAGTAGATGATGAGGGC
>NZ_JBYQGU010000012.1:0-65971 GCF_058200455.1 Streptococcus sp. SCPM-O-B-15294 (M123) | reverse complement strand
TTGAGCTAGTAAGACGTTTAGCCAAACCGCCTGATAGCGGTTGGCGTCAAATGATTAGAGGCATAGCCTCAATCAAACACACAGGTTACGACAGAAAATAAAGAAGGCCGATAATGCCTTCTTTGTTTTCTTAGTAAGACACTTCGGCAAGACACCATAGTGCTTGCCATTACATAGGTTACGACGCGAAAAAGGGAGGAACGATACTTTCCTCCCTTTGAGCTAGTAAGACGTTTAGCCAAACCGCCTGATAGCGGTTGGCGTCAAATGATTAGAGGCGAAGCCTCAATCATTTGTAACGTGTTACATCATCCCACCCATCATGCTTGGATCCATAGCCGGTGCTGCTGGAGTTGGTTCTGGTTTGTTGGCTACCACTGCTTCAGTCGTCAAGATAAGGCTTGCTACGGAAGCCGCATTTTGAAGGGCTGAACGGCTCACCTTCACTGGGTCGATAATTCCTGCTTCAATCATGTTGACCCATTCACCTGTTGCAGCATTGAAGCCTGTTCCGACTTCTGCATGTTTCAAGCGATCGATAACGATTGATCCTTCATAGCCTGCATTGTGAGCGATTTGACGTACAGGCTCTTCCAAGGCGCGAAGCACAATGTTGCGTCCTGTCGCTTCGTCCCCTTCCAATTCAAGGGTTGCAACTGCAGAAATAACATTGGCAAGGGCCGTACCACCACCGGCAACAATTCCTTCTTCAACCGCTGCGCGTGTCGCATTGAGAGCGTCTTCGATGCGGAGTTTCATTTCTTTCAACTCCGTTTCAGTTGCAGCTCCGACCTTGATGACTGCAACGCCACCAGACAATTTTGCCAAGCGTTCTTGGAGTTTTTCACGGTCGAATTCTGACGTTGTGGTTTCGATTTGTGATTTGATCACGGCCACACGGTTAGCGATAGCTTCAGGATTTCCTGCACCTTCTACAATGACTGTGCTATCTTTGTCCACTGTCACTTTACTTGCTTGACCGAGCGCTTCGATGGTCGCATCTTTCAACTCAAGACCGAGATCTTCTGTGATAACAGTACCACCTGTCAAGATCGCGATGTCTTCTAGCATAGCTTTGCGACGGTCTCCAAATCCAGGAGCCTTAACAGCTACGACATTGAAAGTTCCACGAATCTTGTTCAAGACAAGCGTTGGGAGGGCTTCTCCATCCACATCATCCGCAATGATCAAGAGTGGACGGTTGCTTTGAAGGATACTTTCAAGCAATGGCAAGATTTCCTGGATGTTTGATACCTTCTTGTCGGTGATCAAGATATAAGGATTTTCAAGGTCTGCCACCATTTTTTCATTATCAGTGACCATGTATTGAGAGAGGTAACCACGGTCAAACTGCATTCCTTCAACGACTTCCAACTCTGTTTCCATACCACGAGATTCTTCAATCGTGATTACCCCGTCATTCCCCACTTTTTCCATGGCTTCCGAGATGTATTCACCGACTTTTTCAGAGCGAGAAGAAACTGCTGCAACCTGGGCGATGGCTTCTTTATTGGCAACTGGAATGGCATTGTTTTTCAAGGCTTCAACAGCAGTCGCAACTGCTGCTTCAATCCCACGACGGATACCAATTGGATTCGCACCCGCTGTAACGTTCTTGATCCCTTCACGGACGATGGCTTGGGTCAAGACAGTCGCAGTCGTTGTTCCATCTCCAGCGATATCGTTGGTCTTCGAAGCAACTTCTGATACCAATTTGGCACCCATATTTTCGAAATGGTCTTCCAATTCGATTTCTTTGGCGATGGTCACCCCATCATTTGTGATCAATGGTGACCCAAATGATTTTTCAAGGACCACATTGCGCCCTTTAGGTCCCAAGGTCACCTTAACGGTATCTGCTAGGATATCTACCCCACGGACCATGGCTGCACGAGCATCTGATGAAAATTTAATTTCTTTTGACATACATCTTTCTCCTTTCTGATTCTTTAGGCTTCAACAATGGCAAGAATACTTGCAGTCCCAACAATTGTGTACTTCTCATCGCCGTCTTTCACTTCAACGCCTGCATGATTTTCCACCAAGACCGTATCACCGACTTTGACACTTGGTGCTACCAACTCGCCACTGAGGGTCCGAACTCCCTCACCTACAGCGATGACTTCTGCTGTTTTTGTTTCAGCTTGACTTGCTCCTGCGATGACAAAGCCACCGACTGTCTGTTCTTTTTCTTCTACTTTCAAGACCACGCGGTCTCCTAATGGTTTTAACATGTCATTCCTCCGTTCTTGTATTTTAGCACTCTTCAACATCGAGTGCTAACTCATGTTTCTATTGTATCACTTGGTCAAAAATAGTCAAGAAAAAAACACCTCAATCTCTTCGAAGTGTTTTCGATTTCTAGCCAACCAAATTTAGTTTTTGTTGGTAAGCTTGGATGACTTTTTGTAAGTTGGCTCGACCACGATACATCCCATACCCCACTACCAACATCCCTGCTATTCCAATCAGGGCGATCAAGCTACCTAAGATCAAAAATAGGAGGGAAGTCTTGTGATAGAAATAAATCAGCAGTCCACCAATACTGGCCATGAGAAAGAGCACACTAAACCAGCGACCCAAGTTTTCCAACATATGGCGTTGGTAGCGAATTTCCGTCTCATACCCTTTTATTAATTCTTGTCTGGTGTGCATAGATGCCTCCTTCAATAAAAATTGAGAATGAAGTATTCGTAAAGGAGGTCACGTACTTCATTCTCAATGCTCCGGTTGCAATAAACTGTTTCCAGTTTTCTCTTAGTATTTGAGACCTGGGTCAAAGATTCCAAGAGCTACCCCAGCTAAGGCGATGATGACTAAGAGAAGCATGACCTTGTTTGGTGAGACTTTCTTCTTCGCCATGAGCCACCAGCAAAGCGTGATAAAGGCAGCAGTCAAGAGACCTGGATAGACGCCATCAATCTTTTCTTGGATTTTAAGGAAGGCTTCTCCGTCAGCATTTTTGAATTCGAGGGCTGTTGTAACAGAGACCCAAGTCGCTGCTACGGCACCGATGACCATACCACCGACCACACTAATCGCTTTACGAAGGGCTTGTCCTTTTGGTCCTACAAGGAATTCAACAGCCTTGTCCCCTAAGTGATAGCCTTTGAAGAAGGCGAAACGCATGCCTAAGTAAACCAAGAGGTTCCAAACGACGATATAGAAGAGAGCTCCTGCAATGTTTCCGCCTTTAGAAAGACCAAGGGCAATCCCGAGAAGTACAGGGATTAAAGTCCCAACAACCAAGGAGTCCCCAATCCCAGCGATTGGTCCCATCAAACCAGCACGCATCCCGTTGATGGTTTCGCCATCTACTGCTTCTCCATTGGCACGCGCTTCTTCCAAACCAGCTGTGATCCCTACAACAAGAGATCCTAGTTGGGGCTCCGTGTTGAAGAAGGCTGTATAGGTTTGCATGGCTTCTTTTTGTTCTTCTTTGGAATCATACATTTCTTCCACGATTGGAAGCATCGAAGTCAAATACCCAAAGGTTTGCATATGTTCTTGAGAGAAACAGGTCAAGTGACCATAATACCAATGATGGAATGCTTTGGTTAGCGTTTTCTTTGAAATTTTCTTTTTATCAGCCATCTTAGATATCCTCCTCATCATCGTCAAAGTCATTTGCTCCAGCAGGGACGACTTTCATTGTTTTAATCACTTCAAGTTCATAGTAGATCACTGCAAAGATCAATGAAACTACCGCACTCGCTACCAAGTTCAAGCCAAGAGATTTTGCCAAGGTAAATCCAACAAAGAATGGAATGAAGTCTCTCACTTCTGTAACGATTTGCTTCAAGAGGATGGCAATACCGACACATGGAAGAAGGGCACCGACTGTAAAGAGGGCTTTCATCCAGTAACCATCCATTGGAAGGTATTGTTTCATCAAATCCACCATGTTTTCACCGTATTTGGTGATAATCATGGTTGGAAGGAAGGAGAAGAGGAAGTGAGAAATCCATGGGTAAACCCAGTCCACTGCGTAGAGTTTTTTGAAGTTTCCTTCTTCAACGGCTTTCCAACCGATATGTTGCCAAAGC
The DNA here is from genome assembly GCF_058200455.1 of Streptococcus sp. SCPM-O-B-15294 (M123). Classification (NCBI taxonomy): domain Bacteria; kingdom Bacillati; phylum Bacillota; class Bacilli; order Lactobacillales; family Streptococcaceae; genus Streptococcus; species Streptococcus sp. SCPM-O-B-15294 (M123). The sequence goes on along the minus strand of NZ_JBYQGU010000012.1, from coordinate 61,925 downwards.
AAGTTCATGGTTGCAGTACCGTAGAAAAGAACGGTACCGATAGTCCCAACGGCTGCACCGATTGGGGCTGCTGCCGCTGCAATTGCTGCCTCACCAGTAATATTGTTGGCATGAACAAATAAGATGGAAAGAGGAATTCCGATATAAGAAATAGCCCGTACATCGGCAGATACAGTTCCACCAGGAGTAACCAAGGCGATATATACGACCTGAAGGGCTACCCCGACCATGATACCGGTTGTCACATCTCCAAGGATCAACCCTGAGATCAAGCCACCAACTAGGGGACGACCAAGTGTATAGTTCCCGATACTGGAACCACCCATACCAGGCATTGAAGACAAGCTGGCGAAAATACCAAGCAAGATTGCTTGAATCCATGAAATTGTCATAACAAACGCTCCTTTTGTTTGTAAGTATAGTTTAGTGACGAAGAGCTAGGATGCTCCCCTCCCTAGAATCCGAATTTTGATTTGAAATCATCCCAGTAACCGATGGATACATCTGGTAGCAACTGGAATTTCACCTTGTAGCCTGCAGCCTGAATGGCTTCGATGGCTTCTGCTTCTTCCTGGGTGATGGATTGGTTGTTCCCCAATTTCACAGCACCCGGACGGTCATTTGCAGGACCGACAATGATTTCTTTGACATCGCCTGGGACAAACTCTTGGTCGACCAAAATTTCTTTCATATCGATGGGGTTCTTAGTAATCAAGAAATAGCGAGTTTCTGATTCCGTTACTTTTGCAGATTTTTCTTTGAAAGCTTCCTTAGTCCAAACAAAGGTTTTCTTATCCGAAGCCCCTTTATAGGCTTGGATCAAGACCTTATTAGAAGCTGCCGCGTCGTTGACAGCAATTAAGCCATCACAAGGCTTTTCTTTAGCCCATCGAGTTACTGTTTGACCGTGGATCATACGGTCGTCAATTCGTACAAATGATACTACCATTTTCTAACCTCCCTTAGTTAAATATCATCATCTTCTTCATCGTCACCCTCTACCGGGGCAAGGGCAAATTCTTGCAAGGCAGTGGAAGCTTCGGATAAAATCACCTGGGCTAGATCAGCCCCCTCCATCATGTCCTTCATCACAACTGCTGTCAGCGCCATGGTCAAGTTCATTCCACCTAAGATCAAGGCTGTACTCAGCTTCCCTTGTTCCTCTAGCACCGTTGCCGCCGTTGTCAAAGGACTGCCACCTACAATGTCTGCTAGAACTAAGACAGAGTCCTCATCTGTCAAAGGGGAAAGCGCCTGACGAAAATCATGCGCAAAATCATCTACCGATTTGCCTTCTTTCAATCCGACCGCAATCACCTGATCGATCTTATCCCCAGCAAACATAGCCAGTGAACTTTTCAGACCTTCTGCCAGTCCACCATGACTGACCAATACCAGATACTTCATCCTTTTGCCTCCTTTATAATGACCTTATTGTATTGCTTTTGAAAGCGTTTTACTATTGTCATTTGTCACAAAGAAAAGTTGACATCTGTCAATAAAAAAATGACATCTGTCACTTGACAGATGCCTAGTTGCTCTTAACGAAACTTCTCCCGAAGCATTTCCTCAATAATCTTCTGAATTTGAGGTAATTGATTATCAATATCCTTTGCTTTTAGAGCATTATGGATTAAATAATCCAACCGATCCCAGATATCAGTTGGCAGGTTGCCAGGAGTGCTTAGGACAGCTTTTTTCATAATCTGGTCCAGGGTCTGATTCGTCAGAGAGTCAACCCCGAAGTCATCCGCTTTAAGAAGGTCCCGACTCTTTGAACTATTGACAACAGAAGGGAGGACAGAGGTCCCCTGCGACTGCCGAAAGAGTTCCTGCTGGACCTGCTGGTCCTGGGTCAAAAATTCCATGAATTCCTTGGCCTCCTTGCTCGCACTGGCCCGCGAAGACAAAGCAAACAGGGATGTATCCACTAAGGTTGACGGAGTCGAGCCAGAAGCCCCTGGCATAGGGATACAGGTCCAAGTGAAATTTGAATACTTGGCCACATGATAGGGATAAGGTTTATAAGTTCGGTACTGGGCCAAGGTCATCGGATAAAAAGCGACCTTGCCTTCATCAAAATCCTTAGAAGTGACATTGAAGTTGCCATGAAGGGCTTCGAGTTTTTCGACAAAATAGAGCGAGCGCTTCATTTCTTTACTCGTAAGATTAATGCTGTCCTGACGGAAAAGCTGGCCCCCATGGGCTGCCAAAGCCTCCCTCCAGGTATAATCCGTACTTCCAAACTGATCCAGCTCACCATCTCCATCCGTATCCCGCGTCACTTTTTGACAAATCGTATAAAATTCCTCCAAGGTCCACCCCTCTTTTGGAATAGCAATCCCTTCCTTTTCCAATAAATCCTTATTGACACACATCAAAACAGGATTGCTCTCGAAAGGAAGAGCATATTGACGATTCTTGTACTTGCCTGCTTCTAGGGCAACGGGATAAAAATGAGAAGGATCGACCTGTTTGCCCATCAAGGGGGTCAAATCTTCCACCGCCCCACGCGCTGCTAACACTGGGAGCTCTGTACTGGATACCATATAGAGATCGGGCTCCTGACCATGGAGGATCTGATTGGCTAACCAGCTCGCATATCGATTCTTCGGAATCCCGCTTTCGTAGACAATCTTTACCCCTGGATGCGTTTTTTCGAAACGAGCAATCGCTTGGTCCAAGACTTTTTCTTCTGTTTGGGTGGGCACATCCCAGCTAGAGCCTGCGTAGACCCCCAAACGGACAATCCTAGGCTGTTGCTGCCACCAAATCCCTCCAGCAAGCAGAAGAAGCAAGAAGATCCCAAGAAACAATCTGGCGCCTCGCATCTTACCTTTTTTCTTCATCGGCTATCACTTTCTGTTCCAAAATCCTTAGTGGTCACCCCTTTTTGAACAGCCCAAATAGCTAACTGGGTCCGATCCCGCAGGTTCAACTTAGACAAAATGGTTGACAGGTAATTCCGAATGGTTCCCTCAGACAGGAATAATTTGGCTGCAATTTCCTTATTAGACTCTCCGAAACCAATCTGCTGGATGATGCGCCATTCAGTCAGGGATAAGTCGCTCACATATTCTTCAGAGACGGAGATTGTGTAATTGCTCTGAGCCATCTGAGAAAAAATCTGAAAAACCTTGCTGGCAATATTGGGGTTAATCATGGCTCCCCCATGGTAGACAATTTGGATGGCTTGGTAGAGCTCCTCTGTGGAAGCTCCTTTGAGCAAATACCCTGAGGCTCCATATTTCAGAGCCCGAAAGATGAAATCATCATCGTCGAAGGTGGTTAGAATGATGATTTTCACCTCAGGGAAGCGTTCCTTGACTTCTTTTGTCGCCATCACGCCATCCATCTTAGGCATACGAATATCCATCAGTACGACATCTGGTCGATCTTGAGGGATTCGCTCTAGTACCTCGTGACCGTCTGCTACCGCAGAAGTTACCTGAATATCTTGATGAGCAGACAAAATAATTTGGAGCGATTCCCGAATCAGCGCTTGGTCATCCGCAATCATTACTTTAATCATAAGACCTTTCCTCCTTTTTCTTTGGGCAATTCAATTCGTGTATAAAAGCCATTTCGATTGGCAAATTCGATCCTTCCTCCCAAGATAGAGACCCGCTCTCGCATTTGCTTCAAGCCGTAGCCGACCTGCAGTTGGTCAAAGCCAACCCCATTATCTTGGAGAATCATGACATAGGCATCTTCCACCAAAAAGGAAATCTGCATGTGGCTGGCATGACCGTGGCGGACAGAATTGGTCATGGACTCCTGAATCACGCGAAAGACAGTATCCTCCACCATGACATCTAGATCTACCTCATCCCAGTCATAGGTCAGATCGACTTGTAGGTGGGAAATGGCTTGGTATTCGTGAACCAATTTCAAAACTGCATCCCTCAAGGTATGATCCTCCAGGGCACCTGGTCGCAGCTTGTTCAAAGACCCCCGGACGTCCTTGATTCCATCTCGTACCACCGTAGAGACCGATTGCAGCTGGGTCTTGGCGCGACCAGGATCAATATCAATCAGAACCCCAACCGCATCAATCCCTGCAGAAATGCCCGTCAAGGCATGGCCCAGAGTATCGTGAATCTCTCGTGCGATCCGCTTGCGCTCTCGGTCCTCCGCAATCTTTTCCGAAAGGGCCATGTAGCTATTTAATTCCGTATTGACCTGCGATACCATTTCTAACTCTTTTTCGATTCGATGGTGCTCTGCTACTACCGATAAAATGTAAAAGAGAAGAGAAATAATAAAGACAACCATATTCAAGGAAGCTAGCGCATTTTTAGCGAATAGGATGAGCATCCGAATCGATGAAGGGTAGAAGGTGATATAGGTATCTAGCGATGGCAGTTGCACGACGAGAGAGAGGATGTCATAGTTGGTCACAAGGAGGACAATGAAACTCAAAAGGATAAAGGCAAACCAGTAGCGCCTGTCCTTGGAACTACTAAACTCCTTAGAACCGTAAAAGATATCAGCAAATACCAAAAGAATGATCCCATTGTAGGAGAAGCTGAGGGACATCATGACGCCTAACATCAGTAATATTTCTAGGATATTCCACTTGTCAAAAACCGACCACTCCTGTGTCCCTGGGCGCATCCGATAAAAGGTAATGAGAAGAATCCCTCCAAAGAGGAGGATGGAGATCCAAAAGTTCTGAGCGGGAGAAGTTGGTATTTCTCTCAATTGCTCCAACAATTGATAGCCCTGCCCCTTGGCAATGATGTAATTGGTCGCATGCAAGTAGAGGGAACTGCTAAATAAGATGGCGATAAAATTAATGATTTTTAGCAAAATCAAACTATACCGAATGCCACGAAGTTTGGTCATTACTGCCACCCGTTGACATCATAGTGGTCAACATTATCCTTATCAATCATCTCTACTGGAATCTTATATTGTTCCTTGTAGGATTTACCTGTCCTCATGCACTCAATCACTTGCATCACCTGTCTCCCCATTTTAAGAGGAGATTGGGCAACCGTCCCTTCGATATCATCCGTCGTCGAGAGCAAAACTTTCATATCCGGAGAGCCGTCGATTCCATAGATAGAAATCGGCTGAGCTAATTGGTTTTCCTTGATGGCCGCTAGAGCTCCGATAGCTGCCCGATCATTTAAAGCCACGACAGTATCAAATACCAGACCATCCTGAATGACCTGGGAAACAGCTGGTAAGGCCAGTTCCGTTTGGCCACGGGTCTCTTCTCTCCCAACAACCTGATAGGCAGGATCCGACTGAATGGTATCTAAGAACCCTTGGATCCGTTGCTCTGCCGATACCGTCCCCTTATGCTCTAAGAGTAGGATCTTCGCCTCATTTTTCTGCTTCATCAAGCGCTGGGCGACCAAGACCCCGGCTTGGTAATTATCCGACACCACACTGGCATCCACCGTGAAATGGCTGAGCTGACTATCCACTGCAATGATTTTAATCCCTGCCTCTTGAGCTCGCTTCAGGGAAGCAATGATTTTAGGGCTATCTCCTTTGACGGGGTTAATCACAATCACATTGACCTTTTGTTGACGAAAATAATCTATTTGCTGACTTTGTTTTTCCTCGTCCAGTTCTGGATTACGAACTAGAAGCAAATCCCCTTTTTCGTCAGCCACTCGTTCAATCTCTGCATTCAGTGTTTGGTAGAATTCATTGTTCATGGTCATGTAGGTCACACCAATCCGCATCTGCCCTTTTACCGGTTTTAGTTGGCTAGCATTCAAATAGATGACCACTACCACAAAAACCAGGCTCCAAAATATCGTATAGATCATCACTCGATTGTGTTTCTTTTGAACAGCTTCCTCTTCTAACCTCATCTCTTCTCCTCTTAAAAAACGAACCATTTTACTATATAAAGATTTTTTGTTCGTATTTATTACCTTGTATTATAGCATTTTTTACCAAGAGCTTGAAGGTTTTCAGAAATGAATGCGTTTTACTCATAAATCTATATGATGACTTCCCCCTGCAACTTCCGTGAGAAGTTTCGAAAAAGAAAAAACGACACAGCTGACCAGCTGCATCGTTCTCTTCTGTTAAAAGGGAAGCTCTTCCTCTTCCAGGATCAGATCCGCTAAATCTCCTCCTGCTCCATTGGCCCGCATCGCTCGTTGAGCACGACTTTCTAAGAGTTGGAAGCCTTGACAGAGCACTTCTGTCACATATTGTGTCGCCCCATTCTTCTCATAGCGTCTGGTTCGAAGCTCCCCATCCACAGAGAGCAAGCTCCCTTTATTGGCATAGGAGACAAGAGTCTCTGCTAATTTCCCCCAGACCACGAGAGTGATAAAGTCCGCCTCCCGCTCGCCATTTTGATCCTTATAACGACGATTGACAGCCAGGGTCGCACGCGCAACTGACTTGTCCGTACTGGTCTTATGAAGCTCTGGGTCAGCCACAAGGCGCCCGATTAAAATTACTTTATTGTACATATTTCTTCCTCCTACTTATATAATTCGTAGTTTTTTAGCCATTTGGAGAAAGAAAATAAAAAAGAAGCTGGGACAAAAGTCCTAGCCTCTCAATTGTCTTTGGATTGTCGAGCAAGGCGCAGTGGTTGAGTGGGCTCTACTACGCTGATTTCATCAGCTTTTACAGCCCTACTCAACTGTGCGGAGGTGGGACGACGAAATCGAATTCTAACGAATTACCGATTTCTGTCCCACTCTCTTATCCTTGCCAGTGACGGGCAGGGTCAAAGGGAGTTCCCACCTCTTCTGTATCTTGCAATTCGATAATACCACGTTTTTGTGGAGCATTTGGCAAGTGCAATTCGCGTGGACTACACATCATGCCAAAGCTCTTTTCTCCACGAAGGGCTCCTGGGAAAATCAGGCTGCCATCTGGCATCATGGCACCTGGAAGAGCCACAATCGTCTTGAGACCTTCACGCGCATTTGGCGCACCTGCTACGATTTGAACTGTCTTGTCTGATCCGACAGCCACTTGGCAGATGTTGAGGTGGTCACTATCTGGATGAGCCACCATTTCCACGATTTGCCCCACGACAAACTTAGGCTCCTTGTCATTGACCAAGACCTCTGCAAATCCTTCAGCTTGCAATTCTTGATTAAGGCGTGCAACCTGCTCATCACTCAAGAAAATTTGCCCCTTACCTTCAAGGGCAAAGAAAGTCGAAGCCTCAAAAATATTCCAGGCTACGGTTTCTTGCTTGTCTTCACGGTAGACACGGGCTACTTTGCCTTTGCGCTCTACTGCTAACTTGGCATCCCCACTGTTTTTCAAGGTAAGCATTAAAACATCGCCGACTTGTTCTTTATTATAGGTTACAATCATTCTTTCTCTTTCTCCTACTTCAATCCTGCTAAAAATTCTGAAATCTGAGCCTTGGTTTTGCGATCACGATTGACGAAACGACCCAGTTCCCTATCCTTATCTAGGACCACTAAACTCGGAATACCATAAATATCCCAAAGCTTAGCCAGGTCTAGATACTGGTCTCTGTCGACCAAAATGAAGGTAAATTCAGGGTTTTCTGCTTCAATCTCTGGCAAAAAGGGCTGGATATACCGACAATCACCACACCAATCCGCTGAAAAGAAGAAAACCTTCTTTCCTTCTTGCTCGACGTAGCTAGCTAACTCCTCTAAAGACTGTGGAATAATCATAGTTTTTCCTCTTCATAGTGAAGGAGGCCCTCTTCATAGACAAAGCGATAGTGGCGCTCATCTTCAAAAATGAGCCCTCCTACCAGACGCTCTTCGCTTGATTCATAGAGCTCCACATAAAGGGTCGCAATCTTCCCCATATTCTCCATTTGCTCACGGACTTCTGCGACTAACTCTTCTTGCGTCCGCAGACGTTTTTGATCTTTGACAATTTTATAGGCCCCAAGGGCAAGAGCACTTGCACTAGCTGCTGCAAGGCTGGATAAAATGATTTTTTTAGCTTTCATACCTCATATTGTAACACAAAATACAAGCTGGGACAACGAAGGAGAATAGTTCTCCCCATCATGACGATCTGCTTTCATTCCCGTCAACTGCCACTACCATCTCGACTAAAAAAGTGATAAAATAACAATCAGAAAGAAGGTAACTTATGACTGATTTATTTTCTAAAATCAAAGAAGTAACAGAACTTCCTGCCATCTCTGGCCACGAAGCGCCTGTTCGCGATTATCTACGCAAACAGATCACTCCACATGTGGATGAAGTGGTCACAGACGGCTTGGGAAGTATTTTTGGGGTACGCCACTCAGAAGTGGCTGATGCTCCTCGCATCATGGTCGCAGGCCATATGGATGAAGTTGGCTTTATGATCAGTGAGATCAAGGCAGACGGCACCTTCCGCGTGGTGGAAATCGGTGGTTGGAACCCTATGGTGGTCAGCAGCCAACGTTTCACCCTTTTGACCCGCGATGGCCATTCCTACCCTGTCATTTCTGGATCTGTTCCTCCGCATTTGACACGGGGCGCAAACGGTCCTGCCCTTCCAGCAATCGGGGATATTGTCTTTGATGGTGGCTTTGCCAACAAAGAAGAAGCTGAGAGCTTTGGGATCCGTCCAGGCGACACCTTGGTCCCTGAAAGCACTGCAATCTTAACAGCCAATCAAAAAAACATCATTTCCAAAGCTTGGGACAACCGTTATGGGGTCTTGATGGTCAGCGAATTGGCACAAGCCCTCTCTGGACAAGCCCTAGCAAACGAACTCTATGTCGGAGCGACTGTCCAAGAAGAAGTCGGACTGCGCGGTGCAGGGACTTCTGTGACCAAGTTTGATCCAGACATCTTCCTGGCTGTTGACTGTTCTCCAGCGGCAGATGTCTACGGAGGCCAAGGAGCTATCGGTGAGGGAACCCTCCTTCGTTTCTTTGATCCAGGTCATCTCATGTTGCCAAATATGAAGGACTTCCTCCTCACCACCGCTGAAGAAGCCGGCATCAAATACCAATACTACTGTGGAAAAGGCGGAACGGATGCTGGAGTAGCTCACTTACGAAGTGGTGGTGTTCCATCTACTACCATCGGAGTCTGCGCACGCTACATCCACTCCCACCAAACCCTCTACGCTATGGATGACTTCCTTCAAGCCCAAGCCTTCCTTCAAGCCTTGGTCAAAAAATTGGATCGTTCAACCGTTGATTTAATTAAGAATTATTAATATTTTTCCAAAACAATTGTTTTAAACCCCCATTTTGGGTTTTTTTTGATATAATACTGAATGAATATTGCAACGGGTGTTCTTTTGCACTCCCCTTTCCCTATGTGAAAGGCGGAGCACCGCTAAAGATCACCCTCGCTTCTTTATTGGAGGTTTAAATGAAGAAACAAGCTTTTAGTTCCGAAAAGTATTTGAATTTGCAACGCGATCATATCCTCGAGCGCATCAACCAATTTGATGGCAAGCTCTACCTAGAGTTTGGAGGAAAAATGTTGGAAGATTTCCACGCAGCTCGTGTCCTTCCTGGTTATGAACCAGATAACAAAATTAAGCTTCTCCAAGAACTTCGTGACCAAGTGGAGATTGTGATTGCTATTAATGCTAATAATATTGAGCATTCAAAAGCGCGTGGTGACCTAGGAATCTCTTACGACCAAGAGGTCTTCCGCTTGATCGATAAATTCAACGAATTGGGCATCTATGTTGGCTCTGTCGTCATCACTCAGTACGCTGGTCAACCTGCTGCAGACCTTTTCCGCAAGCAGTTGGAAAAGAACGGCATCGCTTCTTACCTCCACTACCCAATCAAGGGCTACCCAACGGATATGGACCACATCATCTCTCCTGAGGGAATGGGGAAAAACGACTACATTCAAACTAGCCGTAATCTCGTTGTCGTGACAGCTCCTGGTCCTGGTTCTGGTAAATTGGCGACTTGTATGTCCAACATGTACCATGACCAATTGAATGGCATCAAATCTGGTTATGCTAAATTTGAAACCTTCCCAGTTTGGAACCTGCCTTTGCATCACCCAGTGAATTTGGCCTATGAAGCTGCTACTGCAGACCTTGACGACGTCAATATGATTGACCCCTTCCACCTCCAAACCTATGGCGAAACAACGGTCAACTACAACCGGGATATCGAAATCTTCCCTGTCTTGAAACGGATGTTGGAACGCATCCTCGGAGAATCTCCTTACGCTTCCCCAACAGATATGGGTGTGAACATGGTCGGCTTTGCCATCGTGGACAATGACGCAGCGATTGAAGCCTCTAAGCAAGAAATTATCCGCCGTTACTACCAAACCATTCTAGATGTGAAAGCAGAGCGTGTCGGAAACGGAGCTATTAAGAAAATTGAACTCTTGATGAATGACTTAGGCATTTCACCAAAAGACCGCCAAGTCACCATCCTTGCCCGTCAAAAAGAGGAAGAAACCGGTGAACCTGCCTTGGCACTAGAATTGCCGAACGGAGAAACTGTGACAGGTAAGACTTCTGACTTGTTTGGTCCAACGGCAGCTGTTCTCATCAATGCTATCAAGAAATTAGCCCATATTGATAAAGAAACCAATTTGATTGAGCCAGAGTATGTCAAACCAATCCAAGGATTGAAGATCAACCACTTGGGCAGTCGCAACCCTCGCCTCCACTCAAATGAAATCCTCATCGCCCTCGCCATTACCGCCATGAACCATCCAGAGGCCAATCTTGCCATGCAAGAATTGGGTCGATTGAAAGGGAGCGAAGCCCATTCAACAGTCATGTTGACCGACGAAGATAAGAACGTTCTTCGCAAACTGGGCATACATGTGACCATGGATCCAGTTTACCAATACGATCGCTTGTACCGCAAATAATGAAAAGCAAGGCTAGATCATTGGTCCTAGCTCCATATAGAAAAAATCCCCTGAGTGCTTGAACCAGTTGGCACCCAGGGGATTTTTCATAGTCTAATTGGATGGAGAGTTACCTCTCCTTAAAAAGATAGAGACCCACAATCAGTATCGGGACAAGGAGAATGGGATACACTTCTTTTGGCAGTAAGTTCGTTTCCAAACTCAACCAAAGGAAAAGAACAGCCAAGACAATCGCGATCAACCATTTTACAAGATAAGATTTCATGACACCCTCCTACTCCTAATCTATTTATGCATAGTATACTCCTGCTCAATTAACCTGTCAAGGTAAAAAAAGTAGTTGACCATTGGATCAACTACCCTATGTTTCTTTCACAGCCTCCCACAGTTGTCGGATCTGTTTTCTTTGGACAGGATCCACAAAGTAAGGAGCAATTTCATTTAAGGATTCTAGGACAAATGCCCGTTCTGCCACATACGGATGAGGGAGAATCAAATCTGGACTATAGAGGATCAAATCCTCCATATAAAGAAGATCCAAATCGATGACCCGTGGTCCCCATTTGATCTCACGGACCCGGCCCATTTCTAGTTCGATTCCTAGCAAGGTCTCAATCAAGTCTTGGGGCGTAAACCAAGTTTCGACCTCTACGACTTGGTTGAGGAAGCTATCCTGCTCGACCCCTCCCCAAGGTGCTGTCTCAATCTGAGAAGAGGTTTGGAGAATCGTGATCCCCTTTTCTTCTAGTCTAGATACAGCCGTCGCCAACTGTTGTCCCTTATCGCCCATATTGGTTCCCAGACCAATAAAGGCTCGTCTTTTTTCTCGTTCAATCGTGACCGAACAAGTATCCAAAGGTAGAGGAACTGGCGCCCAAGGTTTTTTCAGCTCAAGTCGAACCTTTTTGACAAAGTCATAGGTCGCAAAAATCTTCTCCACAAGCTGAAAAGCTACTGTCTCAATCAAATCAATTTTCTCAGCTTGAACCCAGTCTGTCAGTTGCTCTGCTAAGATTCCATAATGGATCGAAGCCGTCAAATCGCCCGTCCGAGCAGCCCGGGTCATCTCATAATCGACACAGACATCCAAGACAAAGCGCTGTCCCAATTCCTTTTCAGCGGAAAACACACCATGATAAGCATAAATTTCCAAATCTTTGATCCGTAATTGATCCACCATCGTCACCTCAGTTTATCTAGGGATTAGTGTCCCATTAGTTTATAGGCTTCGTTTTTCAAGTCTTTATCTGTCTCTAACAAGCCACGCGCTGCTGTCGTCACAGTAGCTGTCCCTGGTTTGCGCACCCCACGCATGTTCATACACATGTGCTCTGCTTCCACCCAGACAAGGGCTCCCTGCGCCCCCAGATACTCCATCAAGGCATCCGCGATTTCCACCGTCAAGCGCTCCTGGATTTGAGGCTTTTTGGCGTACACTTCCACCGTCCGAGCTAACTTAGAGAGTCCTGCTACGCGTCCATTTGGGATATAGGCAATGTGAACCTTGCCATAGAAGGGCAAGAAATGGTGTTCACACATCGAGTGGAAGAAGATATCCTTTTCCACCACCATATTGTTGTCCACAATCTCAAAAGATTTTGATAGGTGGACTTCCGCAGTTTGGTTGAGACCTGCAAAAATCTCTTGGTACATCTTGGCAATGCGTTCTGGTGTTTCTTGCAATCCCTCACGGCTTCCGTCTTCACCGACTGCGTCGATAATCATCTTCACGGCTTCTTGAATTTTCTTTGTATCCATGTCATCTCCTACTGATTTCTTCGATTAGAAAGGCTCTCACCTGAGCCAAAAAGTACAAGGATCCCGTCACTAAGAGGAGATCAGATTGTTGCGATTTTCTTTCTAGATATTGGGTTAAAAACAACTTCCATTCTTGATAAGGCAGGCCTTTTTGATGGGCTATTTCCTGCATGTCTCTCACGGAATAGGCGCGTGAATCCTCAAAGGTCGTCAAGGTTAATTGACTCTTTTCCAATCCGCTCCACAGTTCCAGCATCTCCTCAATCGCCTTGGTCTGGATACAGGTAAACAAGACTTGTTTGTCCAACTGTCCATACCGTTCTTTCATGGTGGCTACAAGAGGGGCCACTGCATGCGGATTATGGGCGCCATCTAGAATGATGAGGGGCTGGGTCGAAATAACCTCTAGGCGTCCCGGCCACTGGACCCCTTCCCAAGCTTGGAGGATTTCTTCTCGACTTAAGAAAGAGAGCCCCTTTTCTTGACAGAAGATATCGCAGAGAGCCAGGGCCAGCCCAGCATTGTCAACTTGATGAAGTCCCAAGAGCCCTGTCTTTAGTTGCAGTTCTTCCCGATACTGGCTCCGATAGCCAAAAACTTCCCCATCAACCAAAGACGCTTGGTAGCTAACTATAAAGTCCTGGCCTAACAGCTCTACTGGTGCCGATAAGCAGTTCGCTCGCTGCACAATGACTTCTTGGGCTTCCAGTTCCATCCGACCTAGCAAGACCGGAATCTTTTCCTTGATGATTCCCGCCTTCTCTCGAGCAATGGAGGCCAAATCCGGACCTAAGAGAGCCACATGGTCCAGGCCAATCGTCGTGATGGCTGTCAAGATAGGCTGACAAACATTGGTACTATCGAGACGACCACCCATGCCCACTTCCAGAATGACCACATCTGGCTTTTCTGCTGCAAAATAATCAAAAGCCAGAACGGTCATCAACTCGAACTCGGTTAAGCCCAGCAAGGTCTGATCAGAACTGTTTTTTGCAAGCAAGTCCTGATAGAGGGACAGATAAGTCTCTAAATCCTGATCTGAGATAGGAAGACCATTGATACTGATTTGCTCATGAAAGGAAACTAGATAGGGGGATGAGAAAACACCAACCCGCAACCCTTTTGCCTCTAGTAAAGACCGTAAATGGGCTAGGGTCGATCCTTTTCCATTAGTCCCAGCTAGATGGATTACAGGACAGGCTAAGTGTGGGTTTCCCCTCAAGGCCAGCAGGGCTTCCATTCGCTCCAAGCCAAAATGGGGCTCGGAAGAACGATAAGTGGCTAACCAACTGAGATCTACTGTCATATCTCTTCTCTTTTCTTTAGCGATATTGTTTCAAATGAAGGTCCTGCGCTTGATCGGCTTGGTAGACCGCACTACCGATAGCTACCGCCATCTTATGAAGAGGGATATCATGCACACGCACAATTTCTACCCCTTGGCTGGCAGCTACACTCGTCAAATGACTAGAGGCCAAATCCCGATTATAGAATCCTTCTTTCGTTTCAGGGTCAGTCTCAAATCCCTCTTCCTCCAGAATATTTACCACAAAGCGCTTCCGAGAGACTCCTAAAAAGATTGGATACCCCTTAGCATGAATGCTTTTTAAGTCCTGAAAGAGTTGGAGGTTTTCCCGTTTGGTCAAGCCAAAACCAATACCAGGATCTAAGAAGAGTTGATCCGGACTCAATCCTGCTTCCTCTGCCCGCTCAATGCTCTTAGCAAAGAAGGTCCACATGCTGTCTTGGATAGAAATGCTTTCAAACTGCGCCAACTCCTCTGATGAAAAGACCGGCTCAAAACCAAAGGTCGGAAAAATGACGGAACTTGGATGATGAGGACGAGCCATGACTGGATTAAACATAAGAATGGCTCCAGCCTGATCTTCTGCAATCACCCTCGCCATTTGCGGATCTCCTAGCAAGCCTGTGATATCATTGACCAAGTCTGCACCAGCTGCTAGGGCTGCACGAGCGACCTCTGACTTCCAAGTATCAACCGAAATCAAGATATCACTCTCTGCTCGAATTGCTTCAATGACGGGCACGACTCGCTGAATTTCTTCCTGAATTTCCACAAAATGGCTCCCTGGACGTGTGGACTCCCCACCAATATCCAGTATGCTTGCTCCTTCTGCTATTAACTTTCGAGCTTGCTCGAGAGCTCCTTCTACCGTTTGGTAGCGCCCCCCATCTGAAAAGGAGTCGGGGGTGACATTGAGGATACCACATAGAAGAGTCCGATCCTTGCCTAGTTGTCTCCATTCACTCTTTGACATATCTTCCTTCATCTTTCTAAGAAAAGCCAACCAAGCATAGAAAAGAGGTTAGAATCTTTCCAACCTCCGAGTTTGTCTCTATCTGCGCCTAGATGCTTCTTTGGTAGCTTACCAAAGCTTCTGAATAAAACCCATTGGTCCTATCATTCTACCATATTTTAAGCGGGAAGAAAAGAAACCAGAATAGTTATCAGAAAGGCAAAAGCATTCATGGTAAAGTGCAATAAAATCGAATATTCTACTCGTTTGTAGCGGTAGGCAACCCAAGTCAAGATGAGAGACATACCTCCATAGATGACCCAGGAGCCAAGATTACTTGGTGTGTGTAAATAGGCAAATACAAGAGCCCCAACCAAATAACCAATTTTTTCGTGCCCCTTAAAGATCAAGCGGGGAATCACAGCTCGACAGATAATTTCTTCTCCTAAAGGCGCCACTACGACAATGAGTAAACCCATTGCCAGCTGAGGGGCCAGGGAAGCCACCCCTTGGATGGTCTCTTGGTTAGCTGTTGTCGCCTCTCCCAACTGCCGAAGAAGGTTAACCCCAAGAGCATTATTGGCCAGCAACAGGAGAAAATAAAGGAAATTTCGCCCAATATCTCTGCCTTTGATTCGTGAAAAATCTAGTGAATCAAGTGGACTCCATTTCATAAACCACCAAAGCAAATAAACGAGGAGCATGGTAACCCCAAGGACTAGACTATTGATCGTCCAATTTGACCAAGCATTTTTAATCCCCAAGATCAAAGCGATCATGGGTAGTTGAGTCGCTATAAATAACGGTATTCCAATTAGTAACCACAGACCATTCGAAACCCATTTTTTCTCCATCCAATTTTCCATTATTTTACCTCGATTGTCAAACTATTTTTCTAGTATAGCATAGATGAGCTACTGGGGCAAGCCCAAGTAGTAGTCGCACAATAGAAAAAAGAGGCGCTTCAAATCAGCCTCTTCTCTCTTGTTTTTTTTTAGAATAAAGTCTTACCCCTTATTTTTAAAGCGTTCAACATCACGGGCAATGACTAATTCTTCGTCCGTTGGGATGACCAAGACTCTCACTTTAGCATCCGCTGTTGAAATATCGCCTTCTGCACCAAAGACATTCTTTTCTGGATCAAGCTCACAACCAAACCAAGTTATCCCGTTAATGACTTGTTCACGGATTGTTTTAGAATTTTCCCCGATACCAGCTGTGAAGATGATAGCATCTGCTCCATTCAAGACAGCAAAGTATTGACCGATGTATTTCTTAATACGATCGACAAAAATGTCGTTGGCCAAAAGTGCCTTGTCATTCCCATTGCGCATGGCTTCGTGGATATCACGCATATCGCTAGAAAGTTCAGACACCCCTAGAAGACCAGATTCACGGTTCAAAATACGACTGATATCTTCTGGATTATTGAAATCTTCTGTGTGCTCCATCAAGTAAGGAATAATGGCAGGGTCAATATCCCCTGTACGTGTTCCCATCATGATGCCACCAAGTGGTGTGAAGCCCATAGACGTATCGACAGAAATCCCTTTGTCTACCGCTGTAATAGAAGCTCCATTCCCAATGTGGCAGGTGATTAATTTCAACTCTTCGATTGGTTTTCCAAGAAGCTTCGCTGCTTCGTGGGCTACATACTCATGACTGGTCCCGTGAGCTCCATATTTACGTACCTTGTTTTCTGTATAGTACTTAGTTGGAAGAGGGTAACGATAAGCTTTTTCAGGCATTGTTGTATGGAAAGAGGTATCAAATACAACAACGCTGGTAATATCTGGTAACAATTCTTTAAAGGCACGAATCCCAGCAGCGTTGGCAGGATTGTGCAATGGAGCCAACAAAGAAAGTTCCTCAACCTTTTGAATGACTTCTTCATCTACAAGAGCAGACTCTTTGAAGTACTCACCACCTGCAACGACACGGTGCCCTACTCCAGTGATTTCATCGTAGGAAGCAATAATATTAAAACGAATCAAATCATCGAGAAGGATTTTAACCGCTTGTGTGTGGTTCTCAATATCTAAAACCTGTTTTTCTGCTCGACCATCGAATTTTACTGTCGAAATGGAATCTTTAAGTCCAATTCTCTCGATGAGCCCTTTTGCCAAAACTGTTTCTTCTGGCATTTGGTATAATTGCCATTTCAAACTTGAACTACCTGCATTAATTGCAATTGTTTTCGTCATTTTTTTACCTCTTTAAGCGTTTTCACTCCTATTATAGCAAAATTTTGTTTAAATTTCACTTTCTTTATTCCAGTTTTGAAAACTTTCACGGAATTTCATGAGGTCTTCCTGGTCTTGCAAATCAGTCAAAGGATAGACAAATGGTTGGACCACCGCTTCTTCTTGCTTGCGGAAAACAAAGATGGTTTTTGCTAGATTGGCTGATCGAAAGAGGTTCTCTGGCAAGTTCACCATGGCCAAGACCTGAGCATGATCCTGCATCCATTTTTTCAGCAGAGGACTCTGCTCACTCGTCAAGAGATCATTCGGAGCTAGAAAAATAGCGACGCCACCTGGTTTTAAGTATTTTAGCGATTGTTCAATCAATAAATGATGGGCATAGGTGTGGCCCTGAGGGGAAGCGACCTGGTAACGACTCGCAATGGCATCATCTGGATAATAACCGACAGGTAAATCGCTGATAATCACATCGCTCTCTTTCAAAACTTGTGGACGAATGGCATCACCTTGGGCAAAATTCACATCCGCCTTCATCACTTCTGCCATACTAGCCGCAAGGTCAATCAAGAGATCATCAATTTCCAAGCCCAAATAATCTAAGGAACGCTGACAGTTGTTCATCAAGGTTTGGGCCAAGTTCCCTGTTCCACTCCCCATTTCTAGCACATCTACTTGATCGGAACTAGCCAACTGATCCACTAGGAAGACCAGAAGAAATCCAATCCCATCTGGCGTAAATTGGTGATTGGCCTGTAGGGGCTCTGTTTGGGCAGCCTTCATCAAAAGATACTGGAAGGAACGACGCCACTCTTCCTTGTTTAAGTTCAAGTCCTTCAGGCGCTGGTTGTTTTCCTTCACTAGAGTCAACTCTGTTTGCCCATCCAGATAGATGGCATTCTGCTCCACTAGAGCATCATAAAAGTTGGTCTGTAAATCATTTTGGATAGTTTGGGTATTCTCTAATAGGTAGCCGTAGGCTTTCTCAATTTTTTCGAAATTCATGCTTTCCTCCATCTCTTAATCATATCAAATTTTAAGAGTTTTCGCTATGCTTTTCGAAGGCCTGAGGCTTCTCTTTCTCTGTTGTGGTCGAGTGATCTGTAGCCGAATCTGGAGTCTGCTTCTCCTTCTCCTTCTTGTCGGTTTTTTTCTTTTCCCGAGGAGGTAGAGCAAAGGTGAAATGGTAGCTTCCCCCATCTTGTAAGTGACTCGTTACGTTGGCAAAGCCCAATTTTTCTTCCAAATCGACTCGGCCAGTTGAGAAGGTCATGTTTTTTTCTTCCCGATCCCAAGTATCAATCGCCAATTGAGCTTGCGCATAAGCCTGGATCCGGTGCTGACTAGCAAGGAGGATCCGTCTCTCTGCCACTTGTCTGTTCAGGTAAAACTGAAGCAAGAGACTAAAAACCGCCGACATAAAAAGGGCATAAAGAAGGATCCCGGCCTCAATCTGCTTCTTTTTTATCCTTTTCCACCACACGGTAGACCACCTCCCTTTCTAACCCTTCTTCAAAGCGCAGTTGAATAGACACCAGATCCCCTCTTTTTTCAATCCAGGCGGATTCAACTCCATCTATCATCGGTTGATAGCCGCGGCCAGTCGCATCTGTCTTTCGGATATCTCCCCCCTTAGCCAGTCCAATGGCTATGGGTTTTTGATCTTGAACAAGATAGAGTTTGTTGTTTCTGACCTCTTCAAATTGACTACGAGACAATTCAATGTCCAGCTGATCCTGAAAGAGTAACCATTCCTCTTGCTTGATGTGACTTTGGTACTGGAGTTCTTGACGCAAGAGGCTTGTCAATCCTTGAAACACCAATAAACCACCGCTAATGACGAGCAGGGCAACCAAGGCCTCCAGTAAAGTAAAGGCTGGCAGTTTAGTTCTTTTCAACAGCAATCACAACCTTTCCTTCATGATAGACCTTTAAGGACTTGGCAGACCTCTCCACCTGGACACTGACCTGATTGATGCTCAATTGATCCTGCCTGGTCTGGATTGCCATTTTTGCGACTCGCAAGACTTCTCCTTGTCTCAACTCTTCTAAGCGCTGCTGTCGCGAGTCCCCTAGCTCTCCCAGCACAAGGGTCGTGAGGACACCAAACATCGCTAAGGCAATCAGTCCTTCTAACAAGAGACTAGCGGGGAGCCGTCGATTTTTTAATTTTTCCATTCCCAATTGCCAACTGATAGGTCACCACCTCTTTCTCTGTCTGAAATTGAATCTTGGTCAGGCTTGAATTGCCTCCTGCTGGATCAAAGGTCAGTTGCTTCTCTCTGACCACTTCCACCCCTTTTGGAAGCGGTAATTCTTGATAGGGACTATGAACCCCACCGTGGTCGATGGAAAGGAGAGCTCTCTCCTCTTTTGCAATACTCATCTTTTGCGTCTCCTGATAGACCCGTTCGAATTCCGAGAAAAACAATGTTTCTTCCACCTGCCCAAAGGCTTGATGGACTGACCCAGCTAGCAGCCAATATAGAAGGCTGACGACACCTAGAGTTAGTAAGCTCTCTAGAAGGGTGAAAGCCTTAATCTGCAACCGCACGGTGATCACCTGCATTCTTCACATAGTGAGCACGGTAGGCTTCTGCTTGTTTTTGAGTGATTTGTCCTTCTGCGACAAGCTTAGAAAGACTGGCTTTTTCATTCTGATGATTGAGTTCATAAAGCTCAGCCTGGCTCTCCACGACTTTGACGACTGCTCGATTTCCTGTATCTGTTACCGAATCTTTCTGCTTGGTCAAGTTCGGAACAAAGAGCAAGAGAAGAACGCTGATAATGAGCAAAACAACTAACATTTCAATCAGAGTAAAAGCTTTTACCTTGAGTGTACGCAATGATTTCATAAAGGAACCTCCAAATTTTCATAAATAGGCAGCAACATGGCTGCATAGAGCAAAACAATCATAAGAGCAACAAAGACAAAGACCAGTGGTTGGACGGCATTCATGGCCTTGTTCAAACGATGGAAAAAGCCTGCCCAAGTCTTGTCTGCATAGATCTCCAGCTCACTACCGAGCTTGGACTTAGCCTCCCCATATTCAATCATGAGGGCCAGCTCTCGTTTAAAGAAAGGATAGGTCTGAATATGGTCAGAAAAAGACCTGCCACGAGCCAATGCCCGTTCTAAATCCTGTCCAATCTCTCGAAAGAGACGGGAACGTTGCCCCTGCATCACAGGAAAAATTTGATTCAGCTCCAACCCTTGGGCAATCATACTTCCCCATTCTCGAGCATAAAAAGCTGTCAGATAATCCTGTAGGAAGGGGCGAAGAAAAGGAAGTCTAGCCAAATATGAAACCAGGGCCAGTCGCTTGGCACGACGGCCTAGGAAAAGGAGCATCAAAACTCCAATCGTCAGCACCATACTCCCTAACAAAACATACTGGGGAAAGACACTGATCAGTCGTGTCGCCCCGTTTTGACTCTCCAACTGAGGCAAGAGATAGTTTTTCAGCCCCAGCATAATCAAGATCAAAAATCCCAACAAGAGCACGGGATAGGTCGCCACCTCAACTAATTTCTTTCGAACCTGAGCCAAATTTTCCAGGTAGCTACGGATTTTTTCCAAACTTAAGGTGACATTTCCATGCTGCTCCGCTAGTGCTAATTGAGTCGTTACCTGATCGGAGAAACCTAGATCAGAGAGAATGGCTGACAAGGGCTTCCCGTTAGCCAGTCCAGCTTGCATTCTTTCAACAAAATTGGCTTCTACCAAATGGCTCCGACGGAGAAAGTCGATGACCTCAGATAAATGAAAGCCACTGCTGTAGAGATTGTGAAAGAGCTCAATGACATGTTCTTGCTTAGCAATCGATAATTTTTTCGGCTTGCGCCTGATCCAGCTCAATATGTCCCGCTTCATAAAGCGCATCCATTTGCTGGTTCCACTTTTGACTGGAGTGGTTTTGGTAATCTTGGATGGCAAAGTCAGTGACACCTCCTCCCTTTATCAAACGCTGGTAACATATTCCTTGAAGGACAATCCGTAACTCCTCCTCACTCACCCCCAACTCCAATAGGCGTTCGTAGACCCCAGGAATACTCTTGGCATGGATGGTGGAAAAGACCGTCACACCTGTCAGACTAGCCCGAATAACTGCACGAGCTGTCTCCGTGTCACGGATTTCTCCGATGAGGAGGAGATCTGGGCGATGGCGCAGAGACAGTTTAATCAAGCTATCATAGGTCATGCCAATCGCTTCATTGAGTTGCAGTTGCAGCATCTCTTCTTGCTTAATTTCTACCGGATCTTCAATCGACATGACTTGTTGCCCCGAAAATTTCTTCTTGGCCAAGGCATGCATCAGTGTCGTCTTCCCCGATCCGACTGGACCCGCAAATAAGTAGAGCCCCCGCTTACTCACCTTCTCTTCTAGCTCTTGAAGTTGGTCGAACCAGAAACGGAGCTCCCGGTCCTCATTGTGGAGCAGGCGAATGACCAAACTCTCATATCCCCTATAGTCTCCCACAGTAGACAAGCGTAAGGACAAGACCTTATCCCCTAGAGAATAGTCACAGGATCCCAATTGACTCCGGCGCCTTTCCCCCACATTCATCCCTGCCATAAACTTAAAATGGCTGATGACCGCTACCATTTGTTCTTGCGAATAGGTCTCGACAAAGCGTCGCTCATCCCCAACCCTTAGAAAGAGCTGATAGTCTGACGCTCGAGGAACAAAGTAAATATCCTGAGCTTCGGCATCCGATGCCATTCGAATTATAGATTGTGCAATTTCTTGAACCATATTTCCTCCTTTCACTATATAATTCGCAAATAATTGGCCAACTAGCGCTGGATTTAGAAAAAAGAGCAAAAAAAGAAACTCAACTGCACATTGAATTTCTCTTCTATAGATTATTGCTCTCGTAGTCTAGCTTACAAGAGCGATGAGCCGTGTGGGCATTCTCTTTTTCGTAACCTGGACGACGCTTGCTTCTCGGAATCTTCTGATCGTTTTCTAACAAGGCGACTGAATGATATTGTTGCACGTATTCCGCACACTCTTCACACCAGCGCTGATCCTCAGGATCCCAAAAAATCGTCATTAAATCACTTCTACTTTTAAATAATGGAGATTGCTCTCTTAAAAGCAACCATTGGCGTTTGTAGTATTTGAGGGCTTCATAATAGTCATCAAAACTCTGACTAGTGACAATGTCCTTCTCCCAATCTTCTAAAAACCACCAGGGTTCGTAATCCCCATACATTTCAATTACTTGATACATATTTCTCTCCGTCCTTTGTATCCAATATTATATATAAAATCCTTTGATAATAAAAGAATTCTGCTTATGAAAGAAAAATACAGTAAATTTTCCGAACATTTCCACTGATTTCTTTCAAAATCTCCCCTTATGGAGGAGAGACAGGCTATTTTTTGACAAGAAAAAACTGAGAAGCCTAAGCTCTCAGTTCAGATTGAATATAAAATCTTCTGAAAAACTTCCTTTAGGTGAGTACGGACGTCAGCGACCTTCTACGAAGTTCCATGACTTAGTTTTGAGCCTCTTCGCTTTTCAATTTTTAGGCTCAGGCTAAAACAGTTTCCCAAACTGTTTTACTCTCAAAACTCCCGAGTGCTAGAAACACCAGTGTTTCTAGCACTTTTCTCACTGTGGAAAGTTTTTAATCTTCTTAAACGGCTAAAAAATAAAAGTCACTTTTTTGAAAATCAACTAGCCGTTTTATGAAAAACAATAGTTTGTCTACATTCAAAAATGAGAACCTAAAGTTCTCATTTTTTCAAATGCCGATTCATTAGAACAATTGAAGGGCAATCATGGTTGTCATGGTTGCATCGTAATAATTTTCTGTTGATAGATCTTGCATAAAGATAAACTTGTTCTGCTGCACCAACTTGAGATAGCCATCTCCATTTTCAGCTGCATAAGATACAGGAGCAATGAAGCTGGCTGCTTGGTACTGATGAAGGGCATTGCCTTTCAGATCATAGCCTGCATAGATATTTCGTTGCTTCATAAAGAAGTCCAGCATTTTCTTGCCCAATTTTTGACTGGTCTTGTCCTGGCTTTGAGCCAAGTTGTATGGCAGGCGACAAGCGTTGTAAGAATAAGCACCATCGTACTTGGATTCGATGGTATCTGGATCCGCTACACGCGCCCCTTGCTCATCTACCCACATAAAGTCTGGCAGAAGGCCTGTCTTAGTTTGCGAACTGATGACGTCAAGCTGGGCCAACATCTTCTCTTTAATACTTAACCATTGGTCATTTCCAGTCAACTCATAGAAGGATTGGAAAAAGGATGGAAGGGTATCAGAGGTTCTCATCAAGTGATAGAATTCGGAATCTTGATTGGCCCAATTCCCAACGGTCAAGACACCCGTTGTCTCATTGTAGTTGTACTTGAGAATGTCGTCCAAGATAGCCTTGGCTTGCTGTTGATAGCCTTCACCTTTTTCAGGCCACTGTTTTGCAGCCTCCATCAAGGCATAGGCTATATATAGATCACCATCCGTCGCATTTTGATGCTCAGATGAAAGCTCCCCTTTTTTGATGATTTGTTTCCAAGCCATCAATTGGGTGTCGTCTAAGCGATTGTTTTGATAATATCGATACAGACGGTCAAAATCCTCTTGATTGGCTAGATCTTTCTTGGCAGCCTCTACTGTAATCAGCATGCCATAACCTTGCGCTTCTGACAAGACAACCGTTTCTTGATCGCTGTTAGTCGTACGAACATAGGACTGTTTTCCATCCGTCACGAGGTAGTGTTCCGTCCATTGACGATAGAGGCGGTTCCGCATCTCTACCTTACTTCTTGTCCGAGCCAAGAAGAGGGTCAAACAAAAGACCGCCAGGATGACCACAAACCATAAATATTTCATTTTTTTTGATCTCATAAGTCCTCCTAACCAGCAAACCGTTTCGTTTTCACCCACTTGGTTCCTTCCCGGTGAAGCAATTTATCCATAATGATAGATGAAATCGAATCGATCGAAACAATGATAAAGAGTTGGGAATAGCTAAAGTAGGCTGCTAGGGCCAACCAAATCTGTTTCACCGTCGCCTGACCAAACTGAGAAGCCATGGCAATGTTGATTTGCAACAAATATAAACCAATCATCAGCACCCAGTTAAAGAGCATCAATTGGGCAATGTAGATATTTTCCGAGTCAAAAGCAAAGGGAATCTGTACGCCTGGAGCGAAGAGATGGATAAACATGGCAAGGACGTTGGCAAAGAAAATCAAATCAGAAAGAACAATGGCAAAGTTAAACCAAAAGAAGATACAAGAATAGTTAAAGACTTCTAACTTAACACGCCAGTTTCCTTTGCCGAATAAGTGTTTAAAGTTGGAAAGTACAACCTCGTAGTTCCCTTTTGCCCAACGTTTCCGTTGCATGTAGTAGGTTTTTAGGGTCTCAGGCTCTTGTTGGAAAGCTTCAGAGTTATAAGCCAAAGCGATCAGTTTTCCGCTTTGCATAATCTTGAAGGAAATATCCGTATCTTCCGTCAAGGCACCATTCTTCCAACCACCGATACTTTTGACAAATTCTGTTTGGATAATAAAGTTGGTCCCTGGAATCCGTCCAATTTTGAAGAGATTCCACATCCCGACGTGGTGAACCCGTTGGGTCACGACGATTTCTTGGTTGATACAACGCGTCAAGAAATTCTGGTTGGCATTTCTCGTCTTGTTGCGTCCAAATGAAGCCACATGGCGTTCTGGATCTTTAAGAACTTCCTTGACCAAGAAATAAAGAGCATTTTTCTCAGGCATGGCATCCGCATCATAGACACAGATATAATCCCCTGTCGCCATCTTCAAGGCATCGTTCAAGACTCCAGCTTTCCCACCTGTACCGGTACGGTCAATAATGGTTACCTCTCGGCCAGCGTATTCCGGAAGGGCTTTGACGGCCAAACACTCCTCATAGGTACGATCCGAGCAGTTATCTGCAAAGAGAAGCAACTCCACACGATCATGAGGGTAATTCATATCCAAAATGGCCTTAGCAGTTTGAGCAATCACCACATCTTCATTGTGGGCAGGTACCACGATGGTTACTTTAGGATAATAGAGAAGCGGGCTTGTATCCACACGGAAATCACTGTGTTTCAACCAGAATTGAACCGCTGAAATCAAGATCACCAAGCCCCAGGCTAGAGACAACCAGATAGAAATCAAGGTGAAAATCATTAAAATTTGACTAATCATGGTCCACCGCCTTAAAGTTTTTGTTTACCCGATGGTAGATGACCAAGTAGGCAATGAATAATGCACAGAAGCACACCGCAAAGAAGAGACTAATCCCAAGGGCTAGCCCAAAAAATAGGTTTGTAAGAGTCATCGGTTCCTCCTAATATTCCACAATAATATCCGTTTCAAGTTGACGTTTCAAGTTACTAATAGCTTCCTGGTAGCTATGGAATTTCGTCCGATTGGTCGAATCCACCACCAAGTATCCTGTTTGAAATTGAATCGCTTGATTACCGTCTTCTCCCTTAAAGACCAAAGATTCTAATTGATTTTTTAAATACAACTGATAATATTCTTGCAAGTTTCGTTGCTGACTATTCGTAAGTACTAGAAAATTGCCATCTGAAACATAATAAAGTCTCTCATCTTGTATCAAATGGTGGCCAATCAGATAATGAATTTGGTTCAGCGTCCGATTGTACTCACGAGGATGAATTTGATAGAAGAGTTCCTCATGAGACCAATGGATCAAGAGGGCTTGTAATTTCTGTTCCTGTTGAACACCTGAGTGTTCCAGCAAGCCACGGTAGGCAACTTCAGCGTCCTCTTCTTGGTTTTGAACCTTGGCAACTTCTTTAAATAAATAGTAGCGAATTTTTGATAGTATTCCAATCAGAATAGGGAAAGAGAAAAGCAATAACAGTGCTTGGTTTGCAGGGATATACACAACTCCTGCCACCAGAAAGACAATTCCTAAACCGACTGAAATTAAAATCGTCCAAGTCAGAAGCAAATTGGATAAGACAAGAGAGGCAAACAAGGCTAACACGAGAAAAAGAACTTCCTCTATAATAATCTCGCGTGCAAAGAATAGACAGTACAACAGGACAGCCAATTCAAAGCCGACTAAAATAAGCATCCAGTCCCCTAAATGATTCCTTCTTTTCATTCCTAAATCTCTCCCTCCATAAATTCAGATACTGAGTCAACGAAGCCATAATAGTGCTGAATGGCTTGAACAATCCGCTCAGATGCCTTCCCATCTCCATATGGATTTCGGGCCGAAGCCATTTTTTGATACAGATCTGGATCTGTTAACAGAGCCGTCATTTCCTCCTTGACCCGCTCAGGATCGGTTCCGACCAATTTTAAGGTTCCAGCCTTGACACCTTCTGGACGTTCGGTCGTATCCCGAAGGACTAAGACAGGCTTGCCTAAAGAAGGGGCCTCCTCCTGAACTCCTCCCGAATCAGACATAATAAAATAACTTCTCGAAGCGAGGTTATGAAAGTCAAAGACGTCCAAAGGCGCAATCAAATGAATGCGGTCGTGCTCTCCTAAAATGTCTTTAGCCGCCTCTTGAACAGCTGGACTGAGGTGGACTGGATACACAACTTCCAATTCCGGATGGGCATCCACCATTTCTCTCAAGGCACCAAACACAGCTCGCATCGGCTGGCCTTGGTTTTCCCGACGGTGCATGGTCACTAAGACCAGCTTCTTCTGTGGATCCAGCTGATCAAGGACCTGGTGGTGATAATCCTCTTGTACCGTTAATCGCAGGGCATCAATCGCCGTATTCCCAGTAATGAAAATGGACGACTCCGGATGATGTTCCATGAGAAGATTGGCCTTGCTTTCACTGGTTGGGGCAAAATAGAGATCCGCCAAGTTATCCGTCATTTGACGGTTCATTTCCTCAGGGAAAGGCGAATACTTATCGAAGGTTCTGAGACCCGCCTCCACGTGACCGATACGGACTTGGTTATAGAAGGCAACAAGACTAGCCGCAAAAGTCGTCGTTGTGTCCCCATGGACCAAAATCATATCCGGTTTCACTTCTTTCACGACTGGATCAAATTTTTCAAGGATTCTAGCCGTGATATCTAAAAGAGATTGGTTTTTCCCCATGATGTCTAGATCGTAATCCGGTTGAATACGGAAAGTTTCTAGCACTTGATCCAGCATTTGACGATGCTGTGCAGTTACCACTGTGATCGTTTCAATGGTCTCACTTTGCTTTTGGAGCTCTAAAACCAGGGGAGCCATTTTAATAGCTTCTGGGCGCGTTCCAAAAACAACCATCACTTTAATCTTTTTCATCATCTCAACTTTTTACCTTGTGATTTTATTAACAAAATCAACAACATATTTCCCATCCATTCTACCGCCAATAGCTTCAAAAGTCAAACTATCTCAATACTTTCGTAATACATTTAATGGAATTTTAATAATCTGTAATTTATGTGTAATATTTGTGCATCTTAAGTCCTTAAAACCCTTGAAATGGCTGGTTTTTATACCATATTTATTTTAACATTCAAATGTTTTTAAAGCTTGTTTTAAAATTGTTGAATATGCGTTTTGTCAAATATATATTTATCTTTATGCATATTTTTAATCTGGTATTATAGGAGAAAACAGTGTCTTTCTATTCATTTTTAGGCATAAAAAAGAAGCCTTACTGAAGATCAGTAAAGCTTCTTTTAGGATTAATTTTCTTCCACTACAGTAGATTCAACCATTTCAGTTGCTTCTTCTGTAACAGGAACTTCTTCGATAATTTCGACTTCATTGACTGCTTGTGGTTCCAAGTTACGGTAACGAGCCATACCTGTACCAGCAGGAATAATCTTACCAATGATAACATTTTCCTTAAGTCCAAGGAGATGGTCTTTCTTACCACGAATCGCTGCATCAGTGAGGACACGAGTTGTTTCCTGGAAGGAAGCCGCTGACAAGAAACTATTGGTTTCAAGAGAGGCTTTGGTGATTCCCATAAGGACAGGACGAGCCGTCGCAGGAACCCCACCAGAAATAACCACATCACGGTTGGCATCTGTAAAGTCTGTGATATCCATAAGAGTACCCATGAGAAGGTCTGTATCTCCTGGATCCATAACGCGAACTTTACGGATCATTTGACGCACCATTACCTCGATGTGTTTGTCGCCGATTTCTACCCCTTGGCTACGGTATACTTTTTGTACTTCTGCAAGGAGGTAAGTTTCAACAGACAAGACATCACGAACAGCAAGGAGACGTTTTGGTTGGATAGACCCTTCTGTAAGAGCCGCACCACGAGAAACTTGATCTCCCACTTCGACTTTCATGCGGGCTGTGTAAGGGACAACGTATTCTCCCTCTCCAGTCGCACCACGTACAAAGACTTTCTTGGTCCGTGTCGAAGCATCTTCTTCAATGGCTGTGACTTCCCCTTTGACTTCAGTGATGACCGCTTCCCCTTTCGGATTGCGGGCTTCAAAGATTTCTTGGACACGAGGAAGACCTTGCGTGATATCGGTATTTGAGGCAACCCCACCCGTGTGGAAGGTACGCATGGTCAACTGTGTACCAGGTTCCCCGATAGATTGGGCAGCGATGGTTCCGACTGCTTCACCAACTTCAACCGCATCACCAGTCGCCAAGTTGATACCATAACAGTGACGGCAGACACCATGACGAGTGTTACATGTAAAGACAGAGCGGATGGTCACTGCTTCAACACCTGCATTGACGATGTCGCGAGCGATATCTTCTGTAATCAAGGTATCTGGACCAACGATGACTTCTCCTGTTTCAGGATGTTTAACAGTTTTCTTGGTATAACGACCTGTCAAACGTTCTTCCAATGGTTCAATCATTTCTTTACCATCTGTAATAGAGGTAATCAGAAGTCCACGGTCAGTTCCACAGTCATCTTCACGAATGATTACGTCTTGGGCAACGTCAACCAAACGACGAGTCAAGTAACCTGAGTCAGCTGTCTTAAGGGCCGTATCGGTCATCCCTTTACGCGCACCGTGAGTAGAGAAGAACATTTCCAAAACGCTCAAACCTTCGCGGAAGTTTGAAAGGATAGGCAATTCCATGATCCGTCCGTTTGGAGCGGCCATCAAACCACGCATACCGGCAAGCTGTGAGAAGTTTGAGATGTTACCACGGGCTCCAGAGTCCATCATCATAACGATTGGGTTCTTCGGATCTTGGTTATCAATCAGACGTTTTTCCAATTTCTCACGGGCTGCACGCCATTCAGCTGTAACCGCATTGTAGCGCTCATCATCTGTAATCATCCCTTTACGGAACTGTTTGGTGATTTGTTCTACACGTTTGTGAGATTCTTCAATGATTTCAGCCTTGTCTTCAACAACTGGAATATCGGCAATCCCCACTGTCAAACCAGCAAGGGTTGAGTGGTGGTAACCTAAGTCTTTCAAACGGTCCAAGAAAGCAGATGTTTCTGTTGTACGGAAGCGTTTGAAGATTTCTGCGATGATGTTTCCAAGGTTTTTCTTCTTGAATGGAACGTTTAATTCCAATTTCTCAATCGCTGCTTTGACATCTTGACCAGGCTCCAAGAAATACTTAGCTGGAACGCCTTCTGTCAAGTTAGCATTATTTGGCTCTTGAAGATATGGAAGTTCTGCAGGCATGATATCGTTAAAGAGAATCTTACCAACAGTTGTCAAGAGAATCTTGTGTTGTTGCGCTTCTGTCCATGGCTTGTTCAAACTATCGGTCGCAATTCCGACGCGAGTATGCAAGTGAACATAGCCATTGCGAAGGGCCATAACCGCTTCATCACGGTCTTTGAAGACCATGCCTTCACCTTCACGACCAGCTTCTTCCATAGTGAGGTAGTAGTTCCCCAAAACCATATCCTGTGATGGAGTAACAACCGGTTTACCATCTTTAGGGTTCAAGATATGCTCAGCAGCCAGCATCAAGATACGTGCTTCTGCTTGGGCTTCTTCTGAAAGCGGTACGTGGATGGCCATTTGGTCCCCGTCAAAGTCGGCATTGTAGGCTTCACAGACAAGTGGGTGCAAGCGAAGGGCTTTACCGTCAATCAAGACAGGTTCAAAGGCTTGGATACCCAAACGGTGAAGGGTAGGTGCGCGGTTCAAAAGTACTGGGTGTTCTTTGATAACTTCTTCGAGGATATCCCAGATACGTTCATCTCCACGTTCGACCAAGCGTTTAGCGGCTTTTACGTTTTGCACGATGTCACGCGCAACGATTTCACGCATCACGAATGGTTTAAAGAGCTCGATGGCCATTTCACGTGGCACACCACATTGGTACATCTTAAGAGTTGGACCAACGGCGATAACGGAACGTCCTGAGAAGTCCACCCGTTTACCGAGCAAGTTTTGACGGAAGCGTCCTTGTTTCCCTTTGAGCATGTGGCTCAATGATTTCAGTGGACGGCTACCTGGTCCTGTGATTGGACGACCACGACGACCGTTGTCGATCAAAGCATCAACGGCTTCTTGGAGCATCCGTTTTTCGTTTTGCACGATGATACCAGGGGCATTCAACTCAAGCAAACGTGCCAAACGGTTGTTCCGGTTGATCACACGACGGTAAAGGTCATTCAAGTCAGAGGCAGCAAAACGGCCACCATCCAATTGGACCATCGGACGAAGATCTGGTGGAATAACTGGAAGGATGTTGAGAACCATCCATTCTGGCTTGTTGCCAGATTTGTAGAAGGCATCTAAGACATCCAAACGGCGAACAGCCTTCACACGTTTTTGACCAGTTGCAGTCTTCAATTCTTCTTTCAAGACAGCAATTTCAGCTTCCAAATCCACTTGTTTCAAGAGGTCTTGGATCGCTTCTGCCCCCATCTTAGCTACAAAGGAACCTGGTCCGTATTCACGCAAGCGTTCACGGTATTCACGTTCTGTCATGATGGACTTGTGCTCAAGCGGTGTATCTTTTGGATCGATCACCACATAAGCTGCGAAGTAGATGACTTCTTCAAGGGCACGAGGACTCATATCCAAGGTCAACCCCATACGAGAAGGGATGCCTTTGAAGTACCAGATGTGTGATACAGGCGCTTTCAATTCGATGTGTCCCATGCGTTCACGACGAACCTTGGCACGTGTTACTTCCACACCACAGCGGTCACAAACGATCCCTTTGTAACGGATCCGTTTGTATTTTCCACACGCACATTCCCAGTCTTTTGTCGGTCCAAAGATGACTTCATCAAAGAGACCTTCACGTTCTGGTTTCAATGTACGGTAGTTGATTGTTTCAGGTTTCTTGACCTCTCCATAAGACCATGAACGGACCTTGCTTGGAGAAGCTAGGGTGATTTGCATACTTTTAAAACGATTTACATCAACCACTATTTCTTACCTTTCTTTATGTTCATTATCGATTGTATGTTCTTCTGCTTTTTGGCGAAGGAGAGAAGGAATTTCCTTCACTCCTTCAAGCCTAAAGCTTGGGATAGAGAACCTTCTCAGGTTTTCCATCCTCTTGAACTACATATTAAATTATTCTTCTTTTCCTTCAGCTTCGAAAGCCGCACGAGCTTCCTTAGCTGCTTTTTCACGTGCTTTTTCTAGATCATCTACGTGGATGACATCGTCGTCTTCCCCTTCGTCAAGATCGCGAAGTTCGACTTCTTTGTCATCTTCATCTAGGACACGCATATCCAATCCAAGTGATTGCAATTCTTTCACGAGTACTCGGAAGGACTCTGGTACACCTGGTTTTGGAATTGGTTTTCCTTTGGTAATCGCTTCATAAGCTTTCAAACGTCCGTTGACATCGTCTGACTTGTAGGTCAAGATTTCTTGAAGGACATTAGACGCACCATAAGCCTCAAGGGCCCAAACTTCCATTTCCCCGAAACGTTGTCCACCAAACTGAGCTTTACCTCCGAGTGGTTGTTGGGTAACCATTGAGTATGGTCCGACAGAACGAGCGTGGAGTTTATCATCAACCATGTGGTGAAGCTTGATCATGTACATGACACCGACAGAAACACGGTTGTCAAATGGCTCACCTGTACGACCATCGTAAAGAATGGTCTTGGCATCGCTATCCATACCAGCTTCACGAACGGTATCCCAGAGGTCTTCTGAGCTTGCTCCGTCAAAGACTGGTGTTGCGATGTGGATACCCAAGTTACGAGCTGCCATACCAAGGTGAAGTTCCATAACCTGACCGATATTCATACGTGATGGCACCCCAAGTGGGTTCAACATGATATCAACTGGTGTACCATCTGGAAGGTAAGGCATGTCTTCAACAGGAACAATACGGGATACAACCCCTTTGTTTCCGTGACGACCGGCCATCTTATCTCCGACGCGGATCTTGCGTTTTTGTGCGATGTAAACACGAACCAACATGTTCACACCCGATTGCAATTCATCTCCGTTTGCACGCGTAAAGATCTTGACATCGCGAACAACACCATCTCCACCGTGAGGTACACGAAGAGAAGTATCACGCACTTCACGAGATTTATCTCCAAAGATAGCGTGGAGGAGACGTTCTTCAGCAGAAAGGTCTTTTTCACCCTTCGGTGTCACCTTACCAACTAAGATATCGCCTTCTTTTACTTCCGCACCGATACGGATAATACCCATTTCGTCAAGGTTTCTGAGAGCATCTTCCCCAACGTTTGGAATTTCACGAGTGATTTCTTCAGGGCCTAACTTAGTGTCGCGCGTTTCTGATTCGAATTCTTCCAAGTGAACAGATGTGTAGACATCTTCTTTCACCAAGCGTTCGCTCATGATAACGGCATCCTCGAAGTTGTAACCTTCCCATGTCATGTAGGCAACGATTGGGTTTTGACCAAGGGCCATTTCCCCTTTTTCCATCGATGGACCGTCTGCGATAAAGTCGCCTTTTTCAACGACATCGCCAACTTTTACAAGGGTACGTTGGTTGTAAGCCGTACCTGAGTTTGAACGACGGAATTTTTGGATATGGTAAACATCAAGAGATCCATCTTCCCGACGAACTTCTACCTTGTCAGCATCGGCATAAGTAACCTTCCCATCATGTTGGGCAATGACTGCAGCTCCTGAGTCATGGGCTGCTTGGTATTCCATACCAGTACCAACGTATGGCGCTTTTGGATCGATCAATGGCACAGCCTGACGTTGCATGTTGGCACCCATGAGGGCACGGTTGGAGTCATCGTTTTCCAAGAAAGGAATACATGCTGTCGCAACGGCAACTACCTGTTTTGGAGATACGTCCATGTAGTCGACTTGATCAGATGGGAACTCTTGGTTGTTACCACGGTGACGTCCCATAACGATTGGCTCAGCAAAACCACCTTTTTCGTTCAACTTAGAGTTGGACTGGGCTACGATGTACTCATCTTCTTCATCAGCTGTCAACCAAACGATTTCGTTGGTGACCACACCTTTTTCACGGTCTACTTTACGGTATGGCGTTTGGATGAAACCATACTTGTTCAAGTGTCCATAGGATGACAAGTTGTTGATCAAACCGATGTTTGGTCCTTCAGGTGTTTCGATTGGACACATACGACCATAGTGAGTGTAGTGCACGTCACGGACTTCATATCCAGCGCGATCACGTGTCAAACCACCAGGCCCTAAGGCAGACAAACGACGTTTGTGAGACAACTCAGAAAGTGGGTTGTGTTGGTCCATGAACTGTGACAATTGAGAAGACCCAAAGAATTCTTTGATTGCTGCAGTTACTGGACGGATGTTAATGATTTGTTGAGGTGTTAATACTTCGTTATCTTGAACAGACATCCGTTCACGAACGTTACGTTCCATCCGTGAAAGCCCAAGACGCACTTGGTTGGCAAGCAATTCACCAACGGCACGAATACGACGGTTTCCAAGGTGGTCGATATCATCCACGCGGCCAAGACCTTCAGCCAAGTTAAGGAAGTAGCTCATCTCAGCAAGGATATCGGCTGGAGTGATAGTACGAACCTTATCATCTGGATTCGCATTGCCGATGATAGTGACAACGCGGTCTGGATCCGTTGGTGCCACAACCTTGAATTTTTGAAGAACGACTGGTTCTGTCAATACTGCTGAATCATTTGGAGTGTAGACAATCTTGTTCAAATCACCGTCCAAATGTTCTGAGATGCTGTCGATGACATCGCGTGTCATCACGGTACCAGCTTCTACAAGGATTTCTCCTGTTTCAGCATCTACCAATGGTTCTGCGATCGTTTGGTTCAACAAACGGTTCTTGATATTGAGTTTCTTGTTGATCTTGTAGCGACCAACTGGGGCCAAGTCATAACGACGTGGGTCAAAGAAACGGGCTACCAACAAGCTACGTGAGCTTTCCGCTGTTTTTGGCTCACCTGGACGAAGACGCTCATAAATTTCTTTAAGGGCTTCATCTGTACGAGAATCCATTGGGTTTTTGTGAATATCTTTTTCAACAGTGTTGCGAACCAATTCGCTATCCCCAAAGATATCAAAAATCTCGTCATCTCCAGAGAAACCAAGGGCACGAACCAAGGTCGTAAATGGAATCTTACGCGTACGGTCGATACGAGTATAAGCAATATCTTTTGAGTCTGTTTCAAGCTCTAGCCAAGCTCCACGGTTCGGAATAACCGTTGATCCATAGCCAACCTTACCGTTCTTATCCACCTTATCATTGAAGTAGACACCTGGTGAACGTACGAGCTGAGATACGATGATCCGCTCTCCACCATTGATGATAAAGGTTCCCATCTCAGTCATGATCGGGAAATCACCAAAGAAGACTTCTTGAGTTTTGATTTCGCCAGTTTCCTTGTTGACCAAGCGGAAGGTTACAAAGATTGGGGCAGAATAGCTCGCATCATGGATACGTGCTTCTTCCAAGGTATACTTTGGTTCTCTGATTTCATAGCCGACGAATTCCAACTCCATTGTGTCTGTAAAGTTCGAAATTGGCAATACATCTTCGAAAACTTCTTTCAAACCATGATCCAGAAAATCTTTAAATGAATCCGTTTGGATTTCAATCAAATTTGGTAAATCAAGAACTTCTTTGATTCTTGAAAAACTACGACGGGTCCGATGTTTCCCGTATTGAACGTCATGTCCTGCCAAAGTTTTAACTCCTTTTCTATACTAGGATACCAGCTAGGGGAAGCCCCTCTCTGAAGATCCGATTTCTAGATCGTTCCTGACCACATCAGTATAGTTCTGATCCAGTCGAAACGATGTTATGAAGGGGGTGTGATCTACATCACGTGAGAAGAAATCTCCTCCGTATCATTCATCCTTTTCGGAATTTTTAGAAAGATTAAGTTTGTGTGACAAGCTCGGTTTTTTCTAAAAATAGGCACAAAAAGAGCAGCTAAATCGACTTTTATAAAGTTTGATTTAACTGCTGTAAGCTTCTATTTGGACAATATTTCAAATAAAGCGCACGACAAATTACTTGTCCTTATTATATCGTATTTTCACAAAAAACACAAGGTTTTCTCTAGACATGAAAACGATTTTATGGTATTGCCCCTGATAATTTTTATCGATTTTGTCCACTCGATGATGAACTGCTTGGCGTGCTAGAATTGTTTGTCCGGTTGCTACTGCGATTTCCATTGGAAGGATTTGCTGAACCGCCTAGAATTCCGGCCCAAGCGCTCGCATAATCACTATCTGAACCACCAATCGCAAAGCGGTAGGTCGTTTGTGGAGCACCATTTTTAGCCCAATAGCTGGTAACCGTCGCACCCGACACATCGATATCACGACCATTGACATTGACACGACCAGGTCGTTGTCCTGTCGATTTGAGAACAGTCGATGAAATGACGCTGCTATCTAGGGTGAAGCGATCTTGAACGCCCCAAGCATTTGGATCCGCCTGATAGATGGCATTGGCTAAATAGGCCATGTAGCTTGCGTTGTTGTTGTAACCTGTCAGCGGAGCCATAGAAGCATTGTTATCGTGTCCAATCCAGCCACCTAAGGTGAGATTTGGAGTAGACAGCATGAGCCACATATCTCCATTCTCATTGGTAGTTCCGGTTTTCCCGATCCAATCGGCATTAGCAAGGGTTGGGTTGACCTGGCTGATTCGACTCTTGAAGGTCGTTGTCGCACCGGAGCTGATGACACCTCTTAACAGATCCTGCATGATAGTCGCAGTTGCTGCTGAGTAAACTCGAGTTGGTTTGCTTTCGTGCTGGTAAACAACTTTTCCGTTTTGATCCATGATTTTTTCAATCATGTAGCGTTTTTGGTAATTCCCGTTATTGGCAATAGTTTGATAGCCATTTGTATGTTGGGCGACGCTTACTTCAATCCCACCTCCCATTGGCAGACTTTCAATGCCGTACTCAGCGATATCGTAGCCCATTTTTTCCATATAGCCAGGGACGTCGACACCCTTCTCACGGAGAGTACGATAGGTCCAATAAGCCGGGATATTCCATGAGGTATTGAGAGCCTCTCGGAGGTCCATCATCCCAGTCCCTCGGTTATCCACGTGCATAATCGGCTCTCCACTAGAGAAGTTAGTTGGGTAATTGGAGACGATACTATTGCTTCCCATCAAGCCTTGGTCAATGGCGATTCCATAAGCCAGCAAGGGTTTAATGGTAGAACCTGGAGAACGCTCCGTATCAAAAGCATGGTTATTCTGATTCCCGTCAAAATTCCGTCCCCCAACAAAGCCAAGAATCGCTCCTGTTCGGTTATCCATAAGGACGTTTCCGACTTCTACCGTACCCGTTCCATCGTCCAAGATGCCTCCATAATTGGCAACGGCTTCTTGCATGGCATTGTAGATAGCTTTGTTGATAGTGGTTTGGACCGTATAGCCACCCTCTCTCAATTCTTTCTTCGCCAACTCTTGATAAGATTTAACAGTCGAATTATTTTTTAGGTCATGGCTAGAGACGTTGTCTCTCTTGATTAAATACTCATACATGGCCTCTTCCGCTTCACTAACAGCTTGGAAATACAAGTAGTCGTGTGGCGTCTTCTCGATGCCATTTGACGGAAGGAAATCCTTACTTAAATCATATTGACTATATTGGTCGTACTCTTCCTTAGTGATAGCCCCTGTCCGATACATGTTGTACAAGACATCCTTGGCACGATCCAAGCCTAAAGCTTGATTTTCTGGGGTCTTGAGGCTGCCATCAGAAGCGTAAGGTGAGTAGACAATTGGACTCTGTGGCAAACCAGCAATGAAGGCTGCCTGTGGAACAGTCAAGTCTTTGGCAGAAACACCAAAAATCCCTTGAGCTGCAGCTTCCACTCCTGCGATATTTTGTCCCCGGTTGTTTCGACCAAATGGAGAGACATTGAGGTAGGTCGTTAAAATTTCGTCCTTATCCATTACCCGCTCCAGAGCAAGGGCATCGATAATCTCAGCGGCCTTCCGTGAGAAGGTCGGTGCATCTCCCACAACTTGTTGTTTGATCAACTGTTGGGTCAGAGTCGAACCACCACTAGAGGACCCTACTCCAGCAACTGAACCCAAGGTAGCCCGGATTACCGCTTTCGGAACAACCCCGTTATGGCTATTAAAATTTTCGTCCTCAGTTGCAATAACAGCCTTTTTGACATTGTCCGAAATCGCATCCTTTTGGACAGGAATCCGAATCAAGTCACTGTCAATATCAGAAATGATGCTTCCATCTGAGTAGGAAATCTTTGAAACACTCGAAATATTTCGCACTTGTTGAACCAATTGGGTCGGATCCGGTGTCTCTGTCTCATTAAAGAGGCTGGCTGCATAACCAATCGCAATCCCTGCACCAAACAAGAGACCACCTAAAGCAAACACCAATAGCACATCCCAAAGGAGTTTCATGGTCCGGAGAATCGTTGCCACGAAATCTCCTAGTGACCAGCCCTCCTTGTCTTCTTTCTCATCGACTTCAACAGTCATCTTGGCAAAGAAGTCTTTTATTTTCTTCCCGCACTTTGTAAAAAATTCTCTCATTTGACTCACTCTATTTCTCCTTGTCCTTCCTATTATACCAAATGGACCTCTTTCTTTTCAATTCCTAAAGTTGAGAACACTGCTTCCGATTGGATTTTTTTCGTCCATTCATTGCTATTTCAAGTCATTATGGTAAAATAGAGAGAAACCATACAGATACTGGGCTGTTTTCATCGATCCGGCCAGTAGCTTAGAAAAGGAGAGAACGATGCACATTTTTGATGAGCTAAAAGAACGTGGTTTGATTTTCCAAACGACTGACGAAGATGCTTTGCGTAAAGCCCTAGAAGAAGGACAAGTATCGTATTATACTGGCTACGATCCAACTGCTGATAGTTTGCACCTTGGGCACCTTGTTGCAATCTTGACCAGTCGTCGCTTACAATTGGCAGGCCACAAACCTTATGCGCTTGTCGGTGGTGCGACCGGACTCATTGGAGACCCTTCTTTCAAAGATGCCGAGCGCAGTTTACAAACTAAGGAGACTGTAGACGGTTGGGTCACTTCTATCCAAGGGCAATTGTCTCGTTTCTTAGATTTTGAAAATGGGGAAAATAAGGCTGTCATGGTCAATAACTACGACTGGTTTGGCAGCATCAGCTTCATTGACTTCCTTCGCGACATCGGAAAATACTTTACTGTCAACTACATGATGAGCAAGGAATCTGTGAAGAAACGTATCGAAACAGGAATTTCTTACACTGAATTTGCCTACCAAATCATGCAAGGCTACGACTTCTTTGTTCTGAACCAAGAGCACAATGTCACTTTGCAAATCGGTGGTTCTGACCAGTGGGGAAATATGACAGCTGGTACAGAGTTGCTTCGTCGGAAGGCGGATAAGACCGGTCACGTCATCACTGTTCCCCTCATTACAGATGCGACTGGTAAGAAATTTGGTAAATCTGAAGGGAATGCGGTTTGGCTCAACCCTGAAAAGACTTCTCCATACGAAATGTACCAATTCTGGATGAATGTCATGGACGCTGACGCTGTTCGCTTCTTGAAAATTTTTACTTTCTTGTCACTGGACGAAATCGAAGAGATCCGCAAACAGTTTGAGGCTGCGCCACACGAACGCTTGGCTCAAAAAGTCTTGGCTCGTGAAGTCGTAACACTTGTTCACGGTGAAGAAGCCTACAAGGAAGCCCTTAACATCACTGAGCAACTATTTGCAGGAAACATCAAAAACCTTTCTGTCAAAGAACTCAAACAAGGACTTCGTGGTGTACCAAACTACCAAGTACAAGCGGACGAAAACCACAATATCGTAGAATTGCTCGTGTCTTCTGGCGTGGTGAATTCCAAACGCCAAGCCCGCGAAGATGTTCAAAATGGAGCTATCTACGTCAACGGCGACCGCATCCAAGACCTTGACTATGTCTTGAGCGATAGCGATAAATTAGAAAATGAATTGACCGTTATCCGTCGCGGTAAGAAAAAATACTTTGTTTTGACTTATTAAAAAGAAGACCTCTGAAGCTATGACTTTCAGAGGTTTTTTGGTACACTAGATGTATCATGACGATCAAACCAAAATTACAACGATTTCAGACAGTCACTGCTTTTGCCTGTCCCATCTGTCAAGAAGCCCTCGACCTAGTCCAACAAAGCTTGGTCTGCACGAACCGCCACTCCTTTGACCTTGCTAAGTTTGGCTATGTGAACTTGGCTCCACAAGTGAAGGCTTCGAAGGACTATGACAAGGAGAATTTTCAAAACCGGCAACTCGTTTTAGAGAACGGTTTTTACGACCATATCCTCACTAGCCTATCAGAATGCTTGTCTCCACTGGACCATCCAGCCAACATTTTAGATATTGGTTGCGGAGAAGGCTACTATTCGCGCAGCTTGCAAGAACGGTATCCAGACCATTCCTTTTACGCCTTTGATTTATCTAAGGAATCGATCCAACTGGCTGCCAAAAGCGACCAGGAATGGAAGGTCAAGTGGTTTGTCGGAGATCTAGCCCGTCTCCCTCTTTTAGACCAGAGCATGGACCTTCTCCTAGATATCTTTTCACCAGCAAATTATCAGGAATTCAAACGTGTCCTGGCCCCAGACGGTCGTCTTATCAAGGTCATCCCAACTGCCGCCCATCTGCAAGAGATTCGTCAGAAGGTGAAGGACCACCTAGATCAGGCCGATTATTCCAATGAGCAGATTATTCAACATTTTTCTGATCATTTTACGATTGAAAACACCATCCATTGCCAGGAAACCTTCGAACTCACACCAGCATTGCGGGAGGCCCTTCTGAGCATGACCCCTCTCCTCTTTCACGTCGATCCAGCGCAAATTGACTGGAGCGATTTGACTCAGGTCACCATTTCTGCCACAATTTTGATCGGAAGAAGCAACTAAAAAACACCCTCCATTTTTTAATCAATGGAGGGTATTTTTCATGTTTTCAGATCAGTCACTTTCCTCTACGCCGATCTGCTGACGGTAGGCTTTAGGAGACTTGCCACACAACTTGCGGAATACTTTATAAAAGTAACCGACATTGCTATAGCCGACCTCATAGCAAATATCTTCGATACTTTCCGTTGTGGACAACAGCAACTGTTGAGCTGCTTTGATCCGTTGTTTATTCAGCAGTTCCGCAAAGGTGGAATTGGTCTCACGCTTGATCAATTGCCCCAAATAAACAGGATTGATATAAAGGTCTTTGCTGATATCCTTGAGCGACAGTTCCTTCCGATAGTCGCGTCCAATTACTTCTAAGACGGTCGCCACATTATTGTTCATCCGATATTGAGAGAAGAAGGTCTCCAATTGATTCCGAACGCAGGTAACAAGATCCTCGAAAGTCGTTGTCTCATGAACGGCTTTCACAACTTCTGTCAGGTTATCTCCCTGCAGGTGTTCAAACAAATGAAAGACATCCATAATGAATTGAATAAAGAGTTGCTTGGCTATCGCCACTTTTGGGGTATGGCTTCTCACGGTTTCTTCCAACCAGTTCAACTCCTCTAAAATCTGTTGGATATTCCCCTGGATGATGACACGGTAGATGGGTTCGTAGTAATTAAAGACACCACCTTCTTCCTCCAAGGGGAGATCCCCATAAAACAGACTTCGTTCAACAAGCTCTTTAAATTGTTGAAAATGTTCTTTGTAAGGCGCTTGGAAACGGCGCTGTAGGAAAGCTCCCTCATCCTCATCTGAAAGATAGAGTTGAAGATTTTTCCCTAAGACCTGATAAGACGAACTGGCAAAACCTTTCCTCTCCTTATCCACTCCAATCCAGAGTTCTTTTCTCCCCCGAATGGCTTGTTCGAATTCTTCCTCTGACCAGTCTTCATGAAGGAGGCGATTGGCCGTCTCTTGGTCTGGGTTTTTTAGAGTTTGAGATAACTTTTCTAGGATATTCCCCAGCTCCACCTTATTGACAGGCTTTAACAGGTAGTCTGCTACCCGGAGATTTAAGGCTTTTTTTACATAAGCAAAATCTTGGTAGCCCGACATAATGATATAGGCTGCATGGGGAAGAATGGACTGCATTTGATCAATCATTTCTAGACCAGTTTTTCCTGGCATATTGACATCCGTAATCACGATATCCACTGGATAATCCGCAACATAGGCCAAGGCCTGGTCTGCATCCTCTGCTGTGTATACAACTTCCATGTCCCATTTTTCAAAGGGAATCAGTTTTTTCAGCCCCTCCGTAATCATATATTCGTCGTCAACCAATAAGACTTTATACACGATTTTTTCCTCTTAAGCATCCTCGATGGTAATCGTATAGAGGACACCTTTTCCTTTTTCTGATGTAATTTGAATGTGGTAACGATCCCCAAAGTAGAGAAGGAAACGCTCGTGGACATTGACAATCCCAATGGATTGCCGTCCCTTGCTCTCTTCTACTTCCTCTCGTGGATCCCTATGACTCAATATTTGTTGGATCCGTTGCAGTTGGCTCGGTTCCATTCCTCTCCCATTGTCTTGAACACGAATTTCCACCGCTTCTCCAACACGACGGACTTTGATACTAATGACATTGTCCTTGCGCTTGTGATCAATCCCATGGACAAAGTAATTTTCCACTAATGGCTGAAGAGTAAACTTTGGAATGACCAACTCTTCTAGTCCTGGTTCAATCTTAAAGCCATAAGCAATCGATTTTGGATAACGCACCATACAGAGATAGCTGTATTTTCTACAAAATTCCAACTCATTTTCGATGGTCGTCTCCTTCTCCTCTGAAATATTATTTCGAAGGAGACTACTAAATTCGTAAATAATATCGGCTAATTCTTCTTGATCCTGCATGACTGCATACATGCGAATAAACTCCATGGTATTATACATGAAATGCGGATTAATCTGCGCTTGCAAGGCCTTCATGTTGGCATCTTTTTGGCTCAGTTGTAGTTGATAGATATCCCGGATTGACTTGTCCATATTGTCCAACATGGTATTGGTCATTTCCGCAACTAAGAGGAGCTCCTGCTCTTTGGTATCCACATTGATCCGACGCTCGGAATCCCCCTGGCTGATGGCTTCCATAGTATCTACCAAATCCAACACTTGTTTTTGGTAATTACGGAAAATACGTTGAAGCAAGAGATACAAGACCAAGACCAGGATTAGGGCGACCGAAATCATCCAGGTAAAACTAAATAAGGCTGCTCGAATCGTGTAAGAGGTCGGGATTCCAACCCAGATTTGATAGCCGTAAGCCGTATCTCGCACAATCCACTGGCTATGATCTTTAGGGTTGATATCCCCTCTGTGGTAAAAAACCTTCCCCAAGGGATTATAAATCTGGACGGCTACTGGAATCGTATCTTGGATATTATCGACAACAGAATCCAATAGCGCTGGATTGATTTTAATGTAAGCCAGTCCAATATCCTGGCCAGTCGTAACATCCGTTAAGGAGACTGGGATGGCTTGCGAGCTAGCTATGTATTGATCCGCTGGAACTTGTTCTCCCCCTTTTTTATTCTTACTGGAAACAAAGACCGTTGTATAATCGTTTAACACCAAATCGATTTTGTCGAGTGCGTCGTGTTCCAAGTAAAGGGTTTCAACATTGCGGTGCAGGGAGACTTGAATATAGTTGGAGAAGTAATTG
The DNA here is from genome assembly GCF_058200455.1 of Streptococcus sp. SCPM-O-B-15294 (M123). Classification (NCBI taxonomy): domain Bacteria; kingdom Bacillati; phylum Bacillota; class Bacilli; order Lactobacillales; family Streptococcaceae; genus Streptococcus; species Streptococcus sp. SCPM-O-B-15294 (M123). Next base: position 18,940 of record NZ_JBYQGU010000012.1, on the reverse strand, counting down.
TCCAGTCGCCAACTTTCGTATTCAGAAGGCGACATTGAAAAGTACTTGTAAACTCCTTCGAGCTTGGCAGGGTTCTCTACCAGACTCTTTCCCCATTGTGTCGATCTTTTGTAGATATCCTCTACCTCAGCAGTCAAGCGAGAGGAAATCAACTGAGCAATCCGTTCGTTTTCTGCTCGCTGATTATGCCAATAGACCAAGGATACCGTCACACCTAAGGTCGTGATGATCCCCACCATGATATAGGCATAGAACTTCAAAAGAGTTGCTAACCATATTTTTTTCATAATTAAGAAACCACTTTAGAGCGAATTGTTTCATAGACTGGTTGAAAAATATCATTGACAAAGAAATGCCACAAGCCCAGTAAAACAAAGAAAAACAAAGCCGGAACGAAATGGGTAACAACCCCTAGAAGAAAGGTCCCCAAGAGAAACTTGGTCACTGCACGAATATCTAGAAAAGCACCGATGAAACTCAACTTCAAGCTGTTGAGATAGGACAAGTCAAAATGGACTTGAAGCTTGAGATAGACTGCAAAAGTCAGGGGAGCCACCAATAAGAAAATCAAATTGACCAATAAGATAAAAATCTGAAACAGGGACAAGTGGGGCAATTGAACCATCAGATACATGCCATAAATAAGAATAGCTTCGATTAAAAAAAATGTATAGAAAACCTGGTTGGCCCGACGAAAGTTTTCTTTATAAAGCGACCAAGCTTCAGACCAACCATATTGTTTGTAATCAGATCCATGTTCGGCATATAGACTCATAATCGTTGCACTAGCCGGCCCAAATCCAAATAGGATCCCTCCACAAAAGGTTAAAGCCCAAAAAATCCCTGTTGCCAGCATGGCTAAATAGACCCTTGTAAAAATAAATTCAATCATTCTTCCCATAATTTGTCTCCATGTTCATTTGCTGTAGAGGGGAGCTTACGACTTAGTATAGTTTCCCTAGTACAACTGATGATTATACCCTATATTATAGCACATTTCCCCTGATGGTTTCGATTTCAAAATCATCAACAGAAAAGACTTTGAAGCGCGAAGACCTCAAAGTCTTTTGATAGACTTAAGCAAGTAATGTTAGCTTATTTCTTAGAAGCAAGGTACTCATCGTATTGTTTTTGGATTTCATCCAAGACTTTTTGGTAGGCACCTTCTGATTTCAATTTTTCAAGCATCTTAGGAATTTCAACTTCAGGATCTACTGTACCTGTATTGATGGCACTTGTGAATTGGTTCAAAGTGTTAGTAAGGGCAGTAATTTCTGATTTCACGTTTTCAGTGTTGAAGATGAAACCAAGTGCTGGAGATTCTTTTGCAGTTTCCAAGTCTTTCTTAGATTGTGCAATTTGCTCATCCGTTACGTTTTCGTTGATGTAAAGAATCCAGTTGTTACCAGTATTCCATCCAGACATGTGAGTGTTTCCGTTGTAGCCATCCAAGACTTTCACACGGTTTTCTTTACCTTCAACTTTTTCCCAGTTCTTGCCTTCTGGACCATAAACAAGACCGTTCAAGAGTTCTGGGTTTGTGTTCAAGAGGTTCAATACCTCCATTGCTTTTTCTTTGTTCTTAGAGTTGTTTGAGATGACAAAGTTTGCAACTTGAGTAGTGTTGTTCTTCTTGTAAAGTTGAGTGAATGGTTTGATTTCGATCTTACGGTTTGCTACACGAGTAAGCAAGCTGTTACCGTAGTCAGCAGGTCCTACTGTTTCTTCACGTACCAACCAAGTATCTTGAGAAAGGTCATATCCAGTGTCGCTTGTAGCTACGTCTTTTGGAATGTAGCCAGCTTCATAGTATTTATGAAGAGTCTTCAAGTTTTCAACATAACGTGGAATAGTGTAACGGTCAACGATCTTAGTTGTGTCACCTTGCAAATCGACAACGAATGGAAGTCCATCTACTGCAATGTAATCGAAGTCATCAGAAGGTCCACCGTAGCTCTTGTTCATTGCGAATGGAACAACGTTTGGATCTTTTTCTTTGATCGCTTTCAAGACTGGTTCAAGAGAAGCATAGTCTTTTACGTTTGAGATGTCGATACCATATTTTTCAAGAAGTGGTCCGTTGAAGGCAAAGTTTTGTGAAGATGCAACGTTGGCTGCAACTGGAACAGCATAGATCTTGCCGTTTACAGTATTCCCTTTGATGTAAGCTGGGTCAAGTGCTTCATAGAGCTCTTTCCCTTCTTTCTTGTACAAGTCTGTCAAGTCAGCGTAAGCACCTTTTTGAGCATTGATGACATAGTTGTTTGCGAAAGCAATATCGTAGCTTTCACCAGATGAGATGATAACGTTCATCTTCTTGTCGTAGTCACCCCAACCAAGGTATTGGATGTCTAATTTAACGCCAGCTTTTTCTTCGATGATCTTGTTGGCATTTTCTAACAAGGTATCCAAGTTATCCGGTTTGTCACCGATTTGGTACATTTTGATAACTGTTTTGCCATCTTCACTCTTAGATGATTTTTGGTTATCACCTGTCAAGTTACCACAAGCAGCAAGAGTTGCTCCAAGTGCGAGAACGCTAGCAGAAGCTAAAGCATATTTTTTCCAATTTTTCATAAGAAAAACTCCTTTTTTATTTTTCTTTATTAACATTATGAAGGGTGGGTGGGAAAGGTTCGCTTACTCTTTCACACCACCGATGGTCAATCCTTTTACAAAGTAACGTTGGAAGAATGGATAGAGGATAGCGATTGGAACTGTTGCCACCACCACCATGGCCATCCGACCAGTTTCCTTAGGAAGGGATTGGACTGCACCAGCGATTTGGCTAGATGCACCGACTGATTTAGAGATGTAATCCATATTATTTTGGATTTGCATCAGCAAGTATTGAAGGGGATAGAGGTTTTCACTCTTGATATAGAGGAGAGCGTTGAACCAGTCATTCCAGAAGCCGAGGGCTGTAAAGAGACTGATGGTCGCAATCCCTGGGAGAGAAAGTGGTAAACAGATCTGGAAGAAGATCCGTGTCTCACTGGCTCCATCTATCCGAGCAGACTCAAGAATGGCTTCTGGGATCGTCCGTTTGAAGAAGGTCCGCATCAAGATGATGTTAAAAGGACTCAATAACATCGGAATGATGAGGGCTCCAACCGTATCTCCTAAATGAAGCAGCTGAGTGGTAACGATATATCCTGGTACCATCCCTGCGCTAAAGAGCATGCTCAAGAGGGCAAAGACAGTAAAGAAGTTTCTGTACTTAAAGGTTCTACGAGAGATCGCGTAGGCATAGGTCGTTGTAATGAAAACATTACATGCTGTCCCTACAATCGTTACAAACAAGGTAATAAAGAGGGCTTGAAGAATCTTATCCTTAAATTGAACAAGGAAAAGATAGCCATCTGTACCGAATTTAGCAGGCCAAAATTGGAAGCCGTGAATTGCCAAACTTTGTTCATCTGTCAAGGAAATCATGACAACGAAGATAAAGGGCAAGATACAGGATAGAGCAACCAAGCCAACGATACTACTAAAAAAGATGTCTGCTTTCTTACTGAAGGAGTGGATCCCAACATTATCAACTTTTTCTTTTTTAATTTTTGATTTTGCCATGGTATCCTCCTTTCTAGAAGAGCGCTGCATTCTTATCAATCCGACGTGCTACAATATTAGAAAGTAAAACGAGAATCAATCCGACAACTGATTGGTAAAGACCAGCCGCTGCGGCCATCGCAATATCTCCTGATTTAGCAAGTCCGTTGTAGACATAGACATCAATTACGTTTGTCACACTATAAAGGGCACCTGAGTTATGTGGGATTTGGTAGAACAATCCAAAGTCAGCACGGAAGATATTTCCGATGGCAAGGATGGTTAAGACCGTGATCAAGGAAGCCAACTGAGGAATGGTAATGTGGCGGATTCGCTGCCACTTAGATGCTCCATCCACTGTTGCGGCTTCGTAGAAGGTTGGATCAATTCCCATGATGGTTGCATAGTACATAACACTGCTATAACCAAAGCCTTTCCAGATTCCTAAGAAGAGGAGAAGCGCTGGCCAGATGGCAACCTCTGTATAGAAGTTGATTCCTTTCATCCCAAGTGATGTTAAGATGTGGTTAATCAAGCCTTTATCGACGTTTAAGAAGGCATCTGTAAAGAAGCTGATGATAACCCATGACAAGAAATAGGGGAACAACATTGATGTTTGAAACACTTTAACCAACCGTTTGGAACGCATCTCACTAAAGATGATGGCAATCCCAACGGAAACAATCAAGCCCAAGAAAATAAAGGCAAGGTTGTAAAGGACGGTATTTCTTGTAATGATATAAGCATCTTTAGAACTAAAGAGGAATTTGAAGTTATCAAATCCTACCCACTTACTCTTCATTACACTATCAATAAATCCCTCTCCGGTGATATGATAGTCTTTAAATGCGACAACGTTTCCCAAAACAGGTATGTAGAAGAATAAAATCAACCACGCTGCACCTGGTAAAACCATCAAGAAGAAAATGAGATTTTCTCTCAAGGTCTTAACAAACTTTTTCATCTGACTCCCCCCCTTTGTCATTTTATTTTTTGGTAACGTTTACATTTTTTATTATAAAACTCTATGAAAACTTTTTCAAACTCCTAATTATAGAAAAAATTCTACAAATTTATGACATAGCCTTAAAAATGGAGAAAAAAGGAGAAGAAATTCCTCTTTTCATAGGAAATCCTTCTCCTCCTTAAAATTCATTTTCTTTAAAGACAGCCTTTTGGATTAGGTTGTATAAATAGTCGAAGCTGTCGCAATGGTATGCCACTGGTTAGCTGTTGTAGCTGCGAAATCCTTGTCTGCGTAAAAGTCATTAAATGGCAAGATCTCTACTTCTAGTTCATCGATACGAGAGATTTCGCCTGCTAGGTAGTCTTCAATCCGATTTTCTGCTCGCTTGATGCGTTGCAAGAGTCCACCCATACGGATGTCTACTGTATCCAAACCAAAGACCTTGTTTTCTTTCAACCATTGGTGGCTAAAGAGGTTATGGAAGTGTTCAATCTGACTTCTGAGTTTTGGTAATTCTTCTCTAGCGATTTGTTGCAAGCTCTCTTTATCACCTGTGCGATAAGCCTCACGGATGCGTCGTCCTACATCCACTTTACTGCTTAAAATCTGGTTCAACTGAGCCTGAGTTTCAAAGAGATAAGCGTAGATGCCTGCTTTTTCTTTGATAGTAGCAAGAGTCTCCGCTGCCTGGGCAAAGTGAGGTTTGTCCTGATCAGGAGTCATGTGCTTGTCAAGGATTGGACAGAGAACATCCTGATAAAAGACATAGCGGTTCGGGTTGATCCCACTGAGATTATCTGGTAGGTCTGGCAAGAGGTTAGCCAGATCCAGCTGCATGAAGTCCTCAACCGATAGGCCTGCATTGGTCTTGAAATGGGCAGACAGACGCTCTAAGTCATTGCGGTAGCTGAGTTCTGCCCAGATTTGCAAGCTAGGCAGAATAGAGAACTGGGCTGTTTCCCCACCATTGTCCCCCCAACCCGTCACAATGACTTCTTTGATCTGATTGGCACGGCAGGCTTTGTTTGCTTCAAGAGCAATGAGACGACTGAAATGATTGTGGGGCGTGAAACCAATCCACTTCCAAGCACCACCTGCAAAGGCGATATCCTGGCTAATCTTATGGTGGTTACTGAAGTTGCGGTTGTATTTTTCTTCGCTATCTTGGTAATAATCCCAGTAAACCAAGGTGACACGGTCTTTGAGACGGTCTAGATAAACTCGTGTTTCCTCTGGAATTTCCACATCACGGTCGTACTGGCCATCTGCTGACATAAGCTTGAAGAACATATCACTCCACATCTGGCAGTGGAAACCATACTTGTCTGCAATATCCAGCACGCGCTCCAAATGTTGGCACATGAGAAGACTGCGGTCCACAATACCATTTAAGATGAGGTAGCGTCCCAAACCAACCAGGTGAGCTTCGTCCATTCCAATATTGACCTTGCGGGTTTGTAATTTAGACAAAGTAGCAAACATACCGTCAATCAGGTCGTAGACTTTTTCTTCACCGATGAGAAGAATATCTTCTACATCGCGGAGTTGCTGCACTTCCTTGACACCCCATTTGACAAAGGCTGATAAGTGAGCCAAGGTTTGGATACATGGTACAAAGGTCATGTCAAACTGCTGGGCGTAGGCTTCAATTTCCTGTAACTCTTCAGCTGAATAAGCCCCGCGGAAATAACCAAAATAAGGTTGCCCTTCAATCTGATAGGTGTCTTCCATGTAGAGCTCAAAGGTTGAATAACCCATCAGAGCCAAGACTTCAATCATCTGTTTGGCAGATGCGACATTGAGCACGGCATTGCGCGAACAGTCCGCCATATAGGCTAAATCTTCATAGGCCGCCTGCTCTTCAATCTCTACCTTGTCCCCTTCTGCTAAAGCTGTTGCTAGCACAGATAAAGCACGGTAGAGTTGATGAGGTTTACGGTAGGTCAGTTGATACTGCCCATTCTTACCCTTGATAGAGATAGAAGCTTGGTCAGACTGAGCGACTGCCACCTCTACATCCGGTAGAGAAATGTGATTTTTTAATACTTCGATAGATTGGGCTTGTTTGGGACTAAGTCCTGTAAAACTTACCATTGGTTTTCCTCCTGTAACCAGTTGACAAGGGCACCGTATAGATTGGCATCTGCGTGATAGGTGCAAGCTTGAATGACTGGAGCGATGGTATATTCTTCATAAGTTTCTACAAAGGCATCCACCGCTTTTTGCACGCCTTTGATAAAATCAGGGTTCTGACTGATAGAGCCGCCTAGACTAATCACATCTGGGTCAATCAGGTACTGGATATTGAGCAGGCCTTGAGCTAGGTTACGGTTCATGCGTTCAATGGCTTCTTGGCAGAGGTCATTTCCTGCTGCAGCCTCTTGGTAAACCTTACGGCCATCCCAGTCAGACTGACCTGATTTTTCAATGACGTAGCGAACCATGTTTCCTGTAGAAGCTAGTAGTGACCAGTTGTTGAGCTTTTCTGCAGGTTCGATGGTGGTCATATAACCAAACTCACCGCCCAGGCCATGGCGACCTCGGTGCAGCTTGCCATTGATAATCATGGCGCCACCGATCCCTGTACCAACCACGACACAGGCTGCATTTTCAATTTCAGGATGAGCTAACAGTTCACTCAGTCCAACACAGTTGGCATCATTTTCTAGATGAACAGGTAGCTGGTGATGAGCAAGGGCCTCATACCAAGAAAAACCATGAATGTAAGGGATGGCACTAATTCCTTCAATCACTCCTGTTTCTTGATGAACGGCACCTGGTACACTCATAGCAATCCCACGATAGTCTTGTTCTGACAATCGCTGGTCCAACCAAGCTAGCAACTCTTCCAGAGTCTCTGGCGTTGGGGTGCTGGCCTTATCTAAAATCTTTCCATCCGGAGTCAGACTGGCAAATTTTATACCGGTCCCTCCGATATCAATCGTTGCAATGGTCATGGCTTTTACCTGTAAAAAGGAGCGAGTCAGTAGTTAGTTCTTACTTTGTCGCTCCTCCTTTCTTTTATGTTACCTTTTTGAAATTAAATTTCTTCTTTTTTGATCAATTCTGTACGAATTTCTTGTGGTGCCAATAGTCCTGAGTGAACTGGATATGGGCGTTCCAATAAGTCAAGAATGGTTTGTTGTTTATCAGACACGCGAACATTTTCTTGGCTCATGTTGTAGTAACGAAGGACGTAACCTTCTTCATTCTCAGCAACTTTAAAGGCTGTTGGGCAGACTTGTGGCAAATTCAGTGCTGGATGGTTGAAGAGACTACCTGTTGCTGCAACGCTACCCTCTTGTTTTGCAACTTGAAGAGCTGTAAATGGCACTTGGAAGGCTTTGGCACGACGAAAGGCTGAGAAACGATCCTGAGCCTGATGGCATTCTACTGCAAACTCAACTTCGATAGCTCGCAAGCACTGGGCTTCTGGTGTTGGGAAGTAGCCCCAGTCACCGAGTTCCCCTGAAGCACGGAGAAGGGTTACAGCTATGGTGTCGTCTCCAAGAATTTCGTATTCATGCAATCCTTTGTTGGCTACGGTCACTCCTTTAACATCATCATACAAGCTGACAAAGGCTTGTTGGTGTTGTGGATTTTCAGGATTTTCCCAAGAAGCTGCTGGTTTATTCGGCCGTGTCACGACCTCATAAATGCTTTCCGAGTCATTGCTTGGACGAGTGTTATGAGTTTTGACCAAGAGACGAATGCGGTGATCCTTAGCAGTATTGGTAAAGCGCGTCTTGAAGCGAATTTGCGGGTCATCCACAAAGACGGTCATCACTGTTTCCAACGGAATGGTTGTCAGCTCTTCTGACCGTCCTGCTTCTCGGTTCATAAACTCGATAATGCCTCTTTGTTCCGCATCCAATTGTTCATCCGCGCTGACTGGGATGGTCAAGTCATGCTTGAGCAAGATTTTGGCATAGCGAGCATTATTTTCCAAGACCTCATGAGCTTTCAGCTCCGCATAGATGGGTTCTGTTCCTTTTGGTTGGAAGTAAATGTATTCATTGCCAATATCACCGCGGTCTTCGAAGCCAAGGAAGTCCTCATAAGCCTCATTGGTCGTCTTGTCGTAAAGGGTCAAGCCATCATCAATACTGAGGGTTACGAACGGCGTATCGAGAACCCCATTTTGGTAAATCCCATCATGATGGGAAGCTTTTCCTTCCAAGAGCTGGAAGGTGGTCCAAGAAAGAGGCGCTAGGTGAACCGGAACCGTCACGCGCACTTGGCGTGCAATATATGGTTGGCGGAATTTATCCTTAGGCAAAGTATAGCCAAAACTTGCCCCCAAATCTTCAATCTCTGCTTCTACAAGATGACCATCTAAATCCTCTACGTGATAATCTGGCAAGGTCAAAGCAGCCATTTTCTTGAAGCCCTCTGTCGGGTGCAATTCCTTAAATGGACAAACCGCTACATCAATAACCGTGCTGACGGTGTCCACCTTGCCATGCAAGCCAGTGTTCATCACAGTAAAGAGTTGTTCACTTTGGGCTTTCTGAGTCGCTAGTTTCTCTTTCCATTCATTGAGAAGGTTGGTCTTGACAAAGTTACCGACTTGGTTGACCTTGGCAAAACGAACTTCCATTTCGCGGTGAACTTCGTCCACGCTACATCCACAAATACTATCGTGTGGTGCATTTTGCAAGAGGGTCTTCCAAGCATAGGTCAATTGATCCTTGTGGTTGTGCCCACCAGTGATGATGGTCAAAGGTTCCACCACTTGCTCTAACAAATTGCTGTTTTCTTGGAAGGCTTGTTTGAGGTAAACCCGTGAAGAAGAGGTATTCGCCAGAGTATACCAACCATCGGTTTCCTGACTGGTCAATTCTCCTGTAACCGTTGATAATTGCTCAGGAAGCGCACTTTCCACTGCTTGCACATATTCGTCAAAGGAGCTATGAATAAAGGTCACGTCTGGGAAGAGTTCATTGGCCACGCGAATGGCTTCACTAATATTTCTCTGTACAGGCTGGTGGTCACAGCCGTTCATCATCAACCATTGGTTGGTCGATGCATAGTCACGGACGTCTGCTAATTTTTGTTTCCAGAAAGCCAAAGCCTCATCTTTATCCACTGGAATTTCATTCCCGTTACTGTACCAGTTGGCAAAGAGAATGCCGAGTACACAGCTACCATCCGCCCCCTGCCAGTACATCTCAGAGAATTGAGAGGTAAACTGTTCATCTTCGAGGACTTGGTTGTCAAATCCAATCGGTTTAACACCGCGCCCAAAGGCTGCTACGTGAATGCCTGATTTTTGAAGGATTTGAGGAGCCTGCCCCATATTTCCAAAGGTATCTGGGAAATAGCCGATTTGAGTTGATTTGCCCCATTTGGCACATTCCGCTTGTCCAATCAAGGTATTGCGGACGTTAGCTTCACTGGAAATCAAGTAATCATCCTGCAAGATATAGAAAGGACCAATCTTGAGCTTGCCTTCGTCGATATAACGCTGCACCTTGTCACGGTTTTCAGGGCGAATTTCCAAGTAATCATCAAGGACGATGGTTTGTCCATCCAAGTGGAAGCTTTTGAACTCTGGGTCATTTTCAAAAAGATCAAAGAGATTATCAAAAAGTTCCACCAATTGCATCCGGTGACTTTCAAAAGGTAGATACCACTCACGATCCCAGTGGCTGTGAGAGATGATATGTACAACAACATTTTCCATGAGTAAAACCTCATTCTAACTTAAATTTTTAATGTTTTAAATATAAACTTGTGATTCTAACAAGAATCAGTGAAGCTAAAGCGTGCTCCTTATACTCAATGAAAATCAAAGAGCAAACTAGAAAGCTAGCCGCAGGTTGCTCAAAGCACTGCTTTGAGGTTGTAGATAGAACTGACGAAGTCAGTAACATATATACGGCAAGGCGAAGCTGACGTGGTTTGAATTTGATTTTCGAAGAGTATTAGCGAATATCCAAGTAATCCAAGACCAATTCACAGAACATCATGTTGGCCCAAGAGAACCATTCACGCGAATATTTAGTTGGATCATCCACGTGGAAACTTTCGTGCATGACACCTGTTCCACCATCGCAGGCAACGAGCTGATCCAACAAATGTTTTTTCTCAGCTTTATCTGTCGTTGTCAATCCTTGGATGGATAAAGCAATCGGCCAGATATAGCGATAGAAGGTATGAGAACTTCCGAGTCCGCTTGCGTACTTTCCTTCATAGAAGTAAGGATTCTCAGGACTCAGAATAGTGCGACGAGTTGCTTGATAGACTTCATCGTTGACATCACAGTAACCCAGATAGGGAGCGGCCAACAAGCTTGGCACATTCGGATCGTCCATGATGCTAGCATTTCCCAAACCGTCTACCTCAAAGGCATAGATTTTCTCGCCCTTGCTGTTAGTGGTGTAGGCGTAGTTTTCAATCCCTTCTTGAATCTCAGTCTGCAGACGTTTGGCATCAGCAATGATTCTCTCGCTATCAGCTAGATTCAATGTAGCAAAGATTTCTTGGACATAACCTAAGACAACGACTGCAAACATATTTGACGGAATCAAGTAGCTATATTGACAGCAATCATCACTTGGACGAAAGGCTGACCAGGTCATTCCTGTCACGGCAAAATCAGGACCAAAACCTTCATTCACTAACGTGTCTTCCTTACGATCCGTATCCCGAACAAAGCGATAAGGGGAGTTGTTGTGGTCTTGCTCTACTGTCCAGAGATGAAGGATTTCCTTAGTCGCTGTGACAAAGGTTTCATCAAATTGGCTAGTCTCACCAGTTTCCTTCCAAAGGAGGTAAGCTAACTGCAAGGGATAGCAAAGCGAATCCACTTCATACTTGCGCTCCCAAATCCAGCCATTCAAATCGGTGTGGTCGGTCTCGTGATGGCCCTTCCAGTTCTCCTCAATATTAAAAGAGTTAGCATAGGGATCCTTGAGGATCAAAGTCATCTGACGTTTGACCAAACCTGCAATGGTCTGACGTAAACGAGGGTCTCTTTTTGCCACATGAAGGTAGGGTCTCAGCTGGGCTGTCGAGTCACGCAACCACATAGCTGGAATATCTCCCGTCAGTACAAAGGTCGAGCCATCTTCCAAAATTTCCACTGTATTATCTAAAGTGTCTGTATAGCAACGCTCAAAGACATCCACCCACTCAGGGTAATCCTTGGCACGTTCTGCTACTTGATCCAACCATTCTCTGACGATTTCTTTTGAATAGGTCATTTGTTTTCCTCACACGTATCGATTCTTTCCTATTCAGTATAAAAGATTTCAAAGGGGAAATACATACGCAAATTATAGCCCTTTTTCTACAAACTTTTCTAGTTTTGAAAAAGACTTTCCGATTTGAGTGGCTTCTGCTAAAATAAAGAAAGAGAGTGGGACAGAAATCGGTAATTCGTTAGAATTCGATTTCGTCGTCGCACCTCCGCACAGTTGAGTAGGACTGTAAACGCTGATGAAATCAGCGTAGTAGAGCCCACTCAACCACTGCGTCTTGGTCGACAATCCAAAGAAAATTGAGAGGCTAGGACTTTTGTCCCAGCCTCAGTATGACACAGGAGGTCCCGCATGAAGACCGATATTACTCACATTGATACCCGCTTAGGAACAGACAATCACTCAGCTTATTCCAACGGCAACACCCTCCCTTATACAGGAGTTCCTTTTGGGATGAATTATTTTCTCCCTCAGACGACACATGAACAGGGTGCTTGGTTTTTCAACCCCAACCTTCCAATCTTTCAAGGCATTCGCTTGACCCATCAGCCGAGTCCTTGGATTGGGGATTTTTCTTGGTGCCTCCTTACCCCACTAACAGACATACCGACTCAAGAAGACCTCTATTTTAGACAGAGCAGTTACCGGATCCAAGAAGCTATCTTTCAGCCCCATTATTTAGCCCTCACCTCAGAACGCTATCAAATCCACACCGAGCTGACTCCCAGCCTCTACGGGGCCATCCTCCGCTTTAGAGGGCCGTCTGCACTTTCACTGGCCATTCATTGCCCCAATGGACTAACTGAAGTAGAATTCGGAAAAACGGATCTACATTTTCACATCCTAGACCAAAATCATACCGACCAACAAACCTATCCTTTCTATCTTCATGTCGAATTTGATCAAGCCATCACTCACACTCACTGGCTGGGTCAAGATTTGATCCTAGAGTTTGACAGCCCCACGCTGGAAGCTCGATTAGGCACTTCCTTTATTAACCCTGAGTTAGCCCAACTACATCTCCCAAAAGCTAGCTTTGAAGAGATGAAAGAAGAAGCCGGTCGCAAGTGGCAAGAGCTAATGGACCGATTTGAAATTTTAGATACAGGTGGAGAGGATCGAACCTTTTTCGATCACTGTCTCTACCGTAGTCTGCTCTTTCCTCAGACTTGTTATGAAGTGACCCCTGAGGGGAAAGCAGTCCATCGCGACTTCGCTCACAACCGCATTCAAGAAGGAAAATACTTCATGAATTTGGGCTTCTGGGATCTCTTTCGGACCACCTTTCCTCTTTATAGCCTAGTCTATCCAGAACTCTATCAGGAATTTCTCGAAGGCTTCCTTAGCCATTACCGGGACACGGGCTTCCTTCCTAAATGGCTAGCACCGGACGAAAGAGGCATGATGCCAGGGACACTCATTGACGGGGTCATTGCAGATGCTATCCAAAAAGGTCTGGCTTCCGGCCTTCAGACGGAACTTTTTGAAGCCATGCTAGATACAGCTAGGAAAGAAGATCCAAATGGTCATTACGGTCGACGAGGAGCTAAAGAATACAAGAAGTTAGGCTATCTATCCACCGACTATCACGAAAGTGTGAGTCATACCATCGACTTCTCCTATAGCGATTTTTGTATCGCCCAAACAGCCCAGCTACTTGGCAAAAATGAACTGGCCAAAGAGTATGCTCAATCCAGTCTTTCCTACCGAACCCTCTTTGATCCCGAAACAGGTTATATTCGGGCCAAAGATAAGGAGGGCCATTTCAGACCAGACTTCTCACCCATCAGTTGGGGACGCGACTATGCAGAGTGCTCTGCCATTCAAGCAGCTTTAGGTGCCCTCCATGATATCGAAGGACTCAAGCAACTCTTTGGAGGAGAAGAAGGCTTTACCCACTACTTAACCCAACTAGCAACCCAAGCACCGCGCTATGAAGTGACGGGCTATGGCTACGAAATTCACGAAATGACTGAGATGGCCCAAGCTCCTTTTGGGCAAATTGCCATTTCGAACCAACCGAGTTTCCACATTCCCTATCTCTTTCGCTATAGCCAACACCCGGAATACACTAGCTTACTAATTCAAGCCCTTCGCAAGGAAGCCTTCCAACCGACCTTCCAGGCCTATCCAGGAGATGAAGATAATGGCAGTCTATCTTCTTGGTATATCTGGTCCGTCTTAGGACTCTATCCGACTTGCCCTGGTAAACCTATCTATGACCTAGGGATTCCTCTCTTTAAACACTTGCGCCTCTATCTCCCTCAAGAGAAAAAATGGCTGCATATCCATTGTACAACCCACACAGCCCAAGCGCACTTCCTTCAAGATGTTTCCCTTGATGGGAACAGAATCGATAGAGTAAGCCACCAAGACCTCTTGAAAGCAGAGAAGCTGGATTTCCACCTTTCTTGGCTCCCTAAGATCTAAAAAACGAAAAAGAATGAAGAGTTGGACACTCCTCATTCTTTTCTATTTCATTTATACGACCTAATCCCCAACCTTATAGAGGAAAGACCCTTGTTCGGTAAAACTGTACATCCCAGTTCCAGTCCAGAGACGATCCTTGCTGGCATCAGAGTTATCATGGAAGACGACTTCTCCATTTTCATCCGTTTGATCATCAATCGTAAGCCCAGCAGGGATGAATTCCATTAAAAATCCACCTGTGATTCCTCCGTAGACTCCTCCTGAAACAGTCCCATAATCCGTCAAGGAGAGACCGTAAGATTCATATTCGTTAGAGACCAAACCATTTTGATCAAAGACCAATTTATTCCCCTTGTCATCTTGCCAGACACCAGCTACGCTACTATAATCCCCTTGAGCAATTGCTTCAATATCCATCTTTGTTTTCTCTTTCTTATCACTCGAACTCTCAGCTTTCTTTGCTTCACTCGTAGCTGAGCTATCCTTCGATTGACGAACCGTACTTTCTTTACTTTCAGACCCTGCCTCCTGCTTTTTCTGACCGCAGGAACCAAGGAAAAATAGTAGAGCAGAAAGCAATAATAGCAAACGATACTTTTTCATCATGAATCTCCCTTAATTCAATGTATTCTCTAAGCCTAATTTTATCCTTTTTCTAGCAAATTGACAAGTTTCTGTTACTATCAAAAAAGGAACCAGTTGGTTCCTTCTCGATTTGATTAATGGGCTAACATTTCCTGTGCAATTTCAAAGCCGGATAAGTCACTTGGGTAGTAGGTAGGCCAATTTTCCAATTCATTGTAAAGAGCCTCTTGACTTTCCCCACCGAAGAAAATATGGAAGTGAGCTGCCTTATTAGGAGCAATTTGATGATCACTGAATTGAACATACTTGAATTCACCCGCATTCGGATCAGTTGCTTCAAAGAGATAACGCACTCCACGATTCCCTTTTGTATAAGTCAGCGTATGCTTCCCAGCATAGCGGTATTCGAACTTCTTCTCTTCCCCATTCTTATAGAAAGTCATGGTTTTGTCTGTAATGACAATCCGGTCGACATCTGTTTTATAACCTGTGGTGTAGTAAGCTTTATACTCTTCAGCTGTTTTTGACTTGGTTAGTTTAGCTTTGTAGTCAAAAACTTGGTCCAAGCTTCCATCTTTTAGATAAGGATACACAGACTGCCAATCACCTACATAGTCTGAAAGAGTTCGGTCCTTAATAGCACTGTCCTCAAAGTAGCCATTGGCTACTGTTTTGGTGTCTTCTTCCTCTTCTGGAGCGATTTCTTTTCCGGCTTGAGTCGTTGTTAACTCCAAAGATTTGAGGTTGGCTCCCATGATAGAGATGTAGTCTTCACCATCTTTCATCTGCTCATCTGTCAAGCTCTCTAATGGATTCAAAACAGCTAGATCCACACCGGTTTCAGCAGACAAGGTTTTCGATAAGGATTTAGAAGCATTTTCTTCAAAGTAGATGACCTTGATGTCGTTCTTCTTGATGTACTCTGTCAATTCACTCAAGCGAGTCGCAGACGGTTCACTATCTGGTGACAAACCTGAGATAGAGACTTGATTCAAGCCATAGTCCAGGGCCAAATAACGGAAAGCTGCGTGTTGAGTGACAAAATTTTTCTGTTTTGCTGCAGATAAGCTCTTCGTATAGCTATCATCCAATTTTTTCAACTTGGCAATATAGGCATCCGCATTAGCTGTAAAGCTATCCTTTTTATCTGGGTACTGTTTCACCAGTTGATCACGAATCGTTTCCACCATTTTAATGGCTCTCTGCGGAGAAAGCCAGACATGGGGATCGTAGTCATGATGGTGTTCTTCCCCTCCCTCATGGTCATGCTCTTCTTCACCACCTGGTAAAAGCAGCATATTTTCCGTCGCTTTGACAACCTTGGTTTTCTTGCCATCCATTGATTTCAACAACTGAGGCACCCACGTTTCCATGTTCTCATTCTCATAGACAAAGACATCTGACTCTTGGATTTTTGCGCGCCCCTTGGCAGACAATTCAAAATCATGGGGTTCCGAACCAGACCCGATTAAGAGCTCCACATCTCCCTCGTCTCCAACGACTTGCTTAGTAAATTCATAGACAGGATAGAAAGTCGTCATGACTTTCAATTTCCCTGACTGATTTTGACCACCACTACAAGCTACTAAAAGAAGACTACAAAAGGCTAATACCAGCCATGCAAGTTTTTTCATAAGATCACCTATTTTCTAAATTTAACAAAAAGATTTGAGAGCAAAAAGAAGGATACAAATAAGAGGGTAATGGTCGCACTAACCGGTGTATCCGGGTAATAAGAAAGAATGAGACCACTGACCATCCCTACAAAACCAATAACCACTGCCAAAAGCATGACTGAACGGAAGGTTTTTCCTAGCTTTAAAGCAATACTAGCTGGCAAGACCATGATGGTAGATACCAACAAGGAACCCGCAGCCGGAATCATCAAGGCGATAGCCACCCCTGTCACGATATTAAACAAGATAGACATGAGACGCACTGGTAAACCATCTACATAAGCTGTATCCTCGTCAAACGTAAGAATATACATCGGACGAATAAAGAGAACCGTCAAACATAAAACAATCGCTGCTATGACAAACAGAGCTAACACTTGCTCATCGGTAATGGTCAAGGTAGAACCAAATAGGTACTGGTCCAGACTCATGGAGCTTTTACCGCCGCCCTTCATGATCACCAAAGCCAAGGCCAAGCCGGTTGACATGAGAATCGCTGTCCCAATTTCCATAAAATCTTTATAGACTGTGCGTAAGTACTCTAGAAATACAGCCGCTATGATGACCACAATGACTGTAGAAATAGTCGGGGAGAAACCAAGGAAGAGACCAAAAGCAACCCCTGATAGAGAAACGTGACTCAGCGTATCACTCATCAAACTCTGACGACGTAAAATCAAAAATACACCTAAGATAGGAGAGAAGAGACTCATAGCAACCATCGCCAACAAGGCCCGTTGCATAAAATCATACTGAAAGAGACTAAGCATGGTCCTCACCTCCATCTTTCTCATGGACATTAAAGCAACGCCATGGAGAATTTTGTTTTCTCACCAGGTGAATATTGCGATCTGCGTAATGGCTCACCTCTTCAGGATCATGCGTAATCATCAAAACAGCCTTCCCATGATGATGGGCACTGTGGTGCATCAATTCATAAAACTCATCCTTACTGCCAGCATCCATCCCAGTAGTCGGTTCATCCAAGACAAAAATATCTGGATCAGACGCAAACATTCGTGCAATGACAGCCCGTTGTTTCTGGCCACCGGATAGAGCCCCTAAAGGTTTATCACGATGCTCTAACATCCCAACAGCAGATAAACTAGCTAAAATGTGCTCCTCATCGTGATGATTTAAGCGACGAAACCAACCCTTGCGAGGATACCGCCCCGATTTCACAAACTCATAAACAGAACTGGGAAAGCCCGCATTAAAGCTTGCAATTTGTTGCGGAAGATAAGCGATTCGTAATTTTTTACCAGCTACATTTTCCTTAGCAATTTCAACCGTTCCTACTTTTGGTTTTAAGATGCCAAGACTTGCCTTGATCAAAGTAGATTTGGCGGCGCCATTCTCACCAGTCAGCGTCACAAACTCCCCGCTATCCAAGTAGTAATTCACACCTTCTAGAACCGGTTCTCGATCATAATAAAACGAAAGATCTTTAACAGTGATATAACGCATTAACGAAGATCCTCCAATAAGCGAGATAAAAACCTAGAAATAACCATTTGTTCTTCTTGAGAAAATTCGCTCAAAACCTGATTATAAACAGCCAAAGTATGATCATGATGATGAGAATGTTCCTCAGCAACTGGACGCCCCAAATCTGTTAAACGGTACAAAACTATGCGAGCATCTTTCTCATCTTTTAGAGCTTCTAACATCCCAAAAGAAAGTAATTGTTTAACAGCCTTAGTAACAGCAGCTTGACTAACATTCAGCAATTTAGCAAGCTCAGAATTGGAATAATTATTCTTTGATAATAACATTAAAATGTGTTCTTGCGTATTGGTTAAAGAAAAACCACTTGTACAAGAACCTATCAATACTTCATGCTGATTCTCAGAAATAAGTAAGATAGAATTCAAAAACTCATCTATCTGATTAGCAACCTTCATAGGAACTTCCTTTCTATTAACCAGTAAATACTTTACCGGTTAATTATAACACAGTAAAGGAAAATAGTCAAAGTATTTTCAGAAAACAACAAAAACTATTTTTAGTAACTGTTAAGTAACTCGGCGTTAACAATTCAACGAAAAAAAGAAAAAGACAATGTCCGAAAACCTTGTCTTTAATACTATACCGGCGGCCGGGGTCGAACCGGCACGTCCTTGCGGACACTGGATTTTGAGTCCAGCGCGTCTGCCAATTCCGCCACGCCGGCAAAGTATAACTGGGGTAGCTGGATTCGAACCAACGCATGAGGGAGTCAAAGTCCCTTGCCTTACCGCTTGGCTATACCCCAATAATATAAAATAGGCGAGTGATGGGGATCGAACCCACGCATGCCAGAGCCACAATCTGGTGTGTTAACCACTTCACCACACCCGCCATATTCTTATACACGGGCAGTAGGAATTGAACCCACACTGAAGGTTTTGGAGACCTTAGTTCTACCTTTAAACTATGCCCGTAAAGGATGGAAGGGGAGGGATTCGAACCCCCGAACCCGAAGGAGCGGATTTACAGTCCGCCGCGTTTAGCCTCTTCGCTACCCTTCCGAATAATATTAAGTT
>NZ_JBYQGU010000011.1:0-66722 GCF_058200455.1 Streptococcus sp. SCPM-O-B-15294 (M123) | reverse complement strand
ATAATTATTACTAAACCTATTTCATCTAACCAAGCCTGATAGGGACGTGGACGAGCTTAGGTACATTGATGCAGTTCGAACGCTAGTGAGAACTACGTTCCTTATTTTTTTACGAGCATCGGCGAGTTTAGGGACGTTGACGCAGTTTGAGCGGAGATAACTAGACTCCTATAAAAAGGATGTGTGAAGAAAGTTTTAAAACCTTAAAAAAATATTTTTCAGCTCTATCTTTCTATTGTTTCCTATATTTGTAGGCGAAACAGCTATTTTACGGGCTTTATTCCCCGATAATTCCTTTTGCCTCCTCCAAGTTCTTGTGCTATAATGATACGGATGCTGTTCATTTTCGAGCAAGGAGGTACATTATGAAACAAAACCATTCACGTTTTCTCATTCCAGGGATCCTTTTACTAGGAGTGGTCTTGCGGGCCCCATTTACGACCCTCTCCACTGTCTTATCAGATATTGCTGCTAGCTTTGGTGTCGAGGTGAGTTCTCTCGGCCTTTTGACGAGTCTCCCCCTCCTAACCTTCGCTATTTTCTCTCCTTTTGCTACTAGCTGGGCGAGACGCTTTGGGATTGAGCGACTCTTTCTTGGAGTTTTGATCATGATGACGATTGGATCTGCTCTGCGTACCATCAATCTGCCTCTCCTCTATGTGGGAACTCTTTTGATTGGTGCTGCGATTGCCTTTATCAATGTCCTTCTACCAAGCTTGATCCAAGCCAATGAACCAAAACGTCTTGGCTTCTTGACAACCCTCTATATCACTGCAATGGGCTTGTCTACTGCGGTAGCTTCTTCTGTCGCTGTTCCTATCACTCAAGCTACCTCCTGGCAAGGTTTGGTTTGGGTGCTGACCGTTGTCTGTGCGCTTGCACTTGTGATCTGGCTTCCCAATGCTCGTCACAATCATTATTTGAAAAAAAGCTCCTCTTCTAATGAAAATAAGACTAGCTGGTATAAAAATGGTAAGGTCTGGGCTATTATGCTCTTCTGTGGTCTACAGTCTCTCTTGTACTATACGACGATGACCTGGCTTCCTACCATGGCAACCCAAGCTGGTATCGATCAAGCCAATGCAGGAATTTTAGCATCTGTATTCACCCTGATGAGTCTTCCCTTCTCTATGACCATTCCAAGTCTCACCACCAGCCTTTCTGAACGAAACCGTCGCATCATGCTGATAACGACTGTTTTAGCTGGTTTTACTGGAATTGCCATGCTGTTACTACAGACAGACAACTTCATCTACTGGTTGATCCTGAATATCTTGATCGGAAGTTTTACGAGTATCTTATTCCCTTACCTCATGGTCACCTTCTCCATGAAGTCTAGCTCTCCTGAGAAAACTGCTCAGCTCTCTGGACTAGCTCAAACGGGAGGATACGTCTTTGCTGCACTTGGACCTATCTTATTTGGTTCAAGCCAACAAATCTTCCACTCTTGGACACCTGGTATTTTAATCCTTCTTGTCGTTGCTTTGTTTATGAGTATGGCTCTCTATCAAGTTGAAAAATCTGATATCATCCTTTAATCCACTAGGTCCCATTGAGCAATGGGATCTATTTTTTATACAAAAAAGAGAGTGGGACAGAAATCGGTAATTCGTTAGAATTCGATTTCGTCGTCCCACCTCCGCACAGTTGATTAGGGCTGTAAAAGCTGATGAAATCAGCGTAGTAGAGCCCATTCAACCACTGCGTCTTGCTCGATAATCCAAAGACAATTGAGAGGCTAGGACTTTTGTCCCAGCCTCTTTGCTATGTCTTAATTATTCGTAAAATGATACGTGTACGTGGTCGTAGTGATTTTCTGTTACGCTACCACGGTCTGGCATTTCATTCCAAGTATTTGCTGGTCCATAAATGTTGTTTACTGGAGCATAGAAACGTTGTTTCCAGATGATGTAAGAAATTCCATTTTCTTGCATGTGATCAATTGCATATTGAGCTACTTGGTCACCGATTGCTGAACTTTCTGGAACCATAACGTCGACCGCAAGACCTTTACCGTGATCTTCTGGGTCACCAGGACGGTAACCACCGATATCAGTCAAGCCAAGTTCATTAATCACTTGTTCTTTGAATTTAATTGTTTGAGGTCGAAGACCTTCATTTGAAGTTGGAGTTGCTGTTGAAGGAGTTGAAGCTGTCGTATCAACAACTGGTGCTGGTGCACCATATTGTGGTGTTGAAGCAACCGCAGTAACTTCTGGTTCTGCTGGAACTTCTACGACTGGAGCTGGTTCAGCTACTGGAGCCGCTGGTGCTTCCTCAACAACTGGTGCTTCTACAGGAGCCGCTACTTCAACTGGCGCTGCAGCAGGTTGCGCTGGTGCTTCTTCAACAACTGGTGCTGGTGCTTCCTCTGCTACTGGAGCTGCTGGTGCTGGTGTTTCAGCTGGTGCTTCTGGAGTTGGCAAGCTTTCTGATACTTGCTCTGCCACTGCTGCTACAACTGCAGGTGCTTGAGGGAGTTCTACAGCTTGGTTGCTTTCATCTGCTACTGGTTTTGTCAAATCACCCACTGCAACAGTTTGGTTGTCTACTTTGATTTGGTTGTTTGTCAAATCAGCAGAAGTTGTCACAGCTGCATCAGCATTACCTGCTGTAGGAGTTTGGATTTCTACACCTGTCACTTGGTTTTGATCATTGACAGTTGTTGTCAAGACAGTTCCTGGGAAAATCAAATCAATGTTGCTGATTTGGTTCAAGTTTGCCAAAACAGTTACGTCAACATTCAAAGCTTCCGCAATCGTGCTTAGGGTATCCCCATATTTGATAGTGTAGGTTTGTTTGTTTTCTGAAGTTGAAATATCTGCACGAATTTCATCTACAGAACGGGCAACCCAATCCCCATTTGATTCTGCTTTACCAGTTGTAAATGGCAAGACCGCCATAGCAACAGTCGAAGCAATTAAAGCCTTTTTATTTACTTTCTTCATACGTTCTTTCCTCGTTTTCTTATTATCGGAGATTTATCTCCAGACAGATACATTTAATATTCTACCACATTTTTTGTCTTTAGAATGTCTCTTCTTTTCTTTTAATCTAACTGACCCTAATTTGTAACATTAGCCCTTTCTTGTTACATTCTCTTAATAATTAATGACAGTTAGTACTATTTGGATGATCAAACAAATTCATTGTTTCAGAAGCCTTTGGAAGCCATGAACGAGGGAATTTTGAAAGATTTTTTCAGTTGAATAAAAGCTAAAAAACACCCCAAGTTCGTGTCCTGTAGACATCACTTGAGGTGCTGTTTTTAACGGCTTGTATCTTATTTGACCTTCATCATTCGGACCAGGTTGGCGCGTTCGGCTTCTTCGAGTTTCATTTCGATATAGTAGATGGTTTCCTTGAGGTCTGGAATCGTCGCATATTCCAATCCATTGACCCGACGGCGTGTCTTTTCGATCTCATCGGCCATGAGCTGACAAGTTTTTTCAATCTCTGCCAGGCGCAACAGGTCTGGAAGGAGTTCTTCCATTTCTTGAATGGTATTGTCCATCTGGCTATTGGAAGCCACATAGCTGTATACCACGTCTCCCTCATCGTCTCCATATGGATTATCGATACGAGCATGCATCTTGGGCACGCGCACACTCATGATGTTCTCCGTCTCGATATGCAGGCTGACTTCTCGCGTCGGAACTGCAAAGATTTCCTGGACCATGAGGTCATTTTCCAGACATTTGGCCAGGACAAATTCTTGCATATTCCCAATCAGAGCGGCTTCAACCTTCTGACGGAGGCGGTCATTTTCACGGACCGATTCGATGAAGCGTCGCATGAGCTCGTCTCGTTTGTCCTTGAGAAGTTTATGTCCTCTGGTTGCCGTTTTCAGACGCTCTTTGAGGGTGTTTAACTCCATCCGAGTGGGTTTGACATTTAATCGTGCCATCTGACTTCCTCCTTTCTACTCCTAGGCTTGTGCTTCCTGAGAAGTTTTTGGGAGGTATTCGTCAATCATGTCATCCTTGATCCGCTTGAGCTCGGTCCGTGGTAAGATAGCCAGCAATTCCCAGCCTAGATCCAGACTTTCTTGAATGGTCCGATTGGTGGTAAAGCCTTGGTTGATGTACTCCTTCTCAAAGCGATCGGTAAACTTAACATAGAGCTTGTCTGTATCGGACAAGGCGGATTCTCCGAGCACCACAGCCAATTCTTTGGCTTGTTTTCCTTGGGCATAAGCCGCAAAGAGCTGGTTCATAGTCGCCGCATGGTCTTTCCGAGTCTTGCCTTCACCAGAACCCTTGTCCTTCAAACGGGAAAGGGATGGAAGAACATTGATCGGTGGGCGGTAACCACTATTATAGAGATCGCGGGACAAGATAATCTGACCTTCCGTGATGTAGCCTGTCAAGTCAGGGATGGGGTGAGTGATGTCATCTTCCGGCATGGAGAGGATCGGAATTTGGGTCACAGATCCTTTCTTTCCAACCAAGCGTCCTGCACGTTCGTAGAGGGTTGAGAGGTTAGTATAAAGGTAACCTGGATAGCCCCGACGTCCTGGAACCTCCCGGCGGGCAGCGGATACTTCCCGAAGGGCTTCACAGTAGTTGGTCATATCGGTCATGATAACCAAGACGTGCATGTCTTTTTCATAGGCCAAATACTCGGCAGCTGTCAAGGCGATTCGAGGAGTGGCAATCCGCTCGATAGCTGGGTCATTAGCTAGGTTGATGAAGAGGACAGAGCGATCAATCGCACCTGTCTCCCGAAGGTCGTTCATAAAGAACTCGGCTTCTTCAAAGGTAATCCCCATAGCCGCAAAGACCACGGCGAAGTTTTCTTCCGAATTAAGTACCGTCGCTTGACGAGCAATTTGAGCAGCCAATTCTTTATGAGGAAGCCCTGATCCAGAGAATACCGGAAGCTTTTGCCCCCGAACTAGGGTGTTCAAATGGTCAATAGCTGAGATCCCTGTCTGGATAAATTCATCCGGATAGTCCCGCGAAACAGGGTTGATGGCTTGTCCATCAATGTCCAAGTATTTCTCTGGGATAATTTCTGGACCACCATCGATGGGTTTGCCCATCCCGTTAAAGATGCGTCCCACCATGTCTTCAGACACTGGGAGTTCTAGGGGACGTCCGGTAAAGCGGACTTTGGCTTTTTCCAAGTTGATCCCGCTAGATCCTTCAAAGAGCTGGACCATGGCCTTGTCTTCTTGGACTTCGAGGACTTGTCCCTGACGGGTCGTTCCATCATGAAGCTTGATTTCTACCAGTTCATTGTAGTGAACCCCTTCAACCTGATCGACAATCATCAAGGGGCCAACAACTTCGCTGACAGTACGGTATTCTTTAATCACGCTCATTGTCTACTCCTCCTTTTGCGACGATTTGGTGTAGGGTTTCTACGATTTCTTCTTTCAAGGCTTGAATGGTTGCCAACTGGTCCTCATGGATGAACTTGCTCCGGGCAATGCGGTCCCGAAGGTCTACAGTTCCTTCCATGATTTCTGTGAAGTAAGCTCCCAATTCCAGCGCTTTTTGACTTTCTTGGTCAAAGGTCAAAATGTTGGTCAACAAGGCCACCTGCTTGCTGAAGGAGGTATAGGTATCGACCTCATCAAAGGCATTTTGTTGCAGGTAGTCTTCACGGATCATCTTGGCCGCATTCATGGTCAAGCGGTCTTTTTCAGACAGGGAATCCAGACCAACCAAGCGGACGATCTCTTGCAATTCACTCTCTTTTTGAAGCAGGTTCATAGCGCGGGTCACTTTTTCTGCCCAGCTAATCTGCTCATGCTGATCGATATATTGGCCTACCTCATCCTGGTAAAGGGAATAAGAACTCAACCAGTTGATGGCTGGGAAGTGGCGGCGTTGCGCCAACTGAGCATCTAGTCCCCAGAAGACCTTGACGATCCGCAGGGTATTTTGGGTCACCGGCTCTGAAATATCTCCACCTGGAGGAGAGACGGCACCGATAGCGGTAATCGAACCTTCACGCGCAGTGGTTCCAAGTGTCTTAACCCGACCTGCACGCTCGTAATATTCAGCAATCCGGCTACCAAGGTAGGCTGGGTAGCCTTCATCCCCTGGCATTTCTTCTAAACGACCAGACATTTCACGGAGAGCTTCTGCCCAACGAGAAGTAGAGTCCGCCATGATAGCAACGGAATAGCCCATATCACGGAAGTATTCGGCAATAGTAATCCCTGTGTAGATGGAAGCTTCCCGCGCTGCCACCGGCATGTTCGAAGTGTTGGCGATCAGAACCGTCCGTTGCATAATGGATTGACCGGTCGTTGGATCGATCAATTCTGGAAATTCATTCAGAACGTCCGTCATTTCATTTCCACGTTCCCCACAACCCACGTAAATTACGATGTCTACATTGGCAAACTTGGCCACCTGGTGTTGCACAACTGTTTTCCCAGCTCCGAAAGGACCAGGAACAGCTGCAGCTCCACCTTTAGTCACTGGGAAGAAGGTATCGATGACCCGTTGACCTGTGACCAAAGGCTCTACTGGAATCAGTTTTTGTGCAAAGGGACGGCCTCGACGAACTGGCCATTTTTGCATCAAAGTACCAGTAAAGAGACTGTCATCAGCCTGCTCGATCTCATAAACCGGCTCTTCTACCGTGTATGAACCTGCTGCGATCTTGGTCACACGTCCACTGACTCCAAACGGCACCATGATGCGGTGTTCTACCATATTGGTCTCTTGAACGGTACCGACGATGTCTCCGGCGACCACTTCTGTCCCTTCAGTCACGCTTGGTTCGAAGGTCCATTTGGTGTCACGGTCTAGATTTGGAACTTGTACACCACGAATAAGGAAGTCACTGGCGGTGACTTCTTGGAAGCGTTCCAAGGGGCGTTGGATCCCGTCAAACATCTGAGAAATCAAGCCTGGTCCCAACTCGACAGAGAGGGGAGCTCCGGTTGTTACCACTGGTTCACCTGGACCAACTCCAGACGTTTCTTCATATACTTGGATAGAGGCTTCATCCCGCCGCATCTCAATAATTTCGCCAATCAAACCAAGATCGCCGACCCGGCAAATGTCTTGGATATTGGCCTCCTGCATCCCTGATGCAACCACCAAGGGACCAGAAACTTTAATAATTTTTCCTTGAGTCATGTATTCCTCCTGGGAATCCTTTGTTTTACTTTTGTGCTATCTCTCTTAGAGCTTGCTTTTGTTGGCCATTGGCATCGAAATTGCTTGGATCCAACCAAGCTTCTAGCCGCTGTCTGATAGCTGGCCATTCTTGGTCAACGATGGACAACCAGTCTGTATCACGGGTCCGACCTTTATAAACAACAGCCTGACGGAAACAGCCTTCATAGGTGAACCCTAAGCGCTCAGCTGCTTTGCGAGATGCTTGGTTTAGGGCATCGCATTTCCACTCATAGCGGCGGTAGCCTAAATCTTCAAACACGTAGCGCGCTAAGAGATACTGGGCTTCCGTAGCCATGCGTGTTTTTTGGAGCGCTGGTGAGTAGGTCGCTGCTCCGACTTCGATCACCCGATTGGCTTGATCGATCCGCATGAGAGAGAAAGTCCCCAAAGCCTTGCCTGAATCTTTGTCTACAATCGCATAGTAAAAGCGACCTTGATCTGTCATGAGATCATCTAATAAGCGGTCCCACTCCTCTTCATTGCGGGCAGGGCCTTTGAACAGAAAGGTCCACATCGCTGCTGGAGAGTCCGGCCCGTAGACCTGATAAAGGTCTGCTCCATGTTTTTCTTTTGAGAGGCGCTCGATCACGGTATAGCGACCTTCGATCCGCTCAATAGCTGGCAGACGCCCCGGTGTGAAATCAGGCAGTGCATCGCCAATCGCTTGGCCAAATTCATTTGTTCTCATAAAATATCCTGTCCAACTGCTTTTTCGACATTGTCTCGAATTCGCTGCTGTCCCAATCCAGTCGTTCCCTTATGAGTAGGGATCAAGATGACGGCTGGGGTTACTTGGCGATCATAGTGAGCAATGGTATCTGGGATTTCCTGAGCCATATCCTCCGTCAGATAGATGATGCCAAAATCTTCTTGGCTCAAGTGACGTAAGGTATTGATGGTTTCCTGAGCCTCTGCTACGGGAAAGGTCTGAAAGCCAATCATTTGAAAAGGAAGGATGGCATCACGGTTTCCCACAACGGCAATTTTTTGCGTTTTACTGGCCATAGATTGGTCTCATCCTTTCTTTTATTTTGTCAATCGGGAGCTGATTATCCAGACCCGTCAAGACCAAACGAAGGTTCTTCACCTCCAGCTCTTTTCCAAAGAGATAGCGAGCTAAAGGCAAGGGCCCGTCTATCTCAAAGGAAGCTTGTTCCAAAATTCGGTACTTAAGCACATGCTCCAGGTATTCCACTGTCTCAGCAGTTACTCTGCCAGATCGCATCTGTTCTTCGTACTGTGTCAATTCCACATCATAAGGCAAGGGATTGACGTGTTGGAACCAACTGATGAGGTTGCCCCGCTCGACGCACTGGATGACTTCTCTTGCTGAGAGGGTCCCTGCATCGGACAAGAGTTGCTTCATGAAGCTGTTCGGCTTTTTCAAACTGAGGGCTCGTTCAACTGTGATGACATTGTAACAATCAATGGTCAAGGTGACCAAGGATTTTAAAAGGGGATGGTCTAAGTCTTTCGCCAAGCGTTTGAGATGATCAAAGTAGGCCAGATCCATGCCGATCTCCAGAACCCGAATATCCTGATAGTCGACATATTCCTGCCAGGTCGCTGCGACTTCTTGAGCCATAAACTCTGGGCAGTTCTCTGAAGAAAAGGTCTTGGCTACTTGTTCAAGAACTGCTAAGGAATAGGGACCTGCATCCAATAATAGGAAGTTCAAATCCCGCCCCGTTGCTCGCTCTTTCAAGAAGACCTTGAGATTGTGATAGGTGTACTTGAGGGCAAAGAGGTCGACTACCGCAGGGTTCGGAGCTACCTGATAAGCCCAATCGTACTCTGCTAGAAGGTGCTTCATCAAGGCTTGCTCGACCACTTGGACTTGACGCAGTTGATCTGCCTCCAAGGCATAGGCCGTCCCTTGCAAGAGATTAGCACGAGCTTCTGCATCGGAGCTGTTCAGAAGGGCATCAAACTGAGCCGGGCTCAAAAAACTAGCTTCACGTACACTAATCCCGGTATTTACTTGAGAATACGTCCGTTCACTCATAGCCCCTCCTAGTTTTTCTCTTCTTTAAAAATGCTGGCTGCCATATGGAAGCTCTGCTCCTCCCGCACAGCATCAACCAAATCACGGTAGAGGTAGCTGGCATCCACTTTGCCAAAGGAAAGGACAAAACCAGCCTCTTGGGCAAGCGTTTCTTTTGCTAATTGAAGCTGTGGATAGGCCTCTATCAAATCCTGACGATCTTGATCTGTCAATTTTTCTGCCGTCACAGCACCCAGTGTTAAGACCATTGCTTGATCTGCATAGCGAGGAAGAACGCGGTGAAAAAATGCGAGCTCTTCTTGGCGTGACCAAGTCGCCATTTTCTGGTAGGCATCCGCAAACAACTCTTTTAAGACCCGTTGCTTGGTGACCAATGTCGATTGGCGCTTTTGATTTTCTATTTGTTGGCTTTCACGTTGCAAGCGGCGCTCAATGGTTTGCAATTGAACCGCCCGTTGATGTAACTTTTCTTCTACCAAACGAGCTTCCTGCAACTGGGACTCTTCTTGAACCTTAGCCGTTGCTTCCGCTACTAATTTCCGACCTTTTTCATGGGCCTGTTCAAGGATGGAATCCTTTAATTGGGAATAATCCGTCATTGTTTTTATTTCCTCCTTTGGAGTTCTTCGCCACCGATAATTGACGAAGAGAACATTCCTCTTCTTTGACTGAGGTGTGTCTAGATTAGCCGACGCGAAGAGTCAAAAGGAAGGACACAACGAAGGCCAAGATGGCATAGGTTTCAACCATGGCCGCAAGGATAACCCCTTTCATCATGTCTTCAGGGCGTTTTGCCAAGATTTGCATCCCAGCAGTTGCGACATTTCCTTGGTGTTTTGCTGAGAAATAGCCGACAATCGCAACTGGAAGGGCTGTGAAGAAATAAGCAACTCCTGTTTCAAGAGCCATATCTGGCTTAATTTGCAACCAGATCAAGATCCCGATAACGAAACCGTACAAGCCTTGTGTACCTGGCAACAATTGCAAGATCAAGGCTTGGGCAAATTTTTCTGGCTGTTCTTTCAAGAGTGCGGCAGCAGCCTGACCGGTCTTACCAACACCGAGGGCTGAACCCATTCCACTAAGAGCCACTGCAATGGCTACACCAAGTGCTGCAAAGAAGGCACCCCCATGGGTTGAGAAATATGAAGCTAAAGATTCCATGAATATACTCCTATAAAATTTTTTATGATTGATTTACTGAATTATTTTTTTGTTTTGACATAGCGTTCCGACGGTTTTAGAGGTCGGAAGGGCTTGCCACCACCCTCGTAGAACTTACCAAAGAACTCCACAAATATCAAACGGGCTCCATGCACATAGCCTGATAAAAAGGACAGAAACATGTTGATGGCATGGAGGAGGACAAAGAGGACAAGGCCGACGGTGAATCGTCCCAGGGTTGGGAAGAGATTGACAATCAGGTTAAAGGCTGAACCGATGCTGGCCCCTGATAAACCAAGCGCCATCAAACGAGTAAAGCTGACCAAGTCTCCGACATAGCCACTGACGTTGTAAAGATTGAAGAGACCTGCTGCAAGTCCTGATAATTTCTTGGCTCTGACAATGGATACCACTAGAATCCCAAGTGCATTGAGAATAGATAGCCACTGACCGATAGGGACTAGATAGGATAAACCTGGTAGGATATTTCCGACTGCTAAGAGCATCAAGCCTAACAAGATCAAGACCCAGGCAAAGCCTGCGTTGTAGGCTTCGGTGTAGTCTTTCAGGCGGACATTTTTCATCCCTCCTAGGAAGAGACCGACCAAAACGGTGATGAAACCAAAGACGACCGATAGGATCAAGATAGTCATGGCATTGGTCGTCGTACTGATCAAAGCAAAGGGCATCTCAAAGCCGAAGAAGGAACCGTAGACGACTCCCCAAAGGGCCACCGAGATTCCTAAGAGGCAGAAAAAGCGAAGGTTTTTTGCTGCGCTCGGCTGAAGCTGGAAGGCCTTTAGAGCAAAGCCAGTTGCCAACGTCAACAAGAGACCATAGCCGATATCTGCTACCATCATGCCGAAGAAAACAAAGTAGAAGAGAGAGACGATTGGGGTCGGATCTTTCTCGTAATACTTGGGCAGGGCGTACATCTCTGTGACTAATTCAAAGGGTTCTACCAAGGCATTGTTTTTCAGTTTGATGGGTACCTGGTCCCATTCTTCTTGAGCGACTTCACGTGTCTGCAAGACGACTTGGTTCCCAAACTCCTTTTGAAGTTTGGCTTTTAAAGCATCGAGTTGAGCAGTTTCAATCCATCCCTCTAATGCAACCAAATGAGCTGTACTGGCAAGAGATCCTTTGGCCTCTTCCCTAGCTCCTAAACTCAAGACATAATCGAGTTGGTACTTGAGCTGGTTGAGGTCTTCCTTGGCTTGACTGAGCGCTTCCAAAGTAGCTGCTTCGACAGCACCTTGTTCTTTGATCTCTCTCTTGAGTTGCTCCAAACGTTCTTTTGGTAGCGTTTCTCCTTGGTAATCAAACTCTTTGAAATGCGAACTGGTCAGCGTATCTTGAAGGTCTGTTAAATCCCCAGACTTATACAAGACTACCACCCCATGCTCCGTTTCCGAGCTAAAGACCATATCGACCTCTACATCTGGGTGTGCTAGCAAGGCTTGACGCGCCTGATCCTGTTCACTATTCGGAATGGTACCGATTAAGCCCCGGACATAACGGAAACGCTTGAGCTGGTCAGGTGTTGTCGTCAAGGCAGCCCATTTTTCTAAAGAGGCGATTTCCTCTTGGGCTTGCTGGATGCGATCCCGAGCCTTTGCTAAGACAGCCAATTGTTTTTGTACGGACTGTAAAAGACGTTGCTCATCACGGATGACCCCATGAGACTCTAAATCGTGAAAAGACAAGGACAAGGGAGCTTCTTTTAGTTTTTCTAATCCCTTCTTCTGAGGAATAAAAGGCTCCAGGGCCTGAATAGCCTTTTCTAACTGCTCTTCCCGACGTCTTAGTTCATCCATTCTTAGAGCTGATCCTTTGGACCCATCACTCGTCTGAAAGGCAACTTGCCAATCCTCTTGCTCGCTCAAATCATAAATTTGGACCGACTCCTCTGACTGGAGCGACAAGAGAAGCTCGTCCATTAGATTTGTGGGCAAAACCAGAGAAAGGTGTTGCATTGGACTAATTGCCATAGGTTGCTACCACCTTTTCTACAATTTCGTCTACCAAAGCTACGCGCTTATCTGTCATGGCTTGCTGCACCTTGGCATCATTTCTCGCGATCGTTTCGTCTAGGTCTTTGGCTAAAGCGACAAGTTTTTCTTGGACATTGGTTTCAGCCTCTGCGACCAACTGCTTGGTTTCCTCATCATAATGCTGTGCCACTGTTGCAAGCCAATCGCGGGATTCTTTTTGAATTTGCTCGACTTGATCTTCATAGCTGGCAATCACTCCTTGAGCAGCCTGCTCGATCTCTTGCATCATTTCAAGTGTTGCATTCGACATCGTCACACCTCCTTATTCAACTATCATTATTCAAACAACAGCATAATTGTCTTAGATTATACCATATTTTACATAGTTTTGTTCGGGGAATTAGGGACAGATCGATCCTAAAATGACTATTTTTTAAGACAAGTTTTCCCCTGTTCCATTAAAAATTTGGCTACCGCTCCCAATCTTCCTGCTTCATTTCCTAATGTAGCAGTTACAATTTCTCTCGGTAAGAATCGTTGGTCCTGAACCGCATGATACAACTCATTTTGCAATAGGGGTAGCAAAATATCAGAGCGAGCAAATATGCCACCTCCTAAAATCATTTTCTCTGGATTTAAGACATAAGAAAGAGTGACCAATCCTTGTGCCAGGTGATGAACGTATGTTTCTAAGACCTTTAAAGCAACTGGATCACCCTTATCTACTGCCGCAAAAAACGTTTTACCAGTTTGATAGTGTAATCCGGATGCTTCCTCATACGCCTGAACGAGGGCCGATGCAGACGCTAAGGATTGCCAATCGGCATTCCCAATCGGTAAATATCCGATTTCACCTGCCGTAAAATTATGACCGGACAAGATTTGTTCATTGGTGAAAATACCACCACCGATACCCGTCCCAACCGTAATCATAACAGTAGAATGGCTATTTCTGGCTGCACCTTTCCACATTTCACCTAACAAGGCGCAATTGACATCATTTTCTACTGTGACAGGGATAGAAAATCGTTTCTGAATCTCGCTGGAAAAATCAGTCCCGCTATAAGATGGAATGGTGTAACCTGCATATACGATTTTCCCTGATTGGTTGTCGACCACACCTGCTGTCGAAATAGCAACCCCATCTAAATCAAGACTAGATTGATAGCTGGCAATAAGGTCACAAATTTGCTCCAGGATACCATTGGTTTGGTTTTCATGGCATATCTCGGTATTCTGTTCTGAAAAATGTCCCAAAGCATGACCATCTTCGTCGTATACATCCGCTTTAATAGATGTACCTCCAATATCGATTCCTAAAACATTCATTTTTTATCCTCCTTTTTATGCATATTGAGGGCCGAAAGTGTATTGGTAAAGATATGATTTCTTTTTTCTCTATCCAAATCCACATAATAGGCATAAAAAATATCAACTACGACCAAGACTGGAAATTGTGGAGAGATCAGCGTACCTTGAGGCAAGGTTTCCTTTACAGCCACAGATACCAGTTCCTCACAGCGCTCTTTTAAAAACGCACTTGTTTGGGATGTTATCAGCACCGTCCTAGAACCTCTCTGTTTTGCCTGAAATACAGCATCTAGAATTTCTTTGGTCTCACCTGATAACGAAATTCCAATCACCAGACATTCCTCATCCAACATGACCTCATTGACTCTGATCATGTGGTCATCTGTAATCGCCTTACAAATCATTCCCAACCTCATGAAACGAAATTCCATTTCACGCGCCACAAGACCGGAACTACCCATCCCATATATATAGACCCGTTTAGCCTTGTCTAACATCCGGCTGACACGCAAGAACTGTTCTTCATCAATCAAAGAAAATGTCTTATTTAGCAACTCTCCATAATCAGATAAGACGCTTTTTGTAATATGACGACTAAGGTTTTGAATATCCTGATTGGAGCCTTCAAATTCATAGACAAATTGCCGGTAGCCTGTAAACCCACACTTTTTAGCAAATCTTGTCAAAGAAGAGAGGGAAACATACAATCGTTTAGCCACTGATTTCGCAGATAAATCATCTTGCATGACATGATCAGATAAAAAATAGTCAGCTATTTTCTTTTCTAAATCTGTTAAGCTTTCATAGACTGACTCAATAACAGGTTGTATACTTTTTTCTAATGTAACCATTTCTCCTCCACTCTGACAACATCTTCTAAAAACGGGGAAAGAGGCTGGGAATAGTCTCCAACCTCCATTAACAATTCATGAGAACATCCATCATCTTATAAGACCTTTCGATCCACTCAATGAGAGAAATCAGTAACTAGATAACAAGATCCTTCTCTCAAAAATTGTTCTATTACTCCCGTTCGGAATGAAAAGAATGAATAATGCACGCTATAACCGCACTTTAAATACTATCTTGCGAATATCTTGAGCCTGATCCACTTTCAAACCTGTCTTATGCGCATCATTTGGATCTAATAATAAAATGGCACCAGGTGTGAAATGAATATCAAACATCGAATGGCCAGACATTTGTTGCCAATCCTCTTCTTTCACATAATCTTCCAAGTTCATATTGGACAGAAAATTATATAAGATTCGTTCTTTACCTTCGAATAGAACATGAACGTCATAGTAGTCTCGGTGACTTTCCCACACACGATGTTCTTCATCCGTTGTTTCCATTTCAATCACATTGTAAAAGAAATCATCAGAGACTGAATGTGTCCCCTTTTCATCTTGACTGACATCATGTGTTTTTAAATAATCTACAACTTTCTTGAGTGCAGGGTGTTGAATGTCCCGTGCAATCACTGCATCTTTATATTGTACTAATTCCATACTGGAACTCCTTTCGAATTCAACCTGGGCTTCTTAGAAATAGCAAGCAACATCTTCTGATTGCTCTTATTCATTGAAATAGGGCCTTATTTTCTTATCGTATCAATAGCCTATAAAATGACAAGAATTTACTATTCTGTTTTACAATAGTTAAGCATTTGTGATTTCTGAAAGACTTACTTTTCGATCTTCTTTAACTGATAAAGTACATGCATCAGCGGTAGCGATTGATTCTAAAGCAGCTACACCATTGAGAAGTTTTTCGTATTCTTCTGTAATTTCTCCACCTTTAATGATGTCATGTAGATATTCCATTTCTTTATCAATACATGTTTGTAACCATAATGGGCAACGTACTCCTGGTTTACCGTACGCAATTGCTCCATCCATACCACGACCGGTATAGATAGCTGTACGGTCATCATCTTCCTCTTGAGTTTCATGTACTAAGAAGTGTGATTCTCCTTCACCTTTAACACGAAGAGTACCTCCAGTATTGAACAAGTCAAGTTTGATAGCTCCTTCAGTTCCTTGAATCAAGACGTAGTGTTCACCCCAACGGAAAGCATTACCATATTCCAAAACAGCATAACGATCATCAGAGTATTCTAGGTTTACAATGAGCATATCATCTTCATCACCAAAGTTTTCACCTTTATGATATACATTGCCTCCTACCATTGTCGCTTTTTCAGGAAGTCCCCCCATGATGAACTGAATGCAATCTAATTCATGAATATGGTGGTACAAATGTCCTCCAGATTGAGAACGAAGTTTCTTCCATGATACAGTTGGTTGTTGTTCTTCCCAACCTGTACGAGCGGCATGGCAATAAAGAACTTTACCGATTTTACCTTGAGTAATCAATTCTTTAGCATGGTGTACACCATTAAAGAAGTTCATGATGTGACCAGCCATAAAGATAACATTATTTTCTTTACATGCGTCAACCATGACTTTACAATCTTCATAAGACAATGCAATTGGCTTTTCACAAAATACGTGTTTGCCATGTTGAGCAGCTTTCACAACAGGTTCACGGTGAAGGTAGCTAGGTGAAGCTACGATCACACAATCAATATCTTCACGTGCTACAAGTTCATCTAAACTTGCACAAACATCTGATCCCAACTCTTGAGCAACTTCTTCTCCATGATTTGGGTCAAATACCGCAACCACTTTTGCATCTTCAATTTTGTTCATTGAGCGAGCCAAATCAGCTCCAAAATATCCAGCTCCAACAATACCGTAATTTACCATAATTTTTATCCTCTTTCTATATATTTTTAAATTTCAGCTTTAATTCTTTTTCAAATCTTCAATCTTAAATGTTATATATGGTACAACATTTTTCATATGAAGTTCATTACGATACCATGAATCAAATTTTTCAAACATCAATCCAATACAGTACCTAAGGTTACATATTGTTTAATATTTTTTTCATTTTATTTTTCCTCGTTTAAAACTTTGATAACAAGTTTTTTAACAGTTTCATCATTGCAATGAATCTTTGGTTGGTGAAGATCTTCTTCAAAAGTCACCAACATATTCCCTGGAAGCAATTCAACAATTTGATAGTCTTTGCTATCGTAAAAAGCAATATCCTTCTCTTCGCTAAAAGGTACACGTGACTGAGCACGAACTGGGGAAGTTACTGCCATTTTTTCTGTATTTTCAACAACAATATGAATATCTAAATATTTCTTATGAGTTTCAAAAATATCTCCTGGGACTCCATCAGCTAGATAAGTCATACAATTTGCAAAAACATTTTCCCCATCAATATCAATTTTTCCATCAACTAAATCTGTCAAATTTGTATTTTCTAAAAAATCACAGACTTTTGAAAAATGTTTATTGACAGAAGCATATCGTCTAAAATCAGATTGTTCAGAAATAATCATATTATTTTCTCTTTTCTATTAGTGACTAGTGACGAACTTCCCAACTTGAATCCGCTTTAATTTCTGAAATATCATAAATCGTTGTATATTTAGGTGCAGATACTTTATTTTCAGTAAGAACAGATACAATATAACCTGAAACTACTGATACAGAAATTGAAATCAATGAATATGCCCAGTAGCTAACAGCTGTTGGAGGAAGGAAGTATTTAATAAATACCATAACGATGGTTGATACAATCAGCGCTGCATAAGCACCTTGTTTATTTGCTTTTTTAGAAACAAAACCAAGAATGAATACACCACCAAGTAGACCAAGTACAAGTCCCATGAAACTATTGAACCATTCGTATGCAGATTTAATATCTGAATGAGCCATGATAATGGAAACAACAATTGAGAATAAACCTACTGCTAGAGATACGAATTGTGCAATTTTCGTACGACGATCGTCTGACATATTTTTAGAAATGACATCTTGAATATCCAATGTCCATGAAGTTGCAACAGAGTTCAAACCTGTTGAAATAGTTGATTGAGCTGCTGCATAAATCGCTGCCAAGATCAAACCTGTGACACCTACTGGTAACTGGTATGCAATAAAGTACATAAAGATTTGGTCTTGAGGGATATTGCTAGCTGCACTACCTGCATTTTGTACTTGATAGAATACGTACAAGCCTGTACCGATCAAGTAAAAGACTGTTGCAGTTGCAAGTGACAAGACACCATTTGTGAACAACATTTTATTAAGTTTCTTAATATTTTGTGTTGTAGTAAAACGTTGAACCAAATCTTGAGATGAAGCATAGGAAGACAAGATTGTAAAGCCTGAACCCATCACAATTAAGAAGATGGAGTTTGAAAGCAAGTTAGGATCGAAAAGTTTTTCATTTGCAGCAAGGAATTTCCCGTTTGCTAATGTTTCTGCTACTGCACCAAAGCCACCTTTAATATTAGCCATCAGTACAAATAAAGCTACAACGACACCACTAATCAGAACCACACCTTGAATAAAGTCTGTCCATAATACGGATTTTAGACCACCAGTATAAGAATAAACAATTGCAATTGCACCCATCAAAATAATCAAAATATTGATGTCAATTCCTGTCAATACTGATAAACCAGCTGATGGGAGGTACATAATGATAGACATACGTCCCAATTGATAAATAATAAACAAGAGTGCTGAAATAATACGAAGTGCTTTAGAATTAAAACGTTTATCCAAGTAATCATATGCCGTATCGATGTCTATCCGTGCAAAGATAGGTAAGATAAAACGAATTGTCAGTGGAACAGCTACAACCATCCCTAATTGAGCAAACCATAAAATCCAGCTACCTGCATAAGAGTTACCAGCGAGTCCCAAGAAGGAAATCGGACTGAGCATTGTGGCAAAAATGGATACCGAAGTAACATACCAAGGAACCGAACCATCTCCTTTAAAGAACTCTTTTCCTTTCATCTCTTTTTTAGAGAAATAGATACCTGCAACCAATACCACAAGTAAATAAACAATCAAGATAATTAAGTCAATTATTGTAAATCCTGTTGTGCCCATAACATATCTCCATATTGATTTTATTTATTATAAAAATTCTTTTCGTGCTTGTTGAATAAGTTCTGCTGCTTCTTTTGCAATTGCCAGATCTTCTTCATGCAAGGGTTCGAGTGGGGCTCTTACAGAACCAAGATCTAATTTTTCATTTAGACGGAGAATTTCTTTGATCACTGCATAAAGATTTGCTCGACCACTGACCATCTTATAAATGACATCATTGATCGCATATTGCAATTCTTTAGCTGTTTCAAAATCGGATTCTTTGATCAACTCATTTAATTTTAAGAACAAATCAGGCATCACCCCGTAAGTACCACCAATTCCAGCTTTTGCACCAATAACGCGGCCACTAATGAACTGTTCATCTGGTCCATTAAAGACAATATGGTCATCTCCTCCATCAGCTACAAACATTTGAATATCTTGTGTTGGCATAGATGAATTTTTCACCCCGATCACCCGTGGATTCTTGCGCATTTCAGCATACAGGTCGCGTGTGAGGGTGGTACCAGACAGTTGCGGAATATTATAAATGATAAAATCTGTATTTGGTGCAGCCTTGCTCATGTCATTCCAATAGCGAGCAATCGAATAGGCAGGAAGACGGAAGTAAATAGGTGGGATAGCAGCAATAGCATCTACTCCAAGACTTTCAGCATGCTTTGCAAGTTCAACGCTATCTTTGGTATTGTTACATGCGACGTGGGCAATAACAGTTAGTTTTCCTTTAGCGACCGCCATTACATTCTCTAAAATCAGCTTACGATCTTCAACACTAAGATAAATACATTCTCCAGAAGATCCGTTGACATAAACCCCTTGTACTCCTTTATCAATATGGTATTGAGCCAAAGCACGTACTCTTTCTGGGCTCACTTCACCATTTTCATCATAGCAAGCATAAAACGCTGGAATAACACCTTCATATTTCTTCAAATTTGTATTTGTCATTTGGAAACCTCTTTCTTTATTTTGTTGCTTCTACAAATTTTTTTGTAATTAATTGTGGACGTGTAATAGCTGAACCTACGACAACACTATAGGCACCTAACTCCAATACCCTATGGACTTTATCAGGGGTATCTATGTTACCTTCTGCAATTAATGGATGAGATAGTTTACTAAGAGCTTTGCGAATAATTTCAAAGTCATTTGATTCGATTTTATCGCCCTTACTTTGCTTGGTATAGCCTACCAATGTTGTCCCAATATAATCAAAACCTAATTGGTCAGCCGTAAGCATTTCATCAATAGTAGAACAATCTGCCATCCACAATTGATCCGGATATTTTTTCTTTACTTTTTGGAAAAAATCTTCTAAGCTTTCGCCATTTGGTCGTGTAGAGGTTGTGGCATCTATCGCAATGATATCCGGACGAACCGTCATGAGTTCATCTACCTCTTTCATAGTTGCCGTGATATAAACATCTGCACCTTCGTAATCTCGTTTGATAATCCCAATGATCGGCAAATCTACTGCTTTTTGAATCGCTGCAATATCAACAACCGAATTGGCGCGGATTCCAGATGCTCCTCCTTCCTTGGCAGCCACTGCCATACGAGCCATAATAAAATCACTATGCAATGGTTCGTCTGGTAGAGCTTGACACGATACAATCAGCTTATGCCGTAACTCTTCCATGATTTAATCACCTGTTTCTTTTTTGAATTGTAAGCTCTTACATCATTAATCATAATACTTTAAATATGTATTTTCAATACTTTTTCTATAATTAGAAAGTACTTTCTAAAAAATCTCAGATTTCCTATATTTTTATTGTATGCCTATTTTATTTCATATACAAATATTTTACGTTATTTTTTTAAGTCCTTTTTTATCAACTATTGAGAGGATCTTCTCTCCCACCATTCATTTACTTCCTTATTTATTTCTCATAACTGCTATTTAACCTATCCACTTTTTGGCCTTCTCGTTCTGAAAGTAAATTTACTCCTGGGACTACTTTTAACATCATTCGTTTTCCCCTTAAATCCTGTTACTAGTTTCAATGGTTTTCACTTGCTTTTACTTGAATAAAATGGTCTCCCCATGTTATAATTTGTAATATATTATAGGATTGTCCTGTTATTTCATTTCGCGAGAAAGGAGGACTGCTGTGAAACAAGATCAAGATTTACGCATGATTATCGCAAGTCATGAAACGGAATTGACAGATATGGAACGCGACATTGCCCACTATTTTCTATCATCCGAAGCACGACAGCATTCCCTATCCTCATCTCGCGTGACCAAATTGCTACATGTCTCAAAAGCCGCTTTAACCCGTTTTTCTCAAAAATGCGGGTTTACTGGCTATCGGGAATTTGTCTACCATTTTAACGAAGAAACCAAGAATCAAAAACAAGTGCAAGATCATGACGAACTGACTCTCAGTGTTTTGCAGCGCTACCACCATATCAGTAATGTCACTGAAGGCCTGATCAAAGATTCACAATTGGATCGAGTGGCTGAACTGATCGACCAAGCGGACCGGGTCTACTTCTTTGGGATCGGTAGTTCTGGTTTAGTAGCTAGAGAAATGAAATTGCGCTTGATGCGATTAGGTGTCGTATGTGAGGCTCTGACAGATCAAGATGGCTTTGCTTGGGCGACTAGCATTCTCGATTCCTCTTGTCTGGTCATTGGCTTCTCACTATCAGGAAGTACGATCTCTATTACAGACAGTCTACTAAATGCCAAGGAAAAAGGGGCCAAGACGATTCTTATAACTTCTAACCCTGTTGCCATCCACCAAGGATATACAGAGGTATTGCCTGCTGTAGCCCTTCCTAGCAACACCTACATCGATCGAATTTCTGCCATTTTCCCTCTACTCATCGTTGTGGATTTGGTCTATGCCCATTTCCTCAATAAAAACCGAGAACAAAAAGAAGTTGTCTTTGATAGCTACTGGGAAAACAAAAAACTCTCTAGTCAACGTTCTCGAAAATCTTAATATGGTCTCCCTATTTTAAAAAACCATGAAGGTTGGGGCTTCTCCCATCCTTCATGGTTTTTATGTTTCATGTTTTTGTCTATTGATACTAGTTTCAGAGATGCAAACATTCTAAAATTTTTAAAGAAATTTTTTCCATTTCCAGATTTTTATACGAATAGTATAAGTGACCAAATAAAAAGAAAGGAGGACCATAGATGTACTATACTCCCATTATCATCCCATGGTTTTTGTATTACTTCTTCCGTAAATAAATAAGGAAAGGGAATGCCAAACATGAAAAAGAATACCAAAGCTTTTGTTCTATTAATCTTGCTTTCATTGATCTTGTTTTAAACTAAAACCTTGAAACGTAAGAAAAACACAGCATTGGCTATTGACCTTATCCTTGCTTCATCTAATCAGCTCAGCTGACACAAAATGAACAAAAGTCAACCACATACAAGCTAGCTCTATTGGAAAATTACCCTAGCTTTGCATTCAACAAAAATTAGGAGTATTAAGATATGAGATGGCCTATCCACACTATGATTTTTGCAATCATCATCGCATTAACTGTTTTACATGATGCACATCTGATTGCGTTTCAACCAAAAATTAATTTAGCCATAGCGGCTACAATCTATCTAGCAGTTGATGCTAGATGGCGACAAACAAAAAAGAAAGAGGAAAATTAAATGACAACAGAATTCACCCAAAAATTCACACCCTTAACAGAAGAAGAATTAACACAAGTCGATGGGGGAGCTATCCCATTGGTTGCTTGGATCCTTGCTCATCCCTATCTATCTGGCACTATTGCTGGTGGTGTAACAGCTGTCGGAACTGCCATTTGGGGAGCATTTAAATAATTAATTTGAAGGAGAAAAGCAATGATAGACCAAGTACAATTTAAAGATCTCACGCATGAAGAATTAAGTGATGTTAATGGTGGAGGACTCCCTTTTCTGTTAGTTTTCGCTTACGGTTTTTCTTCTGCTTATATCGGGACAACAAAACTGATCGATGCATTTCATAGTAATATGACACGAAAATGGTAAAGGAGGAGACCTATGAGTCTGGTATTTATCACCCTCATCCTTTTGACAGGATACTGCATTCTTGATAAAAAAGCACCCAAACAAGTAGAAGGGTACTTTCCTAAATTTGCTATTGCCTTCATGGTCACTTTCACCATTCTGAACGAGGCAATTGATTTACTCTACACGATCTTACATTAAGGAGGACATCTATGGATACAAGCATCCATTATACTTGCCTAACAGAAGCTGAACTGGCGACCATTGATGGAGGAGCCTCCGTCTTTGACTCGGCAAAATTCATCGTTCAAACATGGAATATTCTATACAATTCTGGACGTGATTTTGGCCGTAGTATCATCAATGGCATCGTGCACTAGAAAGGAGCAAGCATGAAACTCGAAGAAACACGTTTTAGAAGCTTGTCCGAGCAGGAACTCAGCCATGTAGATGGTGGATCCGTCTGGATCACTGTTGGACTAATCGCTACTCCCCTTCTCATGGGAACCTTCGCTGGCGCCTTTGACGAATACGCTCGCAAACGAGGCAAATAGTAACACTTCTTTATCATCTCACTTAACAGTACAAACATCCCAGCTATCATTCTATAGCTGGGATGTTCTATTGTTTAAACGATCTTTTTAAGCAAAAAAATGAGGCTGGGACAAAAGTCCTAGCCTCTCAATTATTTTTTGATTGTCGAGCAAGACGCAGTGGTTGAGTGGGCTCTACTACGCTGATTTCATCAGCTTTTACAGCCCTACTCAACTGTGCGGAGGTGGGACGACGAAATCGAATTCTAACGAATTACCGATTTCTGTCCCACTCTCATTTTTCTATCTTATTTAGGTGATGGATCTATCCAACTTCTTAGCTGAGGTCGTTATCAATAATGACTTTCAAGGCATTGTTTTCGCCAGCATGTTTGAAAATTTCGTATGCCTTTTCTGCTTCTGACAGTTTGAAATGATGGGTCACCAACTTCGTTGCATCAATCTTACCAGATTTCAAGACGTTAAGAAGCATTTCAGTTGTATTGGCATTAACCAAACCGGTATTGAGCGTAATGTTCTTGATCCAAAGGTCATCAAGATTGAAGCTAACTGGTTTACCATGCACTCCGACGTTGGCAATATGACCGCCGACAGAGATAATATTTTGACAGACATCAAAGGTAGCTGGATATCCCACACATTCCATGGAGATATCAACACCACGACCATCAGTCACTTCATTGATAAAGGCCTTGATTTCATCAATATCACTTGAACAGATGGTATGAGTAGCTCCAAACTTCTTAGAGGCTTCGAGACGTGACCCTGACAAGTCTACCATGATAATGGTAGCTGGTGAGAAGAATTGTACAGTTAAGAGAGCTGCCAAACCGATCGGCCCTGCACCAACGATACAAACGTTGTCTCCAGGTTTCACGTGAGAAGGAAGAACACCAATTTCATAGGAAGTCGGAAGAATGTCTGAGAGCATAACCAAGGCTTCGTCATCTACAGAAGCTGGTGCATGATAGAGACTGCCGTCTGCGTGAGGGATATGGACATACTCTGCTTGGGTACCGTTGATCAAGTGGCCAAGGATCCAGCCCCCATCTTCACAGTGGGAAGGCAAGCCACGTTTACAGTAGTAGCAAGTGTTACAAGCTGTTACGCAAGAGATGATAACCTTGTCTCCTACCTTAAAGTTCGTAACCGCTTCGCCGACTTCTTCGACAATCCCAATTCCTTCGTGACCCAGAATGGTCCCTTCTTTACAAGCTGGAACATCACCACCCAAAATATGGAGGTCTGTTCCACAAATAGTCGTTTTCACTAAACGAACAATCGCATCAGTTGGTTTCTTGATCACTGGTTTTGGTTGATCAATCAACTGAAGATTTCCTGCGGATACATATGTTGCTGCTTTCATAAGCGACTCCTTTTTTGTTGGTTTCATCAAACCATTTTATTACAGTTTTTACTTTGTGAATATTATAACATATAAAGTAAGCGCTTGCAACATATTTATTAGATTTCTTTAAAAGATCATTTTCAGATCACAAAAACCAATTTTAGCATTAAAACAAAGAAAAATCCCCCGCTCTTTTGAGCGAGGGATAGCTGATAAACATCAGTTGTTCTCTAGTGTCTTATTTACGACGTCCTGGACGTTCTTTGTAACCATAGTATGCATCTTCGATGATTTCTTGCATGTGGTCTACCATTGGAAGACGTGGGTTAGCTGGTGAACATTGATCTTCGTAAGCAAGGAAGGCCAATTCACGAGAATGTTTCTTCCATTCTTTTTCGTCGATTCCTTGTGCTTTGAAGTTCATTTCGATACCTACGCGCTCACCAAGTTCGTATACAGCTTTTG
This sequence comes from Streptococcus sp. SCPM-O-B-15294 (M123), assembly GCF_058200455.1. NCBI lineage: Bacteria > Bacillati > Bacillota > Bacilli > Lactobacillales > Streptococcaceae > Streptococcus > Streptococcus sp. SCPM-O-B-15294 (M123). The sequence goes on along the minus strand of NZ_JBYQGU010000011.1, from coordinate 41,775 downwards.
CATAAGCTTCAACTGCTTCTTCTGGTGTAGAGCATGGAAGTCCTAGCATACGAGCGATGTCTTGATACTTCTCATCTGCACGGTAGTAGTTGTACTTAGGCCATGTTGCTGTCTTAGCTGGGCGTGTACCGTTGTAGCGGATAACGTATGGAAGCAAGATCGCATTGGTCCGTCCGTGAATGGTGTGGAATTGCGCACCAATCTTGTGGGCCATTGAGTGAGAAATACCTAAGAAGGCATTCGCAAAGGCCATACCTGCGATGGTTGACGCATTGTGCATCTTTTCGCGTGAGTGGAAGTCCGCGTTCTTCACTGAGCTTTCCAAGTTTTCGAAGACAAGTTTGATGGCTTGAAGCGCAAGACCATCTGTGTAGTCACTGGCCATTTGAGATACGTAAGCTTCAGTCGCATGAGTCAAGACGTCCATACCAGTGTCCGCTGCAACAGATCCTGGAATTGTCAATACCAAAGCAGGGTCTACGATTGCCACAGTTGGTGTCAATGAGTAGTCAGCGATTGGGTATTTACGGTTGTTTGCTTTATCAGAGATAACGGCAAATGGCGTTACTTCAGATCCTGTACCAGATGTAGTTGGGATCGCAATGAATTTAGTCTTCTTACCAAGCAATGGGAATTTGAAGGCACGTTTACGGATATCCATGAATTTTTGTACAAGGTCACGGAAATCCACTTCTGGTTGCTCGTAGAAGAGCCACATAACTTTGGCAGCATCCATTGGTGATCCACCACCAAGAGCGATGATTGTATCTGGTTTGAAGGAACGCATAATCTCAGTACCACGTTCAACTGTAGTGATATCTGGATCTGGTTCTACATCAGCAAAGATTTGGTAAACTACCTTATTGCGACGAAGGTCAAGCTGTTCGATGATACGATCAAGGAAACCAAGCTCTACCATAGCGTGGTCTGTAACGATCATGACACGTTCAACGTCACGACATTTTTGTAAGTATTCAATTGAATCACGTTCAAAGTATGTTTTTGAAGGAAGTTTCATCCATTGCATGTTATTTCTCCGGCGTCCGACTTTTTTGATATTCAAGAGGTTGATGGCACTAACGTTGTCCCCAACAGAGTTGCGTCCGTAAGAACCACATCCAAGTGTCAATGATGGCAAGAAGGCATTGTAAACATCCCCGATACCACCGAAAGTCGAAGGAGAGTTGCAGATCACACGAATGGCTTTAACTGCTTTACCAAATTCTTTGGTCAATTCTTCGTCAGCTGTATGGATGGCAGCTGAGTGACCAAGACCGTTGAATTCAACCATTTGGCGAGCTTTGTTAATTCCGTCTTCACGGCTTTCAGATTTCAAGACAGCGATGACTGGTGACAATTTTTCACGAGTCAAAGGCTCTTTTTCACCAACTTCTTTACATTCTGCCGCAAGGATATTGGTTCCTTCTGGAACTGAGAAGCCAGCTTGTTCAGCGATCCATGCTGCTGGTTTCCCAACGATGTCCGCATTCAATTTCGCACCCGCACAGTTCTTGCTGTTGGCTTTCACACCGAAGCAGAACTCTTCAAGAAGGGCTTTTTCTTTTTTGTTAACAAAGTAAGTGTGGTAAGATTTGAATTCTTCAACAAACTCATCGTAGATTTCTTTATCGATGATGACCGCTTGTTCAGACGCACAGACCATACCATTGTCAAATGATTTAGACATAACGATATCGTGTGCTGCTTGGCGGATATTGGCTGATTTTTCAACATAAGCAGGTACGTTTCCGGCACCAACCCCAAGAGCTGGCTTCCCACATGAGTATGCTGCTTTAACCATGGCGTTACCACCGGTCGCAAGGATAGTCGCAACTCCTTCGTGGTTCATCAGGGCACTGGTTGCTTCCATAGATGGTTGCGTAATCCATTGCACACAGTTTTCAGGAGCTCCTGCTTTAATCGCTGCATCGCGGACGATTTGTGCCGCATGAGCTGATGATTCTTGAGCTGATGGGTGGAAGGCAAAGACGATAGGGTTCCGTGTCTTCAAGGAAATCAAAGCTTTAAAGATTGCTGTTGAAGTAGGGTTGGTTGTAGGAGTGATCCCGCAGACAACTCCGACTGGCTCAGCAATAAGGGTCAAACCAGTGACGTCATCTTCTGAAATGACACCAACTGTTTTCGTATGACGCATGTTATTTACTACGTGTTCACAAGCGAACAAGTTCTTAGTCGCCTTGTCTTCAAAGACTCCACGACCAGTTTCTTCATAGGCATGAAGAGCGAGCTCACCGTGTGCGTCAAGAGCTGCTACAGATGCTTTCGCCACAATGTAGTCGACTTGCTCCTGATCCAATTTGCGCATTTCTTCAAGCGCTACGAGCGCTTTTTGCACCAACTCGTCTACGTGTTTTTCAGCAGCGAGTTTCTTTTCTTCAGGTGAGAGAGTTTTTTTATCAGCCATTTGATGCTTTCCTCCAATGTTTGAAACCCTTATCCTTTTCCGGAACTTTTTCCTGTTTTCAGAAACTTTCAAGAATAGTGTAAGAAATTTCGATTTGTTAATTTTTTCACAATATTATTGTACTCTATTTTAGAAAATTTGTAAATAGTTTCACAAAGATTTTTTTAACTTTTTTCCATGAACCCTCCTTCTCCTTCTATACAGGAGTATTTTCAAGAAAAAATTGAAGGATTTTTTTGAGAACGCACTTCAATTTCACAAACAAATATTTTCACGCAATTTTTGTAAGCGTTTTCTTAATTTTACTAAAAAAAGCAATTTTCTTCAAGCGAAAATTGCTTAAATTATATAGTAAATTTTAGGGTTTAACCGGTCCCTGATTAGCTTGATCAACTGCTTCTTTCACGACGTTGGCATACAAGTTTCCTCCGACATCGATGGAACCATCTGATTCTAAACCAAAGTGGACACTATCCGTTCCAGCCCAAATCTCTGGATTATCGATAGCAACTTGGTACCAGTCTGCTACATAGACATAGTCATATTTTTTAGCCAACTCCAGCTGATACTGTCGAGTCTGAACGGTAACGCTATTGCTATCATTGGCTTCACGCCCATCATATGGGGTCACAAAGATTAAGCGATGTCCTTTTGGTAGTTCTTGAACAAACTTATCCAACAATTCTTGATAATTATTAGAAGAGTTGGTTCCAAGAGCGATTACCACGTTCTTGAGCAAGACTCTATTGGCAATATCCGTTTCATATACTTTTAAGCCCGAGTCCAGATTGCGGCTCACCAAAGCATCTAATTGGATATCTGGCAGAACTTGTTTCAGATAATCTGATGCCCGGAGGTTTACAGAATCTCCGATCATGGTCACGCCATCTGACACATTGTAGGAAGTCGCTGAAGCATTGTCAACTTGGGCACGCGTGATCTGCATCTTGCTGTCGGATTGACGAAGCCCTTCGGTAATCAAGTTTTCATCAAAGGCTCCGACGCGTGGCGCAAAGAGTGCAATTCCAAACATGAGCAAGGTCAAGGGAATCGCGCTGTAAAAAAGTGGTTTCGTGAAACTTCTGAGATCCATCGAGATCCCGAAAATCTTCGGTTCACGCCCAGCCAAGGTTGGTTCAATAATATAGAAACTCAAGGCAGCAAGACTAAAGGATACAAGCGCTGTTAATAGAGAAGCCCAGCCATTGGTCATTAATGGAGAAAAGATGATGTAAAATGGCCAGTGGAAGAGATAAACCCCATAACTGGTATCTGCTATAAAGGTAATTACTGCTGGTTCTTTCTGATTCGGTGTCTTTTCATGAAGGACACGCGTCATCACAATCATCACAGATGCAGCAAAAGTTGCTACTAAAAAGCCAAATAAATAGGTCCAAACACTATCAAAGGGAAGGATAAAGGTCAAGACCAACAAAACTAGAAAAGCACCCGCTAAAATCGCTAACGTCTTCTGTAGAGATAGCTTCTTCACTAATTGAGTAAGATTTGGGCTGGTCGTTGTAATCCCTGTCACTGTCGCTAAAGCACTCCCCACAAAGAAAGGAAAGACGTGAGCGATACTAGAAAAGTAGACATTGGACAAATTCTTGGTGACCAGCGCTCCGACAAAGAAGGTCAGGAAAGTCACCAAAAAGAGACCTGTCGAAGATAGGAAGATATAGCCTCTATATTGGCCAACTGATTTAGCTTTTTTACCCAAAAACCAAGCCAAGAGCGCCCAGAGGACATAGTAATGAACTTCAAGAGCCAAACTCCAAGTATGAATGAACAGATGGGGGATGAACTGACTTTCGTAACTTCCGCCACTTAACATCTCATAGAAGTTGGTCACAAAGCCAAAGACGGCTGCAATCTGTGTCCCAATCCCAGCAATAAAGTCTCGTCTGACCAAGAAGGTAAAAGGCATGACCAGCAAGACCATAAAGACTAAAGGAGGGACAATCCGGTAGAAGCGTCGGCGAAGGAAGCCCTTGAGATCAATTTTTTGATGACGGGCAAACTCATCGATCAGAAGAGCCGTGATCAAAAATCCTGAGAAAGTAAAGAAGATATCGACTCCAATAAATCCACCAGGAAAAACTTTTTGAAAGAAATGGTAGAGAAGAACGAGAAGAAGTCCCGTTATCCGTACCAATGAAAACCATTTAATTCGCATTTTGATAAATTCCTTGTTTAAACGTTCCCTTATAAACGACATTTTGTTCTGTCGTCAAGGTTCCCTGGCCTTCTGGTTGGCCATTGACAAATTCACCTTCATATTTCCAGCCAGCCTTGGCTGTAAAGGTTCCATAACCGCTAAAGGTCCCATTGACAAAATTGCCCTTGTAGGTGTCCCCGTTCTCAAAGGTCACCGTCCCTTGGCCATTCATCTTGCCTCGGACGACACTTCCGTCGTAGCGAATAGCTCCCTTATCGAGGGTCAACACACCTCCGAAAGGAATGGAGGAAAGAAAAACCCACAAAGCAGACAGAACAATAATCCCCAAGGACAAGCGTTCAATATTCTCTCTCGTAACATAGACCTTATAGGTCTCATATAATTCTTTTATTTTTTCCATACTCTGTTCATTCTTTTTATCTTCAGCCGGTTAGTCCTTTAAGGAGCCAGTCCGAAACTAATCTTCTAATCGGTCCAACCACTCTTGACAACCAGCTAGGACACGGCGATAGGTCTCTTCGAAATCTCCTGTGTACCATGGATCTGGGACACTTTCTCCTGCAAAGAGATGAATCTTGTGCTCTGTTCCAGGCGGTGCCATTCGTTTGAGGTCAGCCACATTGTTTTCATCCATCCCTAAGATCAGATCAAAGGTATGAAAATCTTGGTCACTGATTTGAAGGGATGTTTTAGACGTATCATAGGGCACACCATGACTGCGAAAAATCTTTTGAGTCCCTTGGTGAATAGGGTTCCCGTGCTCCCAGTTGGAGGTAGCACGACTTTCAATCTCATACTGGTTGGTCAAATCCTTCATGACAAACTCCGCCATGGGGCTCCGACAAATATTTCCTAAACACACAAATACGATTTTTTTCATGACAGCACCTCCTTTCTATTATAACAGAATGTAAGAAAAATATAATCTGCTAAAATTATAATTTTGAGGCAAGACGAAAAAAGCCTGTCCACCGTTGAAGTGGGCTGACTTTCTTTTTTTATTCAGGCAGGATGATCTGAAGGGCTGGCCATTTTCGTTTCCAATCTTTCTTCCGCATACGCTCTGTATAAACTGCCAAACGCTCGGGACTAGCTAAAAAATGTGGAGTCGGCTGAACGATGAAGTCTTCGATATCCCTTGTCCCATAGGGGAGAAAGAGCTCTAGCTGACCATCATTCCTTAAGCAAACTGCAAGAGCTGTACACTGCTCGGGGTATTTGGAAACCGCATCACAGGCATTGCGATAAGGAGCTGTCCCCGGGCTATGCTGGTGCATGTAGACTTGGTTTTTGACTTCCCAAGCGTACTGGGGATAGGTCTTCTTTAATTCTTGCTCGATCTGCAGAGTCTCCTCATAGCTAATCGCAGGGTCATAAAAGACCAGATCCAGATCTGTCGACGCGTCAAATCCTGGTCTTCCAGAGAGCTGGTTCCAGATGAAATTGCGCACCGCCCCTGCTGCTAACCAAGCGTCTGCCAGGTTGAAATCCCGAATAATAGCCAAGACTGTCATCATCTCCGGATCCGCTTGGATCTGTTCTACGATTGCTTCATCCGTCAGCATCTTCTTCTAGTCTCCATTGTAGGGATAACCCAGGTGTTCATAGGCCTTGCGGGTCGCCACGCGCCCTGTCCGGGTCCGCATGATAAAGCCTTTCTGAATCAAGTAAGGCTCATACATATCTTCTACGGTCTCGCGCTCTTCGGCAATATTGACCGATAGAGTCCCAAGCCCGACCGGGCCACCGCCGTACATTTCAATCATGGTGCGCAGGATCTTTTGATCGACATAGTCCAGCCCTTCATGGTCCACATCTAGCATGGAGAGGGCCTTGTCTGTAATAGTATCGTCAATCAAGCCATCGCCCATGATCTGGGCAAAATCGCGCACCCGTTTGAGCAACCGGTTGGCAATCCGAGGAGTCCCCCGACTACGAAGAGAAAGCTCTTCTGCAGCCTCGTGGGTAATCTCCATCTCAAAGATCTCGGCAGTCCGCTCGACAATCTCTGTCAGATCATCTTGCTCGTAGTATTCCATGTGCCCCGTAATCCCAAAGCGAGCGCGCAAGGGATTGGACAGCATCCCAGCTCGAGTCGTCGCCCCAATCAGAGTGAAAGGAGGAAGGTCCAGATGGACACTCCGGCTGGTCTCGCCAGCACCAATCATAATGTCGATGTAAAAATCTTCCATGGCGCTGTAAAGCACTTCTTCGACTGACATAGGAAGACGGTGGATCTCATCGATAAAGAGGACATCGCCCGGCTCTAGATCATTGAGGATAGCTACCAAGTCACCAGCCTTTTCAATGACAGGACCGGAAGTCTGCTTGAGATTAACACCCAGTTCATTGGCAATGACAAAGGCCATCGTAGTCTTCCCCAGTCCCGGAGGGCCAAAAAGAAGGACATGATCCAGCGCTTCATCCCGAAGCTTAGCCGCCTCAATAAAGATTTTCAGCTGGTCCTTGACCTTATCTTGACCAATATATTCATGTAAATATTGCGGGCGCAGCGTCCGTTCAACAGCCTCTTCATCGCCCATGATTTCATTGTCTAAAATTCTACTCATACAGTCTATTATAGCAAAAAATGATGCCTCTGATGATTTAAAATCATATTCTATTCAATATATCACTAATTATTGATTGTTAGGCGCTGGGAATCGATTCCCCTCTTAAACTACCTTGTTTCTTTTTAAGGAACGTAGTCCGTCTGCGACCCTATTGGACTGCCTTCAACATTATAATAAGGAACGTTGATGCTCGTAAAAAATAAGGAACGTACCTAAGCTCGTCTACGTCCCTATCAGGCTTGGTTAGATGAAATAGGTTTAGTAATAATTACATAACGCAGTGGTTGATTGGTATCTTTGTTCGCTCTTATAGCTCCAAAGATTACCTACTAATGAGGAAACGAGGTTTCCTATATCCGCAACCTCAAACAGTCTCCCAGACTGTTTGACCTGTGCGGGGGTGAGACAATTAAAAAGGTTTGGGGAACCTTTTCAACCTGAGACAAAAAATAAGGAAGCGAAGCAATTTTAAAAAATTGTTCTGTCTCACTCCCAGAAAAAAAGCCACCGGTTTTGGTGGCTCTTATAGGGAGATTATTATGAAAAAGTTTTAGGAGTTTTATCATTCAAAGTTAGGAGGTCTTTGATGATGGTATTAGTATACGACGGGAAGCTTAAAGTTTCCTTATAGTCATTTTTAAAAATTTTTTTCAAAAAAAGAGAGGTTTCAAGCAAAGATTTCCCATCCTTGTTTGTCACCTTCTCTTTCTTATCTATTTCTTAGCGATGGCATGGTAGCTGGTCTTGCTGGTGAAGACTTGACCTGCTCTCAAGATAACCTTTTCAGCTTGGTCGCTATGAATGGCATCTGGTACGGTTTGGAATTCCAAGGCTAGACCATTGTGCTGAACCATTGGTTGCCCTTCCAGATAAACAGTATCATCCACAAAGTTAGCTGAATACACCACCAAGGCGGGAGCTTCTGACTTGAAGGTCAAAAAGCGTCCAGACGGCTGATGGTAAAGAAAGCCAGCATTTTCATGCCCTTCTGGCAGAGCGAAAGGATGGTCTAAGCCTTCTACCAGGCGGATTTGCGGATCCGAATCCTTAAAGAGATCCTCTAAGAGCATAGCTTGGTAGAGATGCTGAACGATCGGACTTTCTTTGTCCACAGTGTGAAGAGGGATACCGTCGGGATGGATAGGGTAAAGCCCTTGATGGTTGATCTGAAAGACATGGTCATTAATCGGCTGAGTGAAGTTGCCTGATAGGTTGAAATAGCTGTGGTTGGTCGGATTAACTAGAGTATCTTGGTCCGTTTCTACTCGATAGCTGATTTCCAACTCCCCTGCTTCCGTCAAGCCATAGGTCACCCAGATCTTGAGATTTCCAGGGAAACCACCGATACCATCTGCACGCTCTGTGTACAGGGTGATTTCTTGGTCTGTCACGGATTCCACGCTAAACAAGTCGCTGTCCCAGCCCGTCGGTCCACTGTGATTGCAGTTGGCGCCATTATTGGCTTCTAAGTGATAGGTTTGACCATTGAGCTCAAAGCTGGCCCCTGCAATCCGGCCAGCAACTGGACCAATGCTGGCTCCGTACTTGGGGCTATTGCCGACATAGGCATCAAAATTGTCAAAACCCAATACAATATTAGCGAATTGATCCTGTTTGTCAGGCGTCACATACTCTATAATCGTCGCCCCATAGGTCATGACAGACAATTGATAACCTAGGTCATTTTCGAGGCGATAAGCTTCTACATCTTGGCCGTCCAATTGACCAAATAGATATTTTTGATAGTGTTTCACAAGTTGTCTCCTCCAAGATCATTCATTCTAGTGAAAAGGGTGAATCACCACTCCTTGTACAACACGGTTGACTGTTCCAGTTGGTGATGGTGTGTCTGGGCGATTTTGAACCTTGAGAGAAGTCAAGAGAGAAATCAATTGACCGTAGATAATGTAAGGGAAGGCACGGTAGATATCCAGTGAGTCTGCTGAAGATGCTACCAACACTTCTCGTACATGCTCAATCCCAGCAGCTTGGTCCGTCAAGAGGACGACCTGACGGGCAATCTGATCCCCTGCTACTTCTCCAACCAAATCTAGATCATACTGACGCGTATAAGGATCAATGGAGCCAAATACCAAGACGAGAGTTTGGTCATTGATAAGAGATTTCGGTCCGTGACGGAAGCCGACAGGACTCTCGTACATGGTCGCGATTTTACCGGCAGTCAATTCCAAAATCTTGAGTTGGGCTTCATGAGCTAGCCCAAAGAAAGGTCCTGCCCCCAGATAAATGACGCGTTCGAAATCTAAATCTACAACTTCCTTGACCTCACGGTCTTTCTCCAAGACTTGCTCTGACAGGTGAATCAATTCTTCTACTCGTTTTGCCTTGATTTCTTCCTCACTTGAATCAAAGACCAAGAGGGCTGTCAGGAGCATAGAGGTGAAGCTGGAGGTCATGGCAAAGCCGGCGTCGTTGGTTTCTTTCGGCTGTAAGAGCAAGAGATTGCGCTCATCTCCGTGGGCTTGCTGGGCCAGTTTTCCTTCTGCTGCACAAGTAATGGTGATCTGATAAAGTTCATCAACCAAGTCTTGGGCCAGTTGCACGGTTGCGACACTCTCTGGAGAGTTGCCACTTCGTGCGAAGGAAACCAAGACAGTCGCCACTTCTTTTTTGAGATAGGTTTGTGGATGAGCTACGATATCCGTCGTCGCAATGGATTGGAAATTCCAATGCCGTTCATCGTGCACTTCCTGCAGATAAGGAACCAAGGTGTCCCCCACATAGGCTGAGGTCCCTGCCCCTGTCAAGATAACCTTGATGTAGCCATGACGCTTCCCAATAGCCTCCAAAAACTCTTGGATTTCTTTTGCTTTCTCTTGATAGAGACGATAGGTTTCTATCCAGACTTCCGGTTGCTGATAAATTTCGCGCGTCGTAATCTCAGCCCCCAGTTCCAGCAGTTCTTCTTTTGTATAATCTAGCATGCTTCTCCTCTTTTCTACTCGCCTTATAAGCGGTAAGAGGCCGAGACAATTGTCCCAGCCCCATTCCGAATGTTCAAGCGGTTTTCGCTATCGTATCTTACTCATCCTCGTCGTCATCAAAGTTGGATAAGAGATCATTAACCTTCACGATGCTTTCTTGTGCACGCGCTGGATAAGCTTCTTCTCCTCCGACCAGGCTGTTATTAATAAATTCAATTACCATTGGCAAGTTCATCCCTGCATAGAGGTCAATGGCGCGCCCTTCAAGAATCAAGCGGCTAACCGTATTACAAGGAGTGCCTCCCAAAAGATCCGCAAAGACGATGTAGGCATCGAAGTCTGCAACACAAGCTTCAAACTTGGCTGTAAACTCCTCAGGACCTTCCTCTGGCAAGAGGGCCACGGCATGAATGTTGTCTTGTGGTCCCATAATCATTTCTGTGCTGGCCTTGAGCTCTTCACAGAAGCGACCATGACTGACCAATACTAGGTGTTTTGCCATACCTTACTCCATTATTCCATTCCAAAGAAGAAATGACCAAAGGCAGAGAAGGAAATAGCTGCGACGATAATCAACAAGATAGCTTTGGTTGAGTTCATACCCTTACGTCCAAGCAACCAATAGATCGCACCTGTGATGATAGCTGGTACCAAACGTGGGAAGACCAAGTTAAGCATGTCTTGAATATCGATCGCTTTTTTACCGATGTGTGGCATCCATGATACATCGACATTGATCATAGACGCGATCAAGGCACCGACCATGAAGATACCAAGTACAGAAGCAGCTTCGATCAAAGCTGTCAAGGTACTTTGCATGTTGTTGATTAGGTTGGTACCTTCTTTATAGGCAAATTCCAACTGTTTCCAACGGAAGATATCATAGACTACTGCTACCGCGATCCAAAGGAAAATACCCCATGGTTGACCTTGTGACGCGATTGTTGCTGCGATAGATCCCATAATGGCTGGAACCAAAGATCCAAAGATAGAGTCTCCAAGAGGGGCAAATGGTCCCATGAGACCTGTCTTGATCCCGTTAACCGCATCTTTCGATTTCACACCATCTTTTTCTTCCAAGGCCAAATCAAAACCAGTGATGATGGTGTGGAAGAATGGTGAAGTATTGAAGAATTGCGTATGCAATTTCATCATTTCTTTCAATTCAGGTGTACCGTCTCCATACATTTTGCGCAATTGTGGAAGAAGCATGTAAAGGTAACCAGAAGCCTGCATCCGTTCGTAGTTCCAACCCAATTGGAAGGTGAAGAGGCTACGTTTGTTGATTTGTTTGAAATCCTCTTTAGTGAGTTTGTAGTTCTTAGAATTCGTCATCTTCAATTTCCCCGCTTTCTACATTGCTTGCTGGAGCAGCTACAACCGTACGTTGGCTGTTTTTAAAGTGTTGCACTGCAAGGAAGATACCAATGATGGCAACCCCGATCATAGATACAGATTTGAAGTTATTTGTGAAAGCAACCATTTGTTCTTTTGGAAGTTTTGCAAAAGCATCTGTTCCAAGCATTGCTGAAACGGCATTACCAACACTTTGGACATTGCCGTAAAGCACTGTCAACATTGCTGTCAAGCCAAAACCAAGGGCAAGATAGTGAAGGTGACGTTTCACAGGCAAGTAGCGAAGCAAGATGGCAAATCCAAGACCTGGAAGCATACGTCCTGCAAGTGTCAAACCATTCGCAATCCATTTATATTGTTCAACAAAGTCTACAATAGATTGAACATAAGACCCACCGAACTTAAGAGCTAAGAAGACTGGAAGGGCACGAGAAAGAGCCCAAGGAAGAGCACCGAGAAGGTAGTTGCGTTCAATTCCTTTGTAGTCAAAGCGTTCAATCGCCGCATCAATACGGTGTGCAAAGGCAGTTGTACTCATCCGACCAAGGATATCTGCATAAGTCAAGAGACCTGCTACCGGAACGGCAATGGTTGAAATCGCAATTTCTGGTTTGATTCCTTGTGCTACTGAGAAAGCAGTCGCAAGGACGGCACCAGAAGTCGCGTCAATACGAGAAGCTCCACCGAAAGTACCAACACCGAGTACTGTCAATTGAAGAGCAGCTCCGATATAGAGACCTGTCCCTAAATCTCCCATGACAAGTCCTGTAATGAAACCAGCAAAGACTGGTGATCCTGCTGATGAAACAATCGTCAACTCATCACAGATTTGATAAGCTGAGTACAAAGTAAGTAGTAAAATTTGCCACCATTGTATCATGACAATTTCCTCCTAAAATTTTTCTTTTTTATTTATAAACTATTTGAGCAACTTCAAGAAGTCTTCAACTGGATCATTTGGAACCATTTGAGCAGTTAGCTTAACTCCTTTTTCAGCTAGCTTGTGGAAAGCTTCCACATCGGCATCCACCACGTTGATCGAACGAGTAACGGGACGAGTCTCGTCTGATTGAGACATGTTCCCTACGTTCAAGGTTTCAAGTGGCACCCCTGCTTCTACCAAACCGAGGAAGCGGTCTGGTTTGCGAGCTACGATGAAGAGACGTTGACTGTCATATTTTCCAGCCAAGATATTTTCTGCAGCCTTTGCTACTGGCAAGATACTGAGCTTGACACCAGGTGGTGTCGCTAATTTCAAGCCACTTTTTTCGATATCATTTTGAGCGACTTCATCATCGATCACCATGATACGTGAAATATTTAGTTTGGTAGTCCAAAGGTTGGCTACCTGCCCGTGGATCAAACGTCCATCGATACGGCATCCTACAATAGTCATAAGTTTTCCCCCTTTACTTCTTTGAATGTAGGTTGTGAAACAAGTTTTAAGGTCTCCTTCCAAGTGCCCTCTGTCTCAAAGACGAGGATCTCATTTTCCCCATCTTTGAGAAAACCATGAGGGATGTAGAGGGAGAGTGTTGGACCGACTTCCCAGAAACGACCGATATGGTGGCCATTTACTAGAACGATCCCTTTTCCAAATCCAGTCATATCAAGGAAGGTATCCTCAACCTGATCTAGATGAAAAGCAAATTGATAAAAAGCTGGTTGACCTTCTTGCCATTCTTTCGAAAAATCCAAGCGATCCAGCTGGCTAAAATCAAGCGCATATTGTTTCCAATGAAGCTTGAAATGAAGATCGATACAAACCCCAGTTCGGATTCCTTTTCGTTGGGTATCCGCTAAGAGTTTGTGCCCATAATTGACTCTTCCCATGTTTTCGATCAAGAGTTTTAAGTTTGTAATCGTTTTCTTTTTTCCGTTTAAAAAAAGATCTTGACCGATTTCTTCTTGGTATTGAGTGGCAATCAACTGATCATTGGCATAAACCTGTACCCGATCACGCGCATCGATGATACGCAAGCGCTCTTCTTCCGCATCCATTTCCACTTCTGTCTCATAGAGCAGATAGCCTAATGGGTGGTCGATTTCTTCCATGGTCTGTGGGTAAAGACTTTCGGTGACCTGAGCAATCTCGTTTAAATTGCCGAACAAACTAGTCTTTTGGGTCAACTCCAATGTTCGTTCAGACAAACTCGACTTCACAAGCGGATCCATCTGTGGATACTCTGGATAGTAGGTCGCCATCATCTGCTTGACTGCATCGTACTTAGGAGTCGGGTTGCCCTGCTCATCTAAGAGAGCGTCATAGTCATAGGATGTCACCTGTGGGAGATCCACGGTTCCTCGTGCTGAGCAACCGTTCATAAATCCGAAGTTGGTCCCACCATGAAACATGTAGAGATTAATTGAGCCTTCCTGCAAGACCTCATGGACTGCTTCTGCCAACTCTTCTGGATCTCGCTTGATGATCGGTTCTTTCCAACGATTGAACCAGCCATCCCAAAATTCCATACACATGAGCGGCCACTCTTTGTCATGCTCCGCAAAGAACTCTTTCATCTGAGAGAAGTTGTAATTTGCTCGCGAACCAAAATTACCGGTTACAAAGAGTCCATCCTCAATCAAAGTCCCTGCTCGAAGAGTCGCCCTCCAAGGTCCATCAGAAGTAAAGAGTGGACAGGTAATGTACCGCTCGATCATTAGATCTCTGATCGCCCGAAGATAGGCTTTGTCTTCGCCATAAGAGCCGTATTCGTTTTCCACCTGCATCATGAGGATATTGCCCCCACGATCCAATTGGTACTTGGCCACACGTGGCAGGAGCTCGTCGTAATAGCGAGCCACTTCCTTTAGAAAGGCCGGATCCGATGAGCGAATCCGAAGGTCTTTTTCAATTAACCAGGCTGGCAAGCCCCCAAATTCCCACTCCGAACAAATAAACGGTGATGGACGGAGGATCACATACAGATCCAACTCTTGAGCTACTTGGATAAAGTGCTCCAGGTCCAAATTCCCTTCAAAGCGAAAGTGGCCTCTTTGTGGCTCATGAGCATTCCATGGAACATAGGTTTCAACAGTATTAAAACCTAGAGCTTTTAGGTTATATAAGGAATGATACCAATCCTCACGATCGATCCGAAAATAATGAATTGCACCAGATAAAATCTTAAAAGGTTGATCATTTAAATAAAAATCTTCACGGATTTCAAATGCCCCCATACTGAGAACCTCCTTCTAAGAAACCCTTTTCATTTATTAATATAATATATTAATAAAAAAATGTCAACAACTTTTAAAAAAATATGTTAAAATAATATTAACAAGGGATATCGAAAGAAGAGGTGAAGTACATGGCAATCCCAAAATACCAACACATCAAAGATGATTTGAAGCAACAAATTATCTCAGGCAAATTCGAAAATGGAGATAAATTTTACACAGAAGCCGAGTTGATTAAGATTTATAATGTTAGCTCGATTACTGTTGTTCGTGCTTTGAACGATTTGGCTAGCGATGGATACATCGTCCGCCAACAAGGAAAAGGAACCTTTGTTTCGCGCGCTAGAAAACACAAACTAGTTGAGTTTTCAGACGTTGAAACCTTCCCTATCCAAAAAGCGACTGTAAAAGTTCTCTCTATCAAGCGTGGCAACGCACTGAACATCTTGGATAAACTAGGACTTGCTCCAACTCAATTCTATTACAAGATTGATCGGACCCGTCATATCGGTGAAGATA
Source organism: Streptococcus sp. SCPM-O-B-15294 (M123) (assembly GCF_058200455.1). Classification (NCBI taxonomy): domain Bacteria; kingdom Bacillati; phylum Bacillota; class Bacilli; order Lactobacillales; family Streptococcaceae; genus Streptococcus; species Streptococcus sp. SCPM-O-B-15294 (M123). The sequence goes on along the minus strand of NZ_JBYQGU010000011.1, from coordinate 26,598 downwards.
CCTATATCTACCACCAGACTTATGTCCCAGAGCAATATATTAACCCAAATTATCCGAGCTTAGATTACTATAGTTCGATTTATGATCGCTTTAAAGAAGATTATCATATCCATATGAATGATGAACACTTTGAAGAAATCAATGATATTGTATTTCCAACACCAAGCAAAATCGCTTCTGTGTTGAATATCGATGAAAACTTCCCAACTGTCCGTCAAGTGAAGACGACAAAATTGGAAGCGACCGGTCAAATTCTCGAATATAGCGAAACCTATAAACGCGGCGACTACTATAAAATCAAATTTATCTCTTGTGATCGTGATCATTGATCATTCAAAGTCTGGGGTCTGGCCTCAGACTTTTATGATACAAATTATAGCATGAAAAAATAGTTCCTAAAACATGTAAAACGAATAATCTATAATTAGTGATAGACTTCCTATAAATAGTTTAATCAGTCAAAATTTATTATGATAAATTCCGTGTCTAGAGCACCTAATATAGTCAAAGAAAAAGAGAGTGGGACAGAAATCGGTAATTCGTTAGAATTCGATTTCGTCGTCCCACCTCCGCACAGTTGAGTAGGGCTGTAAAAGCTGATGAAATCAGCGTAGTAGAGCCCACTCAACCACTGCGTCTTGCTCGACAATCCAAAAACAATTAAGAGACTAGGACTTTTGTCCCAGCCTCTTTTTTGATCAAATCTATGAGGGGGATTAGTCACCCAAACCGATGCGTTCGAAGATTTCATCCACACGTTTTGTATAGTAGGTTGGGTTGAAGATTTCGTCGATTTCTTCTTGAGTGAGGCGTGATGTCACTTCTGGATCTGCTTCAAGAAGTGGTTTAAAGTCTACTTGGTTATCCCATGATTGGGCAGTCTTCGGTTGAACAAGGTCGTAAGCTTGCTCACGCGTCATGCCTTTTTCAATCAAAGTTAGCATGGCACGTTGGCTGAAGATCAAACCAAATGTAGAGTTCATGTTGCGGATCATGTTTTCTGGGAAGACTGTCAAGTTCTTGACGATGTTTCCAAAACGGTTGAGCATGTAGTCAATCAAGATAGTTGTGTCTGGTGCAATGATGCGCTCAGCTGATGAGTGAGAAATATCCCGTTCATGCCAAAGGGCTACATTTTCATAAGCTGTTACCATATGACCACGGATGACACGTGCAAGACCTGTCATGTTTTCAGAACCGATAGGGTTACGTTTGTGTGGCATTGCTGATGACCCTTTTTGACCTTTGGCAAAGAACTCTTCCACTTCACGTTGTTCTGATTTTTGAAGACCACGAATTTCAGTTGCCATACGCTCGATAGAAGTTGCGATGCTGGCAAGAACCGCAAAGTACTCAGCGTGAAGGTCACGAGGAAGGACTTGTGTAGAGATTTCTTGAGCACGGATACCCAATTTATCGCAGACATATTTTTCAACGAATGGTGGGATGTTGGCAAAGTTACCAACCGCACCAGAAATCTTACCAGCTTCCACACCAGCAGCCGCGTGCTCAAAACGCTCGATGTTCCGTTTCATTTCGCTGTACCAAGTTGCCAATTTCAAACCAAAAGTTGTAGGCTCAGCGTGCACACCGTGGGTCCTACCCATCATGATAGTGAACTTGTGCTCTTTCGCTTTGTCAGCGATGATGTTGAGGAAGTTTTCAAGGTCACGACGAATAATGTCGTTGGCCTGCTTGTAGAGGTAACCATAGGCCGTATCTACAACGTCAGTAGAAGTCAAACCATAGTGAACCCACTTACGCTCTTCACCAAGAGTCTCAGAAACCGCACGTGTGAAGGCAACCACATCGTGGCGAGTCTCCTGCTCGATTTCCAAAATACGGTCGATGTCAAAGTCCGCTTTTTCACGGATCAAAGCCACATCTTCCTTGGGAATTTCTCCCAATTCAGCCCAGGCTTCGTCAGCCAAGATTTCCACCTCAAGCCAAGCACGGTATTTATTTTCTTCAGTCCAAATATTCGCCATTTCTGGGCGAGAGTAACGTTCGATCATGTTTAAGATACCAAGGGCGACTAGAAAGTGACTGAATTTTAGGAAACTAACAACGGACGTTTACGTCCTAGGCGGTTTATCTAAATTCCGAGCTTTCTGCCCGGGTTCAGTTCTACAGACTAGATGCCCATTCCCTTTCTTTGTTTACAATTAGGAAGTCCGTAGCCCGTATTCAGTTTTTATAAATACGAGATCCATTGTTCCTTTCTCTTTTATCATTTTTTAACAAATCAACCAAATAGAGAAAGTTGCTCCCCTGAATCATTTACAACATGTTGTTTTTCTTTACTGGAAACTCTTAGTTCCTTCATTTCATAGTAATATTTTTTTGTTTCATCTTGTACTAATTTTTCAATTACTTTGTTTTCAAATTCAAGAATATTTTTAAACTTCATAATACCATTCTCGGGAGTAGGATAATAATAGAGGCCGACATATTTATTTTGAATCAATAAATTATATATATTATTTAGAGATCCTTTGCTTACTTCAACTTTTCCGAAACGATTTTTTCTCGTATCTTTCCAAACGACCAAACCAAAATCTGCTTCATCAGCCATAGCTCTATCTTTGATCATTTGTCCTTCCCTAGTATACTTCCCATTTCTATATAACTTTTTATTTTCAATATCTACAGGAATACGTTTATTAACCCATTCCTTATACGAAAAATTCCTAGGACTAGGACCCACATGATAAACTTCTACATTCTTATAATTATCCGCTTTAAGCATATCCTGTATATTTTTATCAATTCCTGGAGCATCACCAATCAAAATGGTATAATTTCTTTTTCGACAATCATCAACCGACTTAATAACATCTTTAGGAATTTCTTTACTTGAAATACTACCACTTATGAATATTTTTCTCATATGAAACACCTCAAGTTATTCTTCATCAAACTGTTCGTCAGCATTTTTACTCACAGTCCAATATCCATTAGAGTTTCGATATATAGATAAATCAAAAACTCTTGTAAAATCTTTTTTTTCTAATGCTTGTTTAACCACTCCGAATAAATGGTGTTCTTCCCAAATTTTTACATGTTCAGGTTTGTCATCTCTATAAAAATATAAATCTATAGACTCACTTTCATTGTTAACAGATGATTTACTATATTTTGAAATTCTACATTTATATTTTTTAGGAATGCCTCCATATTTATTTTTTGTAAGGCTAATAAATCTAATAAAAATATTTGGATTTTTCCGTTTTAACGCCGATACAGTGTAATTTGCTGTGTTACCTTCACCAAATAAATCATCAATTAATAATACATTTTTGATATTACTAGGTAAATTTTTCGATACATAACTACCAGCACTAATTTGAGAATCTTTAGCTTGTTCTGACGTTAGTTTTTCGAGTACAGAAAAATCAACTTTTTTCCCACTAACCTCACTTAGACGCTCAGCTACAATGTACATAATTTTTAAGTTCCCATCTGGATTATCTTTATGATAGGGATTAAAACTAGGTACAGGAAGAATAATGTCACAATTGTCAACATAAATTTTTAACTGTTCCACCAAATAATTGATTTTGTGCTGAACTTGACTACATGTAAGAGAATTATTTTTTATGTATCCATATTTTATGGCGCATATAGCTTCTCCGATATTTGTATAGCCATTATCTTTATACCAGTCTAAAGCTAAGGCTTCATCCGCTAATCCAACCTCTTCTCTTAAATCAATTGTCATTATAAAATGTCCTCCTAAATATTACCTATTATGTTACTCAAACTCTTCTTTCCCAATCCACACGGATGGATAATGATCCAGTGTATTCAAATCCGTATCCAGCGGCAGATCATAGATAGCTAAATAGTTTTCAGGATATTGAGCAGTCAGCTCTTCATACTTAGCTTTCACTTTTTCGTGATTGCTACTCGCATACAAGACTTCGACTACTGCTCCAGTCTTGTCTTTTTCGACAAATGCGTCGACGATGAGTTGAATCATAGTAATGGTAAAACCCGTAGTATTCAGTTAAGCTGATACGAGCTCCCTTTCCCCTTTCTATTATATTTTTACAGGAATAAGGACACTTTTAGCCCAAGTTTATATACTTGAACTATCCCTATTCCCACTTCATTTATTTAGATTTTGATACTCACTTAATAAATTTTCAAAATCAATATCCAATCTAGCATTTAAATATTTCTTAACTTCATCTAAGTTATCACGTATGGACCTAGTTGCACCATAAAATTGGGGATTTGAATTCATAATACTTAGAAGTTTTCTAACATCTTCTTCATCTTGAACTAAATTCAATTTCAATAACATAATCAAGTTATTTTTGGCTCCATCATAACTCCCTGAATCTGATACATACTCAAATAAAAAACATTTTAATTGAGGTAGTAAGCTATAATACACACACTGAGCATATAATCCAGATACTTCTCTTTCCGTTAAAAAATCAATATTAGGAATATCAACCCAACCTGTTCTGTATGTGCTTATATTTTTTCTTATTTTAAATATAGTTTCTTTTAAATGCACTTCTTTGTTATCAACTAAATACAACAAGCTTGATAAAAATTTAGCTTTCTCAACAAATCGTCCTCTATCATCAGATGAAACATTACTTATACCAGTTGCAACAGGATCGTTCTGGATAAACATTCTTTTTGAAAATCCTAATATGATATCTTTTTTATCTTTAGGCAGTATTTCCCAAAGTCCAGGGCAAAACTGAAAATATTCCATCAAATTATATATTTTTGACTGAAACTTTTGATAATGATTAGATGTGACAATATCATCAGGTAAAACATTCACTAGTTTAAAAGAATCATCTGATATCGATTCTTGACAATAATCTGGATTGAATTTATAAACTACTTTGAGAACATTAATTATATTCGATCTATTATTTTCAAGTGATGAACTTTCTTTAAAAATTTCTTTAAAGAAAATTTTGAAGACATTTTTATATGCAGATTTATTTAACCTTTTTAAATATTTATCAATAAATTGATTATCAAACTCCTCATTATAACCATGCTCTTCAACATAATCTGCAGCATATTGAAAGACTTGCTCTGCATACTTACTACCTAATCCAAGTTGATTTAAAAAGATTATTTTTAATGCATTGGTCAGAGCCAATTCGACCTCTTCTCTTTGGATATCCCTAAGTGATATTTCAATCTTATCTTTCTCCATTTCAACTATCGGATGGGCTCCATAATTTCTAAATCTTTGGATTTCTTCTAAATCAAGGAATTCAATATTTGTTATGAAACCTCTATTCTTTAACTCCTCAATTAACACTCCCTCCCAAGATGGACTTTTAGGATTATTTTTCTTTTGTGCCTCCACCTTTGTTATAATCGCATTCGCATTACTGTTTGCATAAAAGTCTCTCAAAATTTCCAGTTGTTTTAGGATATCATATAACATAGTTGTATATAGAACGACTATCGCAGACCTATAATATCCTTTCCTGATGTTGTCAACTACCTCTAGCAAATATTTCTTAGTAACTTCACGTGCGATCTCTTCATTTATCACTTTCTCAATTTTATCTTCCATATCAAATTATGTACCTTTCCCAAATTCCTCAACCTTATCCGGCATATCACTAAACAAGGTCACATGTCCCATTTTGCGGTTGTGCTTTGCTTCTAGTTTACCATATAAGTGGAGGTGAGCGCTTGGATTTTCTGTCACATATGTTTCAGCAGCCTCGACGTGTTGGCCGAGAACATTGAGCATGACAGCTGGTGCATGGAGGTGGATTATTGGGAGTGGCGCTCCGAGAATGCCCAAGATGTGCGTGTCAAACTGGGAGAAGTCGCAGGCTTCGATTGAGTAGTGCCCTGAATTGTGTGGACGTGGCGCAATTTCGTTGACAATGATGTCATCTGCTGTCGCAAACATTTCTACGCAAAGCGTTCCAGAAAGGTTGAGTTGTTCTGCAATTCGCACTGCCATGGCCTTGGCTTTTTCAGCTAGACTGTCAGAAATGCGAGCGGGCACAATGGTTTTTGAAAGAATGTTGTTGCGGTGGATATTTTCCTGAACGGGGAAGACTGTCACATCCTTGCCGTTACCTGACACGATGACTGAAATCTCAAGATCAAAGTTGACAAACTCTTCTAAAACACAGTCTGCTGAATCGGCTAAAGTGTATGCTTCTTCCAAGTCTGCTTCTGAACGAATAACCTTTTGCCCATGGCCATCGTAACCACCGGTTGCAGTCTTGAGGACATAGTTTTTCGACAGGTCGATATCTGACAAGTCTTTGCTAGAAGTCACAACCTTATAAGGAGCTACTGTTACTTGGGCCTTGTTGGAAAGAAAGTCCTTCTCAAAAATCCGGTTTTGGGAGATACGAAGTAGGTCGGTCCCTTGAGGAAGCTGGCCTTCTTTGATAACGGCATCCAAACCGTCAGCGTCGACATTTTCAAATTCATAAGTGAGAACATCACAGCGATCTGCCAACTGACGAAGAGCTTCCACATCGTTGTAAGGGGCCACGATGATTTCTGCCACACGAGAAGCTGGACAATCAGCTGCTGGGTCCAACGCGATAACCTTGTGCCCCATGTAGATAGCTGAGATCGCCATCATCTGACCCAGCTGGCCACCACCGATGATCCCAATGGTTTTAGTTGAGCTCATTTGTAGACTCCTCTGCAATTTTTCCTTGTTCTTCAGCGAAATCCGCCAAAGCTGTCGCAATAGCCTGGTCCTCTACTGAAAGAAGACGAAGGGCAAAGAGGGCTGCGTTAGTCGCACCTGCCTCACCGATCGCCATGGTTGCGACTGGCACACCACCTGGCATCTGAACGATGGAATAGAGCGAGTCCACGCCACTAAGGGCACGAGACTTGACGGGTACCCCGATAACTGGAAGGGTGGTTTTAGCAGCAACCATCCCTGGCAAGTGAGCTGCGCCACCCGCACCTGCGATGATGACCTTGATGCCACGGCTACGTGCTTCTTCGGCATGTTTGAACATGAGGTCAGGCGTCCGATGGGCGGAAACAACTTTCTTTTCGTAAGCGACGCCGAAGTTGTCGAGGACTTCGGCAGCTTTTTGCATGGTTGCCCAGTCGGATTTTGAGCCCATGATAATGGAAATTACTGGTTTCATTTTTTATCCTTTTTCTTCCTTTTTTGACAATCACCTTAGGTTGTGAGGGACGGCAGCAGCCACCAAAGGTGTCTCATGCCTAAATCGGAAGCCTTAAGTCTTCCGATTTCCTTAAACGATTGGCTAAAAAGCCAATCGTTTTTTCACAACAGTGGTGATTGTCTCCCATTAGCTCACTTTCGCTCGCCATTGACAACTATAATATCTGTTAATCTTTTATGGCCTTACTACCAATGTCATTTCGGTAGAACAGGCCTTCTGTGTTTTGTTTATCGAGTTCCTTGTAGATGATGTTTTGGCCGTCTTTGACGGTATCTGCTGTGGTGACCAGCATGTAGACACGTCCGCCGTTTGAAAGAAGGTCTTGGCCATTTTCAGCGAATTTGGCACCGGCATAGTAAGTGATGATGTCACCATCTGTCTTGGCTGGAAGCTTGACACCCTTCTCATAAGCGAGTGGATAGCCGTTTGAGGCTACAACCACACCAAGTGTCACACCCTTGTCCGTCCAAGTGATGTCTGGCTCTTTGCCATCCAAAATGTCAGTGATATTTTGCGCAAAGTCAGATGTCAAACGAGGCAAGATGATTTGCGTTTCAGGATCTCCAAAACGAGCGTTGAACTCGATGACTTTCGGACCGTCAGCTGTCAAGATAAGCCCCGCGTAAAGGACACCAAGATAAGGACGTCCTTCTTTGATCATACCTTCAAGGACTGGCTTGACAATAGTGTCAACCGCTGTGTCAACCACACTCTGTGGCAAGTGAGGAACTGGCGCATAGGCCCCCATCCCACCAGTGTTAGGACCCTTGTCGCCATCATAAGCACGTTTGTGGTCCTGAGCTGTTGGCATGATGTAGAACTTGTCCCCATTGACAAAGGCAAAGAGAGAGAACTCTTCTCCATCAAGGAATTCCTCGATGACCACACGCGCACCTGAATCACCGAATTTATTGTCCAACAGCATCTCGTGAGCCGCTTCAACAGCTTGCTCAACTGTCTCCGCAACGACGACACCTTTCCCAAGGGCCAAACCGTCCGCCTTGACGACGATTGGAGCACCTTTTTCTTCGATGTAGGACTTGGCTTCCTCGAAATCTGAAAAGGTCCCATAGGCCGCTGTCGGAACGTCGTATTTGACCATGATTTCCTTAGCGAAATCCTTGGACCACTCTAACTCAGCTGCAAATTTAGTCGGACCAAAAGCTTTGAGTCCAGCTGCATTGAAGTCATCCACGATACCAGCTGCAAGGGCATCATCTGGACCGACAAAGGTCCAAGCAACATCATTGACTTTTGCGAAGTCAATCAGCTTAGAATGTTCGGAAATTCCGATATTGATCAAATCCAGACCATCTAATCGCATCCCGTCATTACCAGGAGCCACAAAAACCTGCTCAACGTCTTTAGACTCCAACAATTTCTTGGCAATCGCATGCTCACGACCGCCAGATCCAACAATCAAAAGTTTCATCTCGAACCTCTTTTGCGAATTATTTTATTAAATTATATCATAATCGTTCGTTTTATTCTAATATTTCAAGGAATATCCGATGATTTTCATTAGAAAACAAACTTTTTTCATTATTTTTTAAATTTCTGCTCCTTTTTACGAATATTATAATTGAGACCTCTAATATTTTTTAAAAAAGGAGTTTTATGCAGAGAATAAAGAAACTACTCTTGGCAGCTTGTCTTTTCTGGGCAGGAGCTTCACAAGTTGCAAGAGCAGAGCAAAACGTCAATTATATCTACAAGGAAAAAGGACAATTAGTTGTCCACCTCGGGACCGTTCCAGACCGCTTCCAAAGTGTTAGCGTCCCCATTTGGTCCGAGCAAAATGGACAGGACGACCTCATTTGGTATCCTGTCCAACGAGGTGAAAATGGATTTGATTTGCAAGTGCCTCTGACCAATCATTTGGATCAAGCTGGACTTTATCATATCCATGTCTACGGCATCAATTCTTACGGAAACCTTGAAGGACTGTTTCCTCTACAGACAATCGTTGAAAAAAAAGACCTGACTTCTTCCCAACCCAAGATTACCGTCCGACCTAGCACTGCACAGCTATTTGAGATCCAACTCCAGCTTTTTGAAGATGTGGAGGAGGTCTTCTTTCCCATCTGGTCTGAACAAGATGGCCAAGACGACTTGATCTGGTATCCCGCAAAAAAGACGGCACCTGGTCGCTACCAATTATCCTTCAATGCCGAGAAACATACAGGGAAAGGAACCTTTCATCTCCACGTCTACCAAAAAGACAAGGGGCACTTAAAAGGTTTACTTGCCACTGAATTTCAGGTCGAGCGGGCTAAACCTACTCCAATGGTCACCCAATCGGATAATTACTATCCCGTCGGTGAATGTACCTGGGCAGCCAAAGAGCTGACTCCTTGGTCACAAAACTGGTGGGGTAACGGTGGTACGTGGGCAGCTAGTGCACGCGCTGCGGGCTTCCGGACAGGAAATACCCCAGAGGTCGGTGCTATCGCCTGTTGGGATAATGGAGGCTATGGCCACGTTGCAGTCGTGACGGAGGTCGAACATGATCAAAAGATCCAAGTGAAGGAAGCAAATTACAATGGAAATCGGACCATCAACAATTTCCGTGGCTGGTTTGACCCCACGAATGTTGTCTGGGGAACAGTCAGCTATATCTATCCAAATTAAGGAATTCCTAACCAGAAAAAAGGCGCTCATCCATCGATGAGTGCCTTTTTAGGTTAATGTCTGAAGTGACGAACACCTGTAAAGATCATGGTCAATCCATACTTGTCAGCCGCTTCGATAGACTCTTGGTCACGGACAGAACCACCCGGTTGGATGATGGCCTTGATACCTGCTTTAGCGATTTCTTCTACATTATCCGCAAATGGGAAGAAGGCATCTGAAGCAAGCACAGCACCGTTAAGACGGTCTTTAGCTTGGTCAATAGCGATGCGGACAGATGCCACACGGTTGGTTTGACCAGGGCCAACACCAAGTGTCATGTGGTCGTTGGTCACGATAATACCGTTTGATTTGACGTACTTGATCGCTTTCCAAGCAAACTCAAGAGCTGTCGCTTCTGTCTCCGTTGGTTGGCGTTTGGTTACCACTTGCCAGTCAGCTGGACTTTCTTTCACCACGTCTTGGTTTTGAACGAGGAGTCCACCAACAACACCAGTGTATTCTGCTTCCACTTCGCTGGCATCTTGAGCGTCAAATGGCAATTCAAGGATTCGCAAGTTTTTCTTCTTGGTTGTCAAGATTTCAAGCGCTTCGTCCGTATAGCTTGGTGCAATGATGATTTCAAGGAAGACACCGTGCATTTTTTGAGCTGTCGCAGCGTCTACTTCACGGTTTAGAACGACAATACCACCGAAGATAGAAACTGGGTCAGACTCATAAGCATAGTCCCAAGCAGTTTCGATATCGTCAGCTTGGCCGATCCCACATGGGTTCATGTGTTTGAGAGCCACAACGGTTGGACGGTCTTTGAAATCACGGATGATCCGGATCGCTGCATCCGCGTCACGAATATTATTGAAAGACAGTTCTTTCCCGTTGAGCTGTTTAGCGGATGCAATAGAGTAATCCGTTGGCAAAGCTTTTTGGTAGAAGTCAGCATCTTGTTGAGGGTTTTCACCATAACGCATTGGTTGCTTGAGGTCATAAGTCAAAGTGAGTTTCTCAGGTTTTCTTTCACCCACTTGAGCTGTGAAGTATTCTGCGATCAAAGCATCATAGGCTGCCGTATGGCGGAATACTTTAGCTGCCAACCGTTGACGAGTTTCGTAACTTGTTTCGCCGTTTGCTGCCAATTCGTCCAAAACCACAGCATAGTCAGCAGGGTCTACCACAACCGTTACACTAGCGTGGTTTTTCGCTGCTGAACGAAGCATGGATGGTCCACCGATATCAATGTTCTCCACCGCGTCAGCGTAAGTCACATCTGGTTTCAGGATGGTTTCCTTAAATGGGTAAAGGTTGACCACAACAAGGTCGATGAGCTCAATCTGATTATCCTTAGCAGCCTCTAGGTGACTATCAAGGTCACGACGAGCGAGGAGACCTCCGTGGATATTTGGGTGGAGGGTCTTGACACGACCGTCCATCATTTCTGGGAAACCAGTCACATCATCGATGGCGATAGTGTCCACCCCAGCATTATCAAGGGCAACTTTAGTCCCACCTGTTGAGATAATGTCCCAACCAAGTTTCTTGAGTTCTTGGGCAAATTCAACAATGCCCGCTTTGTCTGAAACACTAATTAGTGCGCGTTTAGTCATTTTCTTTCTTTTCCTTTTTTAAAAAAGTTCTTCATCTGCTAGAGTCAAAAATGTTTTTTCAGCTCTAGGGCTTCCTTATTTTCGTGCAACTCCCAAATGTTCCAATACTTCTGGATAGAGCTTGTACTCTGTTTCGTGGATGCGCGTCTCGAAAGTATCAAGGGTATCACCTTCAAGCCGTGGCACACGGACTTGTTTGATGACCTTGCCAGTATCAACGCCAGAGTCCACCCAGTGAATAGTCACGCCGCTCTCAGCAACGCCTGCATTCCAAGCATCCTCAATACCATGAGCCCCTGGAAACTCGGGGAGATAAGCCGGGTGAATATTGATGATACGACCTTCGTAAGCTGCTAGCAAGGTTGGGCCGACGATTTTCATATAACCGGCCAAACAAACCAAATCAATTTGGTTTTCATCCAAGAGTTTGACGATAGCTTCTTCATAAGCTGCTTTATTGTCAAATTCCTTGAGTTCAAAAGCATGGCTAGCCACACCAAGGGTCTTGGCACGTTCTAAGACATAGGCATCACGGTGATCTGAAAAAACAAATTCTACTGGAAATTGTTCCGCAATCACCTGAAAGTTTGAGCCGTTACCAGAGGCAAAAACAGCAATCATTTTAGTCATTATTTAATCACCACACTTGCGCCATCTTTCTTCACAATTCGACCGATTTCATAAACAGGTTCATCAAGAAGTTCTTTGACACGTTCCACATTTTCTGGTTTAACCGCAAGCATGAGACCAATACCCATGTTGAAGATTTCAAACATTTCTTCATGTTTGATCTCACCATATTTTTCAAGGGCTTTGAAAATTGGAAGAACTGGTACTTTGCTTTCGTCAATTTCAGCAGCCAAGTCTTTCGCGAACATTCGTGGCACATTTTCGATGAAACCACCACCTGTGATGTGGGCAATCCCGTTGACCAATTCTTCTTTGATGAGTGGCAAAGCTGCTTTGACGTAGATACGAGTTGGTTCCAAAAGAACGTCTTTAAGTTTCTTCCCTTCCAATTCAGGGAGAACTTCTTCACCTGTGTAATCCGCAAAGACACGACGGACAAGTGAGTAACCATTTGAGTGGATACCACTTGAAGCAAGTCCAAGAAGCACGTCACCTTCAGCTACTTTTGAGCCGTCGATGATTTGAGATTTTTCTGCGATACCTACCGCGAAACCTGCCAAATCATAGTCGTCTTCACCATACATACCAGGCATTTCAGCCGTTTCACCACCGATAAGGGCTGCACCAGCTTGCACACAACCTTCAGCAACACCAGCAACGACCTGCTCCAATTTAGCTGGTTCATTTTTACCAGTTGCTACGTAGTCCAAGAAGTATAGGGGCTCTGCACCTGCAGCGATGATATCATTGACACACATAGCCACACAGTCTTGACCAATCGTATCATGTTTGTCGTACTTGATAGCTAGCATCAGCTTGGTTCCAACACCATCTGTTCCTGAGATCAAAACAGGCTCTTTGACACCTGTTTTTGAAAGGTCAAACATGCCACCGAAACCACCAAGAGCTCCCATAACACCCGCACGTTCTGTACGTGCTACGTGTTTTTTGATCCGTTCAACAACTTCATAACCCGCTTCAACGTCCACACCCGATTGAGCATATGCATTCTTATTTGTCATTTTTTAATCCTTTTCTTTTTTTGAGAAAGAGTGCGACGTATTTTTAGATAAACAATTATTTTATCTAAAAATACTAGTCAGGTCTCTAGCTTTGGTCCCATAGGACAAAGCGTCTACTGACAAATGCTTTAGCTTTTAGTCAGTAGTGAGACGTGGCGCGTAAGCATTTTTGTTTGTCATTTGTTTATTCCTTTTTCTCTTCCTAGATCCTACTGATGATCGATCAGATTCACTTGCAAACATTCCTAATAAAAGGATGTCTGCTCATTCAAGCTTTCCAAATAGCGTTCTTCGTAGTCATACAAAGGCGTTGGGTATTTCCCATCGAAGTAAGCCACACAAAGACCACCGTTTGGTGCATCAGTATCAATGCCAATAGAATCAATCAAGCCATCAACAGATAAATAAGTCAAGCTATCCGCACCAATAATCTCACAAGTTTCCTCTACTGTATGGTTGGCTGCGATCAGCTCTTCGCGGCTCTGAATATCAATTCCGTAGAAACATGGATAAGCCAGAGCTGGGCTAGCAATTGCCACATGGACTTCTGTAGCCCCTGCTTCTTTCAACAATTTCACAATCCGACGAGAGGTTGTCCCACGCACGATGGAATCATCAATCATGACAACCCGTTTGCCTTTCACGACACCAGATACGGCAGAGAGCTTCATTCGCACTCCTTGTTCCCGCAATTCCTGAGTCGGTTGGATAAAGGTCCGTTGGACATACTGATTCTTGATCAAGCCCATTTCGTTTGGCAAGCCAGATTCTTCCGCAAAGCCCATGGCCGCACTGAGAGAGGAATTGGGAACCCCCACCACAATATCTGCTTGGTTCTTAAATTCTCGTGCTAACTGAGCGCCCATCCGCTTGCGAGCTGTATGGACGTTGACCCCTTGGATATTGGAGTCAGGTCGAGCAAAATAGATATACTCCATAGAACAAATTGCTAGTTGAGTATCATCCGTATAGCGATCATAGGTAATGCCATTTTCATCAAAGATCACGAGCTCACCAGGATGCACATCTCGGATCCATTCTGCCCCAATCACCTCAAAGGCACAGGTTTCCGAAGAAACAACCAAGGCACCATTTGCCATTTTCCCGATGGAAAGAGGACGGAAGCCATTTGGGTCTAGCGCTGCGATCAGCTTATCTTCAAACAGCATCAGATAAGCAAACCCACCTTTGACCGTATTGAGCGCTTCCTTGATTTTGCCCATAAAGGAAGGGTTGTGGCTCCGACGAATCAAGTGAGCCAGAATTTCTGAGTCAGAGGTCGAGCTAAAGATGGCTCCATTTTTTTCTAATTCCGATTTGAGCGATTGGGCATTGGTCAAATTCCCATTATGGGCCAGACCAAACTGCGTATCGTGAAAGCGGAAAAGGAAGGGTTGGATGTTATCCACAGACGCTTCCCCCGCTGTCGCATAGCGAACATGTCCAATAGCAGAAGATCCTGTCAATTTTTCTAGATTTAAAGGATTCCGAAAGACTTCTGAAAGCAGACCTGTATCCCTATGGCGTCTCAAGGTTCCTTGATCATTGGCCAAGATGCCTGCCCCCTCTTGTCCCCGGTGTTGGAGACTGTGAAGACCAAAATAGGTGAGTTTTGCTGCGTCTGGATGTCCCCAAATCCCAAAGACTCCACACTCTTCATTAAGAGATTTTACTTCGTATGTCATGTTGTATACCTTTTATTTCCCAGTAAAATATTGAACCGCTGATGCAAAGAGGTGTTGATCTTTATTTCCTGGAATATTTTGAAAGAGACCATCTTCGAAACGTTCTGAGTGACCCATCTTCCCGATGATTTGACCGTTCTTGCTGGTAATCCCTTCAATCGCATGGACAGAACCATTTGGATTGTATTTAGAATCCATGCTTGGTTTCCCTTCGAAGTCAACATATTGGCTAAAGATTTGACCATTGTCACGAAGCTCTGCGAATTCCTCAGCTGTCACGACAAACTTCCCTTCACCGTGTGATACTGGGATGGCGTGGATGTCTCCAACTTCTACTCCGGCAAGCCATGGTGAGTTCGTATTAGCAATCCGTGTTTCCACCATCTTAGCCACGTGTTGGTTGGCATCATTGTAGAAGAGGGTTGGACTCGTGCTACTTGCATCTTCAAAGTTACCATATGGAAGGAGACCTGATTTGACAAGAGCTTGGAATCCGTTACAGATACCGATGATCAAGCCGCCGCGTTCGATGAAACCATCGATAGCTGCACGCACTTTTTCATTGAGCAAGATGTTTACGATGAATTTAGCTGATCCATCTGGTTCATCCGCTGCTGAGAAGCCACCTGCAAAGAAGATAATATTAGCTTTTTCGATGTTGTCAACCATGGTGTCAACAGACTTGACAATCGCCTCTTCATTCAGTGTGACAAATGGTACCAAGTTAACTTTTGCACCTTCTTTTTCAAAGGCCTTAGCTGAATCGTACTCAGAGTTGGTACCTGGGAATACTGGGATGTAAACCACTGGTGTCTCAACTGTTTCTTTAGCTTTGATCACAGCATCTGATGCCACAGCTGGTACTTCTTCCAACTCAGTTGCCTGTGCAAATTCCGTTGGGTAAACTTCTTCCAATTTACCTTGGAAAGCACTGTCAAGTTTGTGTCCATCAAGCGTTACACCATTGACAGCAAGTGTAAAGTCAGCTACTGTTTGTCCGATCTTAGCAACACCTGCAATTTCTTCAGGCGATGTGAAGACGAATCCACCCAATTGGGCTGTCAAGCTAGTGTCAAGGTCAGCTAATTCGACGTTTGCTCCGATATGGTTCCCAAATGTTGCAAGGGCAAGAGCTTCAAGGACACCACCATATTTGACAGCGGATGCTGCTGTCACTTTGTGGTCAGCTTGGATAGCTTCAAATTGAGTAAAGTTAGATTTAATAAGATCGAAGTCAATTTCTTGTGCCAAAGCTTGACCAGGAATGTAGTAAATATTTTCACCAGCAGCTTTGAATTCTGGAGAAAGAACCTTACGGCTATCTGCAGTTGTGACCCCAAAAGCAACCAAGGTTGGTGGTACGGTTAATTCTTCAAAGGTACCAGACATCGAGTCTTTCCCACCGATAGATGGCAAACCAAGTTGAATCTGAGCCTCGATGGATCCAAGAAGAGCTGCTACTGGTTGACCAAAACGCTCTGCTTGTTTATCCATCCGCTCGAAGTATTCTTGATAAGAGAACCGAGCCTTAGACCAGTTGGCACCAGCAGCAACCAAACGAGCAGTTGCTTCGATGACCGCATAAGCAGCACCATGATATGGAGACCATTCGGCGATATAAGGGTTAAACCCTTGCGCCATAACAGAAGCAGTTGTTGTCACGCCATGTTGGACTGGCAATTTCTGTACAGAAGCTTCCGTTGGTGTAATTTGGTAGCGACCACCGAGTGGGTGATTGACTGTTGAACGACCAACTGAGCTATCAAAAATGGTTTGTAAACCTTTTTGACTTGCATGGTTAAGGTCAGCTAAGACTTCAAGAGTATCAGCTTCAAGGGTTTCAGCAGATGTTTGACGTTCTTCTGGAAGCTTGACATCCTTGTCAACCACCTTAGCATCTACAACTACCCGTACTCCGTTTGTATCAAGGAAACGACGTTCCAAATCAACGATGGTTTGGCCATTCCAGTGCATAACAAGATTTGGTTTTTCAGTCACTGTCGCAACGACAACCGCGTCAATATTTTCTTTGTTACATTCTGCTATGAAGGCATCTACATCTTCTGGACGAACTACCACGGCCATCCGTTCTTGAGATTCAGAGATAGCAATTTCTGTACCATTCAAGCCTTGATATTTAAGAGGCACTTTATCTAGATCAATTTCAAGACCATCTGCCAATTCACCAATAGCCACACAGACACCACCAGCTCCAAAATCATTGGATTTTTTGATAAGACGTGTCACATCACCATTACGGAAAAGACGTTGAATCTTACGTTCTTCTATGGCATTCCCTTTTTGAACCTCAGCACCAGCTGTTTCAACCGATTCAACCGTTTGAACTTTAGAAGAACCTGTCGCACCACCGACACCGTCACGTCCAGTCTTACCACCGAGCAAGATAATCACATCACCTGCTTCAGGTTTTTCACGAACTACATTTTCCTTAGGAGCTGCACCGACAACAGCACCTAGCTCCATACGCTTAGCAACGAAACCTGGGTGGAAGTATTCACGAACATAGGTTGTTGCAAGACCAATTTGGTTCCCGTATGAAGAATAACCGTGAGCTGCTGTTTTAGAAATCACTTGTTGTGGCAATTTACCAGCGCGAGTTTCAGCAATTGGTGTTGTAATATCACCAGCACCTGAGATACGCATAGCTTGGTATACGTATGAACGCCCTGACAATGGGTCACGAATGGCACCACCGATACAAGTAGCCGCTCCACCAAATGGTTCAATTTCAGTTGGGTGGTTATGAGTTTCATTTTTGAACATGAGAAGCCATGGTTCTTTGACACCATCGACATCTACTTCAATTTCAACAGAGCAGGCATTGATTTCATCAGACACTTCCATGTCATCCAAACGACCATTAGTACGCTCATAACGACCAAAAATAGTCGCCATATCCATCAAGGTTTGAGGTTTTTCTGTACGTCCCAACTCATCACGCATGGCAATATACTTGTCGTAAGTCGCTTGCAATTGTTTTTGGAATTTAGAAGCTGAGAAGTCGATATTCTTCAACTCAGTCTCGAAAGTTGTGTGACGGCAGTGGTCAGACCAGTAAGTATCCAAAACCTTAAGCTCAGTCTCAGTTGGCACACGTCCAATGGACTTGAAGTAATCTTGGATGAAGAGAAGGTCATCCACTTCCATGGCCAATCCTTGCTCTGCCTTATACCGAGCAAAATCTTCCGCTGTATAAGTTTCAAAGAAATCCAAGTTTGGAATGGTCTTGTCGGACTCAGAGAAATCTTGTTTGGCAATGTCAAGAGTGATATCTTTGAAACGAGAGTCCACTGGGTTCAAGAGGTAGTTTTTAACAGCTTCCAATTCATTCGCATCAATATCCTTGTTAACCAAGTACAATTGAGCAGTATTAACCGTTACATCACTTGAGCTACCCAGCAACAGCAAAGCTTCTTGTGAAGATGCTGCACGTTGATCAAATTGACCAGGCAAGCTTTCGATAGCAAAGAAAGCAACCTTCTCAAGATCTGCCTTGATCGTAGCTTCATCCAAAACAGTATCTGTCACTTGCTCAGAGAAGATGTGTTTTTCCGCACGCGCAAACAAATCCTCTGCCAAATTAAAGACATCGTAAACCTGTACAATACGAAGGTCCTTCAAGGTTTTTAACTGAATATTATGCTGTAGTTCCTTTACTAAAGAGTCAGATTTCACACGAAAATCAGCTTTTTTCTCAACGAAAATACGTTTATCCATTTTATTTCCTTTATTTCTATTCAAACATGTTCTTGAAGACGACGGTTTTCCGTTTCAAACAGGCTACTTCAAGCCCTGCAATTTCTCCAAGACAACCTTATAAACATCTGTCAAGCTACCGAGATCCCTACGGAAAACATCCTTGTCCATATGGTGCCCTTCTGCATCCCAAAGACGGCAGTTGTCTGGTGAAAATTCGTCTGCCAAGATAATCTTGCCATCCTTATCAAAACCAAATTCCAATTTGAAGTCAATCAAACGCAGACCAATTTGCTCAAACCAATCTTTCAGCAATTCATTGATACGACGCGTTTCTTCCTTGATATAAGCAATTTGCTCATCGTTGGCAATATCCAAAAACTTCACATGCTCATCATTGATAAATGGATCATCCAAATCATCGTTTTTGTAGTAAAATTCAACGATTGGAGTTTTCAAGTCCAAACCTTCTTCAACACCGAAACGTTTTGAGAAAGAACCCGCAGTCACGTTACGAAGCACAACCTCCAAAGGAATGATTGTAACTTTCTTGTTGAGTTGTTCTGTATCGGAGATACGTTCGATAAAGTGAGTAGCCACACCCGCAGCATTCAATTTTTCAAAAATAAGAGACGAAATCTGATTATTCAGCACACCTTTTCCCTCGATGGTCTCTTTGCGAGCTCCATTCAGCATGGTTGCCTGATCCTTATAAACGGACTTAATCACATTTTCGTCTTCTGTAGTATAGATATCTTTAGCTTTTCCCGTATAAATAAGTTTACTGGACATTTTATTATTCGCCTTTCATCTTTTATCCCTTTCAGTGTATCACAGAGATGTTGTTTTTTCAAGTTAAATCCGTATCTTGTTCGCTTGTAACACAAAAATAATAAGAGATTGAATCAAAAAGATTCAACCTCTTATTTTTAGATGCTTATTCGTTCGTAAAAACCGAACTTTATTTGCTTGTTTTCTTCAAAACGTAGTCTACCATATCTCCAACAGTTGCCATGGCATCAATGTCTTTATCTGGGATATCAATTTGGTAGGCTTCTTCCAAATAAATAATGTATTCCATGAGATCAACGGAATCTACTTCCAAGTCCTTTCGTAAGTCCAAATCCAAAGTAACCTCATAGTCAGATCCCTTATGATCTTGAATCAACCCTTCAACTAGTTTAAAAATTTCTTGATGACGACTCATTTCTCTTCCTCCAATTCTGATAATTCAACCACAGATTTACGAATAACATCTGTTTCTAACATGGTCCGGATCTGGCGGATCGTGCTATAGACTGCCTTGGCATCACTAGAACCATGGGTTTTCACGACAGGGGCTTTCAAGCCAAACAAGACCGCACCTCCAACATCTGAATAATCCAAGGTCTTTTTCAAACCTCGTAGATCATTCTTCAAGAGGAAGGCTCCAATCTTGGCTTTCAACCCGCCACCACTAAGGACCGTTTTCAACTGTTTAAAGAGGCCCAGAGCAGTTCCTTCCATAGTCTTAAGGACAGCATTTCCTGTAAAT
Source organism: Streptococcus sp. SCPM-O-B-15294 (M123) (assembly GCF_058200455.1). Taxonomy (NCBI): domain Bacteria; kingdom Bacillati; phylum Bacillota; class Bacilli; order Lactobacillales; family Streptococcaceae; genus Streptococcus; species Streptococcus sp. SCPM-O-B-15294 (M123). The sequence goes on along the minus strand of NZ_JBYQGU010000011.1, from coordinate 6,606 downwards.
CCATCTGTGACAATGACGTCAGCAACTCCATCCATCAAGTCACGCGCTTCCACATTTCCTACAAAATTAAGAGAAGGATCTGCTGCTAATAATTGATAGGTCTCCTTGCGTAGGGGATCCCCCTTACTTTCCTCTGTTCCGTTATTTAAGAGACCGATACGAGGCCGCTTAATGCCACGGACATTCTCTGCATAATAGGCTCCCATAATCGCATATTGGTGCAAGTGTGTTGGCGTATTTTCGGCATTTGCCCCCAAATCCAACATATCATAGCCCTTCCCATCAAGGGTAGGAAGAGTCGACATCAAACCTGGACGATCGATGACCTTGATCCGACCGACGATGAAGTAACCAGAGGCAAGAAGAGCTCCTGTATTTCCTGCTGAAAGCATCGCATCCGCTTCTCCATTCTTAACTGCATGCGCTGCTAAGACCATGCTGGCTTGCTTTTTCCGACGAATCGCACGAGTCGGCTCATCATCTGAGTTGATTTTCTCATCCGTATGGACGATGGATACCCGTTCAGTTGCTGTCAGGTATTGCTTAATTTTAGCCTCATCCCCATACAAAATGACTTCGATATCCTTAAATTCTTGTATGGCTTGATTGACCCCTTCTACCAGGGCCTGTGGAGCATGATCTCCACCCATTGCATCAACTGCAATTTTTTTCATTTCTTACCTCCAGACTGATCTTTTAAGATCTCTCCCCAGCTTCCTAGGGAATCAATAAATTTCTTAGCTTTTAAATGAATGCCTACATATTCATCATAGAGTTGGTCTAGGCACTTTCTCAACTCTTTCTTCATCGCATCATGGATGGAAATCGTCTCTAACTCACTAAATTTCACAGCTTGAAAACGATCCAACAAATAGAGGGCATTTGGATCCCAGTGGGCTCGTCTTTCGTCACGATCATAATGATCTGGGCAAAGGACACCACCCAAGCGGAATGAAAAATCAAAAGGCAACCCCACTCGATGACAGACGCAACACTCATGGACGTTTAAGGCGACACCAAATCGGGATAAAATCTGCATTTCAAAAATATTGGTCAAGATTTCATAATCCAAGCCCCGATCCATCAATTGCAAGGTCTGCTCTAAAAAAGCAAATAAAGCTGGATCAGGTTGACGATCCTGTATACTAGCATCTGCCAAGGCCAGTATATAGGTTGCGTAGGAAAGACGAAAAAGATCTTGGTTAATCCCTTGGAAACTTTGAACCTCATGAATATCTTCGATATAGCTGAGTCCGTCATCATTGATTTTCAGATACATATCCGCTAAAGTCAAAGGTTGGATCATAGAATTCAACCGAGAACGATTGGCATGTTTCACGAAAAACATGAGCTTGCCAGCTTGCTCTGTAAAGATTTTAACCAGCTTATCGTCCTCTCGGTAATCCCGATGGTAGAGGACGATGCCACGACTCTCAATGCTCTCCAGCATGTTCTTTCATAAACTCCTTCAACCGACTCATCGCTTCCTGGATTACTTCCATACTTGCTGCATAAGACAAGCGCACATATCCTTCGCCGTATGGTCCAAAAGCCATTCCTGGGATAAAGGCAACAGCCTTTTCTTGGGCTAGAAGCTTCAAAAAATCGAAGGAGTCTTGGTTATATCCTTGTGGGATCTTAGCAAAAATATAGAAGGCACCATCCGGGCGGATAATATCAAAGCCCATGGCAGACATTTCTTTGATGATATAATCTCGACGCTCTATGTATTCCCGTTTCATCGGCTCTGCGTCGTCTTTACCAACTGTTAAGGCTTCAATGGCTGCATACTGATTCATGGTCCCCGCTGCAGTCACCAAGTACTGATGACTCTTAATTAATTGAGCTGTCAAGGAAGCCGGCGCAAAGATAAAACCGAGTCTCCATCCTGTCATAGCATGAGACTTTGATAAACCATTGATAATAATGGCTTGGTCCCGTAGATAGGATCCCAAGGAAACGTGAGGCTGACCTGTATAGGTTAGCTCTGAATAAACTTCGTCACAAACGACAAAGACTTCATATTTCTTCAAGACACTAGCCAAATCCTGCATCTGCTCCTTAGAGTAGGTGACACCTGTCGGATTAGCTGGGTAGTTGAGAATAACCGCCTTGACGCGATCTCCTTGCTCTTCTATGGCCTTTTCTAAAGCCTCTGGGCTGAGGATAAAGCGATTGTCTGTCGTATCGATTTCGACGACACTAGCCCCCATCAGTTTAATAATAGGTTCGTAACCAGGATAAGCAGGTGCTGGTAAGAGCACCACATCTCCCGGTTCCAATATAGCCGTCAAGGTTGCAGAAAGGGCCTCCGTTGCCCCAATCGTAACTAAAATTTCATCATCTGGTCGATACTGTAGGTTATATTTTTCAGCGACAAACTGACTAGCAGCTTCACGTAGAGCTAGCAAACCACTCATTCCCGTATAATGACTCTGGTTGGCATCAATAGCTGCTTTTGCCGCTTCCTTTACATGATCCGGTGTCGTAAAATCTGGCTCACCCAAGGTCAAGCGTAAGACACCTGGAATAGAAGAAATGGCTTGGTCAAACTGACGAATCAAAGAAATCTCGATTCGATTCAAATTTTGATTAAACCGTTTTGTTAAATCCATAGCCACCTCCAAAAAAGTTCTATCACCATTATACTATAAATAGAAAACCATCGCAAAAAAGGGGCTAGTCCCCACTAAAATGATACAATAATGACCTTTCTCATCAAAAAAGGACTTAGCAAATGCTAAATCCTCTCATTGAATCATGTTTACAAAATCCTTTTTATTCTTGTCCCCGTGTTGCAACATAAGACAACTGATCTCCATGTTTGGCTAAAAACTCAGTCATTTCTGAATCCGGTATCTGACGGAGATAGAGATTGGATCGGATGCTATTATCTTCTTCCCGACAAGTAGATAAGACCAAATAGCGGTCCGAAGCTTTCGCTTTCATTGTTGGATTTTTTGTTTTCGCATTCTGATACACTTGATCCAGTTGATCAGTGAAGTCTCGATCATCTTTAAAATGAATGCGATAAAAAGGAGTTTCTTCAGGAACAATGACAAGACAAAAAGCTTGGTAGACATACTTTCGTTGAGGAGTTTCGATGACCACATAAGGATGCTGATCAAAATACTCCTGCCGGTCGTAGTAATTAACATCATTAAACATACGATGATCTCCAAGTAAACTACCACGAGCATGACCAAACAGCCAAGTCAACCGATCACTGAAGTCTTTCTGATTATCCATATCCATAAAGACTGTCCCTAAGAAAGGTTCAAAACCTCCTTCAAAAGTCTTATCCAAATAAGTGGCGTTATCCCTTGTTTGGACGACTGGCTCATCCAATTCCGTACCTGGAGCATAGATATAGGCTACAGTTTCTGGATTCACCTTCAATAATGACGTAAACCGCTTATTTAAGTAATCTTTCTCTTCTTGACTAGGAACATATGGAGTTTCTTGCTTTGACTGGACCTGTCTTGCGGACGGATTATTTACTGAACTAGTAAGATTTGAGTTCTTCCGTTCAGAGAAATTCTGCATCAAAAAAAGAACAGCCAATCCAAAAACGACCAACAAGAGAATAAACAAAAATAATCCCTTTAATCGTGAACTGGATTCATTCTTTATCGTCTTCATGGCGTCACCCCCTTCTTACAACTATTTCTAGAATTTAAAACCATTATTTTCTACTAACAACCTCTATTTGCTTCAATAATGATAGCATGTATTGCCCATAGCAATCCAAATTTTTATCAAAAGAAAAGAGGTTGGATTTCCCAACCTCCTACTTTTTAAGATTTTTTCGCATTTCCAATTTCAAATAGAGGAGACAAAGGACGTTTTTCATGGATGCGGATAATCGCTTCTGCCAAAAGTTTTGCGATGGAGATTTGTTCAATTTTATCGATTAAGCGGTCTTCAGGTAGGAAGATGGTATCCAACACCACCAACTTCTTAATCGCTGATTTTTGAATATTGTCCATAGCTGGACCTGATAATACAGGGTGCGTACAACTTGCATAGACTTCTACAGCTCCTGCTTCAGCAAGTGCATCTGCAGCATGGCAAATTGTTCCCGCAGTATCGATCATATCATCGATCAGGATACAAGTTTTCCCTTCGACGTTCCCAATGATGTTCATGACTTCACTGGTGTTCATTTTATCGACACTCCGACGTTTATCAATGATGGCAATCGGTGTTTTCAAAAATTCAGCTAGCTTACGAGCACGAGTCACACCACCGTGGTCCGGACTTACTACCACATAGTCAGAACCAACCATGCCACGACGTTCAAAGTAGTCTGCAATCAATGGAGCCCCCATCAAATGATCCACTGGAATATCAAAGAACCCTTGAATCTGAGCTGCATGCAAATCAATAGTTAAGAGACGATCCACACCAGCAATCTCTAACATATTGGCAACCAATTTGGATGTAATTGGCTCACGAGCACGAGCTTTACGGTCTTGACGAGCATAACCATAATAGGGCATTACTACATTAATGGTTTGAGCACTAGCACGTTTTAAGGCGTCTACCATGATCAAAATTTCCATTAAATTATCATTTACAGGAGAGCTCGTAGATTGAAGAATATACACCTCTTTACCACGAATAGACTCCTCAATATTGACCTGGATTTCCCCATCTGAAAATTGACGTACGGTCGACTTACCAAGTGGCAATCCCATCTCCTTAGAGACACGTTCAGCCAAATCTTGGTTAGAAGATAAAGCAAACAGCATTAAATCCGAAAACGACATGATTTCCTCCACATAAATTTAACCACAATGTACAAATGTACAAATCTTCTCTTTACCCATTGTAACCCTTTTTACATGATTTTTCAATCCATAATCCACCAAAAATTAAAATAGTAACTATAGTAAAAAACACCCACGAAAAGTGAGTGTTTTGAATTCTTAGTTTGGATAGATATAAGTAACAGATCCTTGTGCATTCACTGGGTTAAACCATCCACGGTAGTTCCCAATGCTACGGATACCTAAGTAGTTAGATTCAGATACTTGGATACTTGTAGTAGATTGAACAGCTGTAACCACTGCTACGTGTCCATATCCACCGTCATTCCAACATGCAATAGCTCCAACTTGTGGTTGGCTACCAGTACGGAATCCAGCTGCTGCGGCACTTGCAGCCCACTGTGCTCCATTACCCCAGTAATCGCCAGCCCAAGGTGCCAATACTTTAACACCCCAAGTACATTCACCTACTGGATATGAACTTGCAGACGTGCTGTATGTTGGACGACTAGTTGCAGCAGGTGTAGCAACAGTTTGAGTTTGAACCACTGGTGCTGCAGCAGGAGTTGCAACAGTTGCTTGAGGATGTGCTGCTTCAGCTGCAGGTGTTTGAGTAGCAGCTTGCACTTGTGCTTGCAAGTTAGTATTAGCAGATGCTTCTACAGCCTTACGTTGCTCTTCTTGTTGTGCACGGTAAGCTGCTTCAGCTGCGGCTGCTTCAGCTGCCGCTTTCTCTGCTGCTGCTTTCTCTGCAAGCAAAGCATTCTTTTCATTTTCTGCAGTTGATTTTTCAGCTGCCAAATTCAATTGTGCAACCTTTAACTCAGCTTCTTTAGTTGTCAACGCTTGCGCGTCTTCATCTAATTTTTGTTGGTTGGCAATAACAGTGTTGATTGCTTCATTGTTTTCTTTTTGTTTAGCATCAATTGCTTCTTTATCGCGTTTTTGCTCTTCGAGCATCTTGTTGTTGGCGCTAGCAATTTCATTCATTGCAGAAACACGAGAAATAGCTTCAGTCAAAGAACCAGAACTTACAATAGCGTTAATGTAACTAGTAGCAGTTCCTGTTGTTTGAGCACTACGTGCTTGGTTTGCCAATGATTCTTGACGAGCAACAATATTTTTAGAAAGCTCTTCAATCTCTGCTGAAAGTTTAGCAGACTCTTCGTTCAAACGATCATTTTCAGCTTTAAGCGTTTCTTGTTGTTTTTTGATTTCAGAAACTTGAGATTGAATTTGATCAACTTCTGCTTGTGCGCTTTGTTCTTTTGAACTCAAATCAGCAATCTTACTATCTTGTGCAGCAATTTTATCATCAGTAGAATCAGCTCCTACAGAAATAACTGTACCTACTTGTGATAAAGCAACTGTACTAAGTAAAATGGTCGTTAATAATTTTTTCTTCATAAAATAAAAGACTCCTTCATATAAGACACTAACTAGTATAACAGAAAATGAAAGATTTTATGTTACGCCTTTGTTACATTTTTATTTCTATTGATGTATCAAAGTAACAAAAAAGTTAGCTAGAAAGCTAACTTGATTCTATACGGAGAATGGGGGATTCGAACCCCCGCGCCGGTTACCCGACCTAACGATTTAGCAAACCGTCCTCTTCAGCCTCTTGAGTAATTCTCCTAATGGGCACGAGTGGACTCGAACCACCGACCTCACGCTTATCAGGCGTGCGCTCTAACCACCTGAGCTACGCGCCCAAGTTAAAAACTTGGTAATGAACAAACGTTCAAAGCGGGTGACGAGAATCGAACTCGCGACAACAGCTTGGAAGGCTGTAGTTTTACCACTAAACTACACCCGCTTATTATTAAAGAAA
>NZ_JBYQGU010000010.1:0-71396 GCF_058200455.1 Streptococcus sp. SCPM-O-B-15294 (M123) | reverse complement strand
AACTCAAAGTTGAGTCTCCTCTGCTTTCCATTTGTATTTTTTAAGATCCACACAACCGTTGGATTTGCATTCCACCCCTTCGGCCCAGAGAAGCGTGCCTTGCTCTTCCCAATCAGGAGCCAGGCGACCAGTAGAGGTCACAACCCGGTGACAGGGATAAGTCACAGCTTTTGTAGAAGTGGCCAAGACCTTGCCGACCTGGCGGGCATGGCGAGGATAGCCAATGAGTTGGGCAATTTGACCATAGGTGGCCACACATCCCAGGGGAATCTGAGCAACGACCCTTAGGACCTTTTCTTCAAATAAATCGTTCATGCTTTACTTCTGCTTACTCTTAAAGCGCCATTCAAAACGCAAACGGTCGTAATAAGGAAAGATCATTTGCAAAAGACCAAATCCCAAAAGCATACTTCCTGTGACGTCTGTCGGGTAATGAACCCCAACATAGACACGAGATACAACGATGGTCACCATACAAAGGAAGAGGGCAAGCTGAGCAAGGACTTTCCCGACTTGAGAGGTCATCCGTTGCCCCACCACAATGATCAAACTACCGAAGACCAGGGTGGCTGCCAAGGAGTGCCCACTTGGGAAAGAATAGCCCCCTTCTTGGACCAAATGTTGAAGTGCTGGTCGTGGGCGTAAATAGATGTGTTTCAGGATCACCACGAGTAATCCAGTTGTAACCAAACTCCCGGTGAGGAGGAGGGCCTCCGTATACCATTTCTTCCAGACAAAGAAGAGGACGATGACGCCAACCCAGGCTGCAACAATTGGTGTGTTCATCAGCATTGTTACACGGGTAAAGAAGGCTGTCAAATAGGCTGGTAAATCCCCGCGAATAGCCGATTGAATCGGTTGATCGATTCCGACTAAATTTTCAGGATAAAATTTGACTACATAGCCCAGAATCATAAATAACAAAAGGGCAAAAGAGCCCTTTAAAAAATGAGATTGTTTATTTTTCATAGATTTTAAGTAGGGGCTGTACGACGGTATATACCATCCAGAAGGTTACAGCCCAAATCAGTCCTTCTATTAGATTAAAGGGAACAACCATACCGAGAAGATACTTTTCAACTCCGACCATCTTTGCGATGTCAAAACCAACAAATTTGGCATAGAGAGGGATGGCATAATAGTAATTGACCAGGAGCATGGAAATGGTTAAACCAATGGTCCCAACTAGACTAGCAATTACAAACCGAACCTGGCTTTTCTTCTTATTCCAAATGACTGCAAATGCTAAGACAAAGACTAAGACACCAATGATATTAATCGGTAAGCCAACCAAGGTCTCAGCTCCTCGACCATTCAAAACCAACTTGAGAACAGATCGAATCAAAACCACCACAACTGAGCTCTTTAGATCTAATAGAACTAAGGCGAGTAAGATTGGGATCGTACTAAAGTCAACCTTTAAAAAATCAATCCCTATTGATAGTTGATAAAACATCAATAGAAAAGAAAGTGCAGATAAAACAGCCACTAGGGTCAGTTTACGAGTATTTGTCATCACAGGTTCCTCCAATTTTTACTAAAATTAGAAGAAGTTGGAAAGATTCCCTTAACCTTATTCTATTTCAATCGTTTTAAAGAAAACTTAAACAGTTCCTTGGTACTTGATTAAAAAAGCCCTGATGCTACAAAAAAAGCGCAAAGACTGATTTCTTATAGAATCAACAAAATTTCCATCAAGTCCATCGTCAAAAAGAACAGGTTTGTTCCTCTCTCGTCTTCTCCCATCCAGACTATACTGTCGGTTGTGGAATCACACCACATCAGCTTGCGCTCGCGGACTTCTTATAGAGTATGGAAATGGAGATTTTTCTTTTAGACGAGGCGACAAGCTCTAGGCATAACTTCTAGTTAGGCAAAGCTTGGCAACAAAGTAGAAAAGGAAAAGAACATTTCCTAGTAAAAGTCACCGCCGGTCGGGAATTTCACCCTGCCCTGAAGACTCCTTAATCATAACAAAAAACACCTGCTATTGCAAGTGTTTTGTAATATCAAAAGTTACAACGAAACTCCTTTTGCAAAGAGCCTCTTCCTACTTCAACTTATCTCCCTCATACTGATGGACCAGCTCTAAGCCTGCAAACTCCTGTTGTCTGAGGGCTTCGTAGACAATCATACAAACGGTATTGGAGACATTCAAGCTTCGAACATGCTCATCATTCATCGGAATCCGAATCGCCTTTTCAGCATGAAGCCGCATAAAATCCTCTGGTAAGCCTTTGTCCTCACGACCAAAAATGAAATAATGTTCTGCATCATCATTATAATCCACATCCGAATAGGTCTGGTCAGCAAATTTTGAAACCAGGTGGACCTTTCCTCCAGCTGCAGCCTCCATAAATTCATCCAAGCTGTCGTAAAAGCGAACATCTAACTTATCCCAATAATCCAGTCCCGCACGTTTCATCTTCCGATCATCGATAGGAAAAGCCATGGGCCGAATGATGTGAAGGGGGGCATTGGTAGCTGCACAAGTACGAGCAATGTTCCCTGTGTTTTGGGGGATTTGAGGTTGATAGAGAACTACATGGTTTTTTGATTTGGTTTCTGTATAAGCTAATTCTTCAATATTCATCACGATCTCATTTCTGGCAAAAAAATAGCCACACTGCCCGGAGTCAAGCTCAGCAAACAGCGTGGTTACGACTTCATTAACTTAACTCACAACAGGTTTGAGGTAAATCAATGAGGTTACTGTATCAGTATACCACTTTCATACCTCCTGTCAACTATTTCGACAAAAAAATTTCACTTTTTTACATTCTCTTTCATGTAGTTTTGAGAATCTACCCCTTTATGCCCTATCTCCACCATTAAGAGGTGATTTTTTTTTGAAAATAGAGTAAGATAGAATCATACTTTGGAGGAAATATTCATGAAAATTATTGTAGTTGGAGGCGGTAAAGTCGGAACAGCACTCTGTCGTTCCCTCGTCGCAGAAAATCACGATGTCATCTTGATTGAACAAGATGAAGCCGTCGTTAATCATATTACCAAACGCTACGATATCATTGGTATTGTTGGAAATGGTGCCAACTTTAAGATTCTCGAACAAGCAGATGTAGCCGACTGTGACATCTTTGTCGCCCTAACAGAGCAAGACGAAGTCAACATGGTTTCTGCCGTCTTAGCCAAAAAAATGGGAGCCAAAGAAACCATTGTCCGGGTCCGCAATCCGGAATACTCAAATTCTTATTTTAAAGAGAAAAATATTCTCGGCTTCTCTCTAGTTGTCAATCCTGAGCTTCTTGCTGCCCGCTACATTGCTAATAGTATTGACTTCCCAAATGCCTTATCTGTTGAGCACTTCGCTGGTGGTCGAGTGGCCTTCATGGAGTTCAAAATCAAGGAGGAAAGCCCGCTCTGCCAGATGACCCTTTCTCAATTCAGAAAGAAATACGGAAACATCATTATCTGTGCTATCGAACGGCAAGGTCAGTTAACGATTCCAGATGGCGACTTCACTTTACAAGCCTTTGATAAGATTTTCATGACTGGAAATCGAGTGGAAATCGTAGACTTCCACAATAGCATTCGTCCGCAAGTCGTTAAAAGCCTGCTTCTGATTGGAGCTGGCAAGATTTCCTACTATCTCCTAAATATTTTGGAAAATAGCAAACGGAAGATTGACTTAAAAGTCATTGAAATCGATCAAAAACGGGCAGAATGGTTTAGTCAAGAATTCCCTGATCTTTATGTTATCCAGGGAGATGGGACATCAAAAGATATTCTAATGGAAGAACGCGCAGGTAACTTTGATGCTGTGGCGACTCTAACAGGGGTCGATGAAGAAAACATTATCGCTTCTATGTTCCTAAATAGCGTAGGTGTTCAAAAGAATATTACCAAGGTCAACCGGACTAGCCTACTGGAAATTATTGATCGGCAAGATTTTTCAAGTATTGTGACACCTAAAGGAATTGCGGTGGACACCATCATGCACTTCATTCGTGGTCGCTATAATGCCCGCTATTCAAATCTTGAAGCCTTGCACCACGTCGCCAACGGTCAAATCGAGACCCTTCAATTCCAGATTCGCGAAGAAAACAAAATGACGGGCAAACCTTTGGCACAACTGAAATTGAAAAAAGGTGTTCTCATCGCAGCCATCATTCGAAACGGGAAAGCTATTTTCCCAACTGGAGATGACCATCTTTTGATAGGGGATCGCATTATCGTTACTACCCTAATCAGCAACATCACTAAAATCTATGATTTGTTAGAGGGGTAAGCCATGAATAAAAGTATGATTCGCTACCTTTTAGCAAAACTCCTTCTGATTGAAGCTATGTTGCTCTGTGTGCCGATTGTGGTTGCACTTCTCAATCTAAAGAACGATTTTGTTGTCAAGGATAGCCCGACTGTCTTTCTCTCCCTATTTGCAACCATTGCCATCCTCCTTGTATTGGGAGGCATTGGTTCCTTTTTCAAACCCAAAGATTTTCACATCTATGCCAAGGAAGGCGTTCTGATTGTGGCTTTGTGTTGGATCCTCTGGTCCTTCTTTGGTGCTCTTCCTTTTGTCTTTTCAGGACAAATCCCAAACATCATTGATGCATTTTTCGAAGTTAGCTCTGGTTTTACGACTACAGGGGCAACCATTTTAAATGACGTCTCCGTCCTCAGTCCTTCCCTTCTTTTCTGGCGTAGTTTCACCCACTTGATTGGAGGGATGGGGGTGCTGGTCTTTGCCCTAGCTATTATGGACAACAATAAGAACAGCCACCTCGAAGTGATGAAGGCAGAAGTGCCTGGTCCCGTATTTGGTAAAATTGTATCCAAATTGAAGAACACAGCTCAAATCCTTTATTACCTCTATTTGGCCCTCTTCTTCCTCTTTGTCGTGATCTACTTCTGTGCCGGCATGCCTCTTTATGATAGCTTTATCATTGCTATGGGGACTGCTGGTACCGGTGGATTCACCGTCTTCAACGACGGGATTGCCCACTACCATTCGACGCTCATCACCTATTTGGTCAGCTTTGGAGTCTTGGTCTTTGGGGTCAATTTTAACCTTTATTACTACATCATGCTTCGCAAGTTCAAAGCCTTCTTCGGCGATGAGGAACTTCGCACCTACCTGATGATTGTCGGAGTTTCTTCCCTTTTGATTGCCTGCAACATTTTCCATCTCTATCATAATTTTGCGGATAGTTTTGAAATGTCCTTTTTCCAAGTCTCCAATGTCATTACCACGACTGGATTTGGTTTTGGCAATACTGTTGATTGGCCACTCTTTTCTCAGTTCCTCCTTCTCATGCTCATGGTGGTTGGTGGATCCGCTGGGTCAACGGCTGGGGGACTAAAAGTGATTCGCTGCTTGATTTTAGCTCGGATCGGCAAGAATCAAATTCGTTCGACTCTCTCACCCAACCGGGTGATGACCCTACATGTGAATGGCACTGCCTTGGATAAGGACACCCAGCACAAAATCTTAAAATATTTCGTAGTCTATACCTTGATTACGATCGCCCTCATTGCGGTTGTCAGCTTTGACAGCAACAATTTTATGACGGTTGTCAGTGCAGTCTTTAGTTGCTTTAACAATATCGGACCGATGATTGGGACAACGGATACCTTCGCTATCTTTAGCCCCATCTCTAAATTCTTACTATCGATTGCTATGATTGCAGGACGTTTAGAAATCTACCCGATGTTACTGCTCTTTATGCCTCGCACCTGGTCCGATCGCTAAAAACAAAAAGTTTTGGAGTAATTCCAAAACTTTTTTCTTTGCTCTGAATGAGACTTCTTATGGAAGTTTGCTCTAACTTAATTTTCGCTTTTCTCTTCTTCTAGGTGGCTTCTCAGACTGAAATGATCTGGAACTGGATCTACTCCAGTCTTGCTCCAGGGATGGCAACGAAGAATCCGGGCAAGCCCCATCAGAATCCCTTTCAAGCCATGCCGTTCAATAGCCTGAATCATATAGTTGGAACAGGTAGGACTATAGCGACAGGAAGGTGGAAAGAGGGGCGAAAGAAGGCGTTGATAGAGACGAACAAGGCTGATTGCACATTTCTTCATTATTTTTTCGTCTTTGTCACTGCAAGGGTATGCAATTGGCTGATTTCTTTTTTATTGAGACGGCGGTATTCACCAGGACGAAGTCCAGAAACGTCTAGATTTCCAAATTGGGTCCGGGACAATTTATCCACCAAGAGGCCAACGGCTTCAAACATCTTTTTGACTTGGTGATTGCGTCCTTCATGGATGGTCAATTGGACAACTGAGCGATTCTTTTCTGGATCAACCTTTAGAATCTCATAGGTAGCTGGCTTGGTCTTTTTGCCATCAATGGTCACACCACGAGTCAAGGGACGCAAGTTTTCTTTGTTCGCCAATCCCTTCACGCGCGCAACATAAACCTTATCAATCTCATTACGCGGGTGGATCATTTCATCCGTAAAATCACCATCATTGGTCAAAATCAGGACACCAGAAGTATCCCAGTCCAAACGACCGACAGGATAAATCCGTTCCTTGACTTGCGGTAGCAAATCAATAACAGTTGGTCTCCCTTTATCGTCTGATACACTGGAGATGACCCCTCTTGGTTTATTTAAGAGGTAGTAAACCTTCTCCTCGTTGTATATTGGTTGACCTTCTACTTCTACCTTGTCTCCAGACTTGATCGTTGTCGCCAATTCACGGACCACTTGGCCATTTACAGTGACAAGGCCTTGCTTAATCAATTCCTCTGCTTTGCGGCGGCTTGCGACACCAGCATGAGCAATATATTTGTTAATTCTCATCAATTTCCTCAGTTCTTTCTGTAAATAATTGGCTTTCTTGACCGATTAACTCAGTCTCTTCAACAATTGGTAGCTCGTCTAGATGGTTTATCCCCATGTAATCCAAAAAGTAATCTGTCGTCACATAGAGATTGGGTCTCCCAATGACTTCTTTCTTCCCATCTTCTCGAATCAACTCAAAAGAAAGTAATTTTGAAATAGCCCCGCTAGAGTTCACCCCTCGAATATCATCGACTTCAATCCGAGTAATCGGCTGTTTATAGGCAATGATGGAGAGAGTTTCCAAGGCGGCACGAGAGAGACTTTGATTCATTGGTGACTTTGAATACTCACGTAACAGCTCTGCATATTGGGACTTGGTCACTAATTTATAGGTTGACGCTGTCTCTAATAAGGCCATACTAGAATCTTGATCCTGCTCATACTTCTGGGCCAATTTTTCTAAACTTTGAATCACCCCTGTGGGAGGAAGGGATAAGAGGTCGGCAATCTGTCTCACCGTTAAACCATCTTCTCCTGCAACAAACAAGAGGGCCTCCATCTCTGCAATTTTACTCATTCTTTAATCCTACTAAAATAATATCTCCAAATGGTTCTTCCTGAAGAGCCTCAACTTCTTGTACTTTAATTAATTCCAAAGTCGCCAAAAAGACTGTAATCAGTTCGTTGACATCCTTGGCTTCCTCAAAAATATCTTGTAACAAGATTCTCTTACCAGGTTGACACAAGTGACGAACAACATTCATCAGGTCTTCAATTCTATACTCGTCTCGAACAATGGTCGTATGATTTTGTCGAAATTCTTCCTTCTTTTTTGTTAACAATTTTGAAAAGGCCAAGAAAAGATCTATCGTGGTCTTGTCATGGACCAATTCAGCATCATCATAGACTAATTCCGTTTTGGGTTTTGAAAAGTACTGGGCTCTCTCCTCGTGTTGAAGGGCCATCTTTTCACCCAATAGTTTAAACTTCCGGTACTCTTCGATTTGAGACAGGAGGTCCTGCTCCAAATCTTCTTCATCCGTTGCTTGCTCCGCAATTTTGGGAAGGAGACGCCGGCTCTTAATCAAGGTCAATTGACTAGCCATCAGCATGTATTCACCAGCAACCTCTAGCCGCATGGCTTGAAGGGTCGTTAAATAGGCCAAGTACTGCTCGATCACCTCAATTAGAGGAACCTCATAAATATCCATTTGGTATTTTGAAACGAGGTGTAAGAGAAGATCCAAGGGACCTTCAAAATCCTTTATTTTAATATCCATTACTTATACTTTTCTAAGGTAACAAGAGTTTTTAAACCGAGCTCGCGGGCGATGCTAAACAGATCCATCCCCTGTTCTCTTTGTTTTAAAATGTATTGTTCTCGTAAGGATTGTGCCGAAAGATTCTCAAATCCTTTTTCCAATAGGAAGGACTCTAATTGACGGAAGCCCCACTGACGCGAGTAGGCCTTGCCCTTGTTATCAAATAAATAAGTCCCCGTCATCAAATCCGTCAACTCTCCTAGAAGAGCATCCGGAATACGCAAGACCCGTTTTTGTCCTTCTTTTCCTACGCGTAAAACCTGAAAATCGAGCTCGATATCAACGATTTTCAACTGAAGAATTTCACTAGGCAATAAGCCCATCTCGACAATCAATAGAGCAATCAAGCGACCTTGGGATAGCTCTGACCCTTCCCACAAGAGGGATAAGTCCAATAGTTCTTGATCGTGGCTTTTCGGCACAGAGACTTTTGGAAGGACTAAGCGATGGTAATCCTCGATAACTTGATGTTGATAAAGATAAAACAAAAATTGGTTGACGGCTGAAAGCTTCCGTTTTTGAACAGCTGGTTTAAAATCTTTAATCGAAGCTTGATAAATTCGAAGATTGGTATCTGAGACATGGTTATGAACAGTATCCACGAACTGATCCAAATCATAAGAATAAGCCGTCTGTGAATTTTCACTTAAGTCTTTTTCTTTGATAAAACTAGCTATGTATTCTTTCATTTTTTCCTCATCTCATATTCATTTGAGAAATTGTGCATGAGGGAGTTGATGGCTTTTAAAATGGATTTTCGAGTGATGATTCCTTCAAAGACTCCATCCTCTGAAACAACCGGTAGAAAGGATTCCTCTACCAACTTATGCAAGACTTCCGTCACAGTATAGTCTTTTCCAAGGCGCTCCCCATCCGTTTTTGTCATATGGACAATGTCCATGGATGAAAAGACTTCATCAGAATAATCATGTTTCATTTGGTAAGAAAGAATATCAGTTAAAGAAATCGTCCCTACGTATTTCATTTGATCGGTCACAACAGGAACACGAGTGTAGCTAATTTGACTCAGCACCAAGATAGCATGATCCACATTATGCGTATCAATCAAGACAGCCAAATTGCGCGCTGGAGTCAAAAAAGTCTTTTCTTCTCGGAGAATAAACTCCTCAAATTCCTTGGCGATCATCGATCAAACTCCTTTGTAAGAGGTTCATAGACCTCATGTTTCCGATTTAAAAATTCAACTCGATAGGAATCTGCATCAATTTCCACTTTAGCATAGAGGCACTCTTGAATAGGCCCCCTCGGTAAACTGACTGACCCAGGGTTTAGAAAAAGGGTACGCCCTTCCTTCCAAGCATCCGGAATATGCAGATGGCCATAGAGACAGATATCCGCATCTTCTTCCTGGGCCCACAAATCTAACTTTTGAAAACTAAAATTAATTTGGAAAAGATGACCATGGGTTTGAATAATCCGAGTAGGACCCAATTGCGTCACCAGACGTTCGGGGTACTCCCCATAAAAGTCCATGTTCCCTTTGACAACATGAATGCCTTCCCATACAGGGTCGGTACTTTCTAACTCAGAATCCCCGTTGTGAAAAATGGCATCGACCTTTCCTTTATAGTGGTTTTTGATTTCTTCTACGATCTGACGATCGCCATGAGAATCGCTCATGACGATAATTACTT
Organism: Streptococcus sp. SCPM-O-B-15294 (M123); assembly: GCF_058200455.1. Lineage (NCBI taxonomy): Bacteria > Bacillati > Bacillota > Bacilli > Lactobacillales > Streptococcaceae > Streptococcus > Streptococcus sp. SCPM-O-B-15294 (M123). The sequence goes on along the minus strand of NZ_JBYQGU010000010.1, from coordinate 61,664 downwards.
GTTCTGCCATGCTGGGAATACCTCCACTAATTTCTTCACGGCTAAAGCACGATGCGATTGTTGATTTTTCTCCTCTAGAGTTAGTTGAGCAGATGTCTTACCTGTTTCTCCTACCAGAAAGAGGGGATCATAGCCAAACCCGTTCTCACCTTTTGGTTCAAAATTGATATATCCTGGCCAATCCGCCTCCACAACAAGGCTCTCCTTACCAGGACTGGCAACCACTAAGGTTGTATGAAATTTTGCTGACCGATCCTTCAATTCAAAGACCATCGCCAACTCGTGTAAGAGCTTGGCATTGTTCTCTAAGTCGGTCGCTCCTACACCTGCAAAGCGAGCAGACCAGACACCTGGTAAGCCCCCTAGGATATCGACCATGAGTCCTGAATCATCTGCCAACACCATTTTCCCTGTTAGCTTTGAAATTGTCTCAGCTTTTAGGCGAGCATTTTCTTCGAAAGTCATTCCTGTTTCAGCGACTTCTGGAAGATCCGGATAGTCATTGAGATTCTCGACTTCAAAACCCATTTGTTCAAAGATCTGACGAAACTCTTTGGTTTTTCCTTCATTCCGAGTAGCGATTAGCAAGCGATCCTTAAGACCTTCCTGGCCCAAAAAATCTGCAAGTGGAAGACCATTCTTTGGCAGATAAACAGAGAGCAATTGCTCTCCTTCTACAATGAGAAGAGCTCCTTGACGCTGCACGATTTCAATTTTGCGACCTAGTGTTTCCTCAACGATTTGAAAGAGGAAGGTCAAAAACTGCAAACTAGAGGCGTAACGAACAACCGTTACATTTAGGGGAAAGCCCAAATCTGTGTCTCCAACTAGTGATTCTACTAGGTCAACAAGCTCAGAAGCTTCTGAAGAGACTTCACTATATTCGTTATAGTCACTCCGATCTCCCCATTCAGCTAGAAACCAATTTAAGGCATCTTTGTATTCATAAATCTTTTGGTTCATAATTCTACATGCTCCACATGAACGACTTGATGCAACCAAGTCTTGGCAATCGCTGCAAAACTGGCTGCATTGGCCGTTGTATAAAACTGATGGTGGCAGTCCTCCAGTTGACGACTGCGATTAATCTCAAAGTAGTTGAGCAAGACCGAGATATCCCGGACACACTCAGCACCGCTATCAATTAACTGAACCTCTGGCCCCATGACATTTTGAATAATAGGGCGAAGGAGAGGATAATGGGTGCATCCCAAAACCAGTGTATCTACTTTCCCAGCCAAAGGTTTCAAGGTTTCATAGACAACTTTTTTTGTAACACTGGACTGCAACTCATTAGATTCAACCAGAGGGACAAATTTCGGACAAGCTAAACTCTCTACTGCCATTTCTGGTGACAGGCTTTGAATTTTTTTCCGATAAATATCTGAAGCGACCGTCATTGGGGTCCCAATGACTCCAATTCGTTTGCTTTTTGTCGCCTTGATCGCTGCGGAAGCTCCTGGCAAAATCACTCCTAGAACGGGGATATCCAAGGCTTCTTTCACCTCTTCCCATACAACAGCTGTCGCCGTATTACAGGCCAAAACAATCATCTTCACATTTTTCGTTAGGAGAAAACGAACCATCTCCCAAGTATAGTCACGAATTTGATCTGCTGGTCTCGGGCCATAAGGTGCTCTAGCGGAATCACCAATATAGACCACCTCTTCATGGGGGAGTTGCCGCATCAATTCGCTAACAACGGTTAACCCTCCGACACCCGAATCCAAAAAACCAATTGGTCGATTGTCCATCTGCCTTCCTTTCAAAACAAGGGACCAAGAAAAATCTTAAAGTCCCCCTACTTATTTTATTGTGTCATCTGTTTTGCTTTTATTTCTTCTTCGTATTCAAAGATGCTTTTTGTTGATTCAGAATTTGACGGTAAACTTGTTGCACCTTCGCTTCACTTGGACGTTGACCACTAGCTCCCAACAATGTACGAACTGCTTCAACATTCAAACGTGGGTTTGATGCAAATTCTTTTTCAAACTGCTTGCGAAGTAGGTACATACCTGCCAACATTCCACCAAAGAAAGCAAGGATAATCAATAAAATTGTCAAAAATGTAGACATAAGTGTTTTTCTCCTAAATTCAATATTTACACATTTTCTATTATACCAAAAAGGCCCTATTTTTCAAAGTCAAAGCCATACAATGTTGCAAAGTAATCCTCTGGTTTTTCGGCCCGTCGGATGAGACGAGTTTGGCCTGATTCTTCTAATAAAATCTCGGCAGAGCGGAGCTTGGCATTGTACTGATAACCCATAGAATAACCATGCGCTCCTGTATCATGGATGACCAAAAGATCCCCAATTTCAGAGACAGGAAATTCCCGATTTTTGGCAAACTTGTCATTGTTTTCACACAAACTACCAACAATGTCTACTATTTCTGTCTTTCCATCTGGTCGATCCAGATTGGTGATATGGTGGTAGGCCCCGTACATAGCGGGACGAAGGAGGTTGACAGCCGAAGCATCTACTCCTAGATAGGTCCGATAAGTCTGTTTCTTATGGGTGACATGGGTGACCAATAGGCCATGTGGGGCTAGCATAAAGCGGCCTAATTCCGTATAGATTTTCACTTGATCTAAGCCCACTGGAACTAAAATGTCCTCGTAAGCCCGACGAACACCTTCCCCAATCACAGCAATATCATTTGGTTGGTCTTCTGGTTTGTAGTTCACTCCAACCCCACCAGAGAGGTTGACAAAGTCCAAGGTAACCCCTGTCTTTTCAACCACTTCTACTGCCAACTGGAATAATTGCTTAGCCAATTCTGGATAGTAATCATTGGAGACGGTATTCGAAGCTAAGAGGGCATGGATCCCAAATCGTTTGACACCTAAATCTTTCAACTCCGTAAATGCTTGGATCAATTGCTCCTTGGTCATGCCAAACTTAGCCTCTTCAGGATGGTCCATGATATCCGTTCCCAGTTCAAACACCCCTCCTGGATTATAGCGGCAAGAGATGACCTCCGGTAGTGTCGCAACAGATTGTAGGAAGGCTACATCTTCGTAGGCATCCAAGTTGATAGTCGCTCCTAGCTGACGGGCAAAGACCATCTCTTCAGCCGGTGTATTGTTGGAAGAAAACATAATTTCTTGACCCGTAAATCCTAATTTTTGTGCCATCAGCAGCTCCACATAGCTAGCACAGTCCACGCCACAGCCTTCTTCTTTGAGGATTTTTAGGATGGCTGGATTAGGGGTCGCTTTGATAGCGAAATACTCCTTAAAGCCTGGATTCCAAGAAAAGGCTTGATGGAGGGCACGAGCTGTCTGCCGGATCCCAGCTTCATCATATAGGTGAAAGGGAGTTGGATAGGTTTCCGTAATTTGTTTTAATCTTTCTCTACTAATAAATGGACGTTTCATGTGAAGATTCTCTTTTCTATCAATTTTCTTTAGTATATCACAAGTTTTCCAACAAAAAAAGCCGGTTTCCCGGCTCTTTCGATTAATCGTTGCGTCCAAAAATACGCAAGATATTGATGAACAAGTTGATGAAATCAAGATAGAGTTCCAAAGCCAAAGCAACAACCCAACCATTGGTTGGCTGACCATTGGATTGTTCATAGACATAACGAATCTTTTGGTTATCCCAAGCAGTCAAACCTGCAAAGATGATAACACAAAGAATGCTAAGGACATAATCCATACCAGAGCTTTGTAAGAAGATGTTCGCAATCGAAGCAATGATAATACCAATCAAGGCCCCCATAAATGCTCGTCCCATTCCAGACAAGTCTTTTTTGGTCACACGACCAATGGCAGACATGATGAAGAACATCAAGGCACTAACGACGAAGGCTTTATAAACTGTCGCTTGAGCATAGCGTGCAATGATAAAACTCAAGGTAAAGCCATTCAGAGCTGAATAAGTTAAAAAGAGAGGCAAGGCCATGGGATTGTTTTTCACAGATTGTCTCGAAGCGACCAGGACCAAAATCAATTCAACAGCAATGGCAATATAGTAGACCCATGGAGCCTGAGTTAGAATATATATGAAGGTTTCTTGGAAAAGGGTCATCATCAAAGCTGATACGACAGCTGAGATTCCAACTCCAACTCCAACTAGAGAATAAATTTTGCTATAAAAGCTATTAAGACCACTTTGTTCGTGGATAACGGTTTGTTGATTCATCATCAATCATTCCTTTCAAACTTAAATTATTATGATTTTAACATTTTTCGATGGAAAAGTCTCCTCTTTGACCACTTTTTTCTCATTGGTTCTGAGGCTTCTTTTATCGCCCAGTATTTATCGACCATGGTCACGAGGAAAGATTCTTTGTAGCGAGGTGGAGCAAGCGTCAAGCCCCACATATGTTTGAGGATGATGTCCTCTTCTTTTTTATTGAGGCTCGTTATCTTTTTGGCATTTCGAACAGCTATCCGAGGATGTACCCAGGCATGGCTCTTGTTAAATTTGACCTGCCGCCAGTCGTAGTAAAAAAGATCGTGTAAGAGAGCTCCCCTTGCTGTACTTTTGGTATCCCAGCCCATCTTCTTAGAAATGCGGTAGCTGGTGTAGCTAACGTGAATGGAATGCTCTAAACGGTTGGAATGAATATGGTGGGGAATTTCCTTTAATTTTTGAAGTTTGGGATGCTGGATCAAATGTCCGACTTCAGCCATATATTCTTTATCTTGTCGATACATGCGTCTCACCTCCTCTATCTGACTAACGCACTATTCTTCAACCATAGAAAAGATCAAAATCCCTGCAGCAACAGCGACATTCAGACTCTCTGCCTGACCTGGCATGGTGATATGAACCAGCAGATCTGCCTTCTCAGCCATCTGGTCACTAATACCTTGTCCTTCATTCCCCATGACCAGTACAAAAGCAGGGACTTTCTCCACTTGCTTATAGTCAATAGAATCCTGAGACAAGGTGGTCGCATAGATGGGTAGCTGACTTTCTTCAATGGCTGTTAAGAGTTGCTCTTTAGGCAAACGGATAACAGGAAGATGAAAATGACTCCCCTGCATAGAGCGCAAGGTTTTCATATTATACAAATCTGCTGATTGATCAGTTAGAAGCACCCCGTCAAAGCCTGCTGCGTCAGCAGTCCGAATCATGGTTCCGACATTTCCTGGATCTTGAACATCCTCTAACAATAAATACCGTCCTTGAGCCAGCTGAAGATGCTGGATTGGCTGTATCTTAATTTCAGCCACAATTCCTTGAGGGCTTTTGGAATCAGCAATTTCTGCTAAAACCTCAGGACTTACGATGGTCGCCTTCGTATCTTTCTTGACCTTATCTACAAACTCTTCCAGAACAAAGACTTGTTCAATCGGAGCCTGATGATTGATAGCTTCTTCATAAAGATGCCAGCCTTCGATCAGGTAGGAGTCGATTCGGTATTTTTTTTGATGAAGTTTTTTAACTTTTTTGATCCCATTATTGGACTTAGAGGTTATAATATTCATAAGACTATTATACCACATTCACAGGAGGAGCTTCTCCGTCCTGAGTAGGAATTCAAGCACAAGGAGAACAAGCATGCAAAAAGTTGAAATGACGGCCCAAGGTCGGGTTCAAGGTGTTGGCTTCCGTTGGGGAGTTTATAGCTTAGCATTAGAAATTGGAGGCATTACAGGTCGGGTCTGGAACAATGATGACGGAACGGTCACTATCCTTGCCTCCTGCGAAGACAATGCCCGCATGGCCAAATTTATCCAAGAAATACGAAAAGGGCCTACTCCTTTTTCAAAGGTTTCTTATCTTGATGTCCATCTGGCAAACTTCGAACCCTACAAAGATTTTAAAATTTCAAATTAAGTCTAGAGAACTATTGTTAATTTGATAAAAAAACAGTAGAATAGAAAGGTATTATTTAAAATTAAAGGATTGTAACTCGTGAAAAAATATAAACGTTATCTACTTGCTGTTCTCAGCTTGTCAGCCCTCCTCCTCTTAACAGGATGTGTCAGCATCGACAAGACAACCAAACAACCAACCGGTTTCGTCTGGAATCTCCTTGGAAAACCGATGGGGGAAGCCATCAATTTCTTTGCGACAGATCTTGGCCTCGGCTTTGGTCTAGGGATTATCCTCGTAACAGTGATTGTTCGTGTCATCATCTTCCCACTAGGTATTTATCAATCATGGAAGGCAACCTACCAGTCTGAGAAGATGAACTACCTTAAACCAATCTTTGCGCCGATCCAAGAACGCATCAAAAATGCGGAGACTCAAGAAGAGAAATTATTGGCCAACTCTGAATTGATGGATGCTCAAAAAGCAAATGGTGTCAGCCCATTCGGCGGCATTGGCTGTTTGCCTTTGTTGATTCAAATGCCTTTCTTCTCTGCCCTTTTTTATGCAGCTCAATACACTCCTGGTATTAGCAAGGACTCTTTCCTTGGCATTGGTCTCGGTTCAAAAAGTCTTGCTTTAACCTTAGTTGTTGCTGTCCTTTACTACATTCAAAGTATGCTCGCTCTCCATGGTATCGAAGATGAAACCCAAAGAGAAACCATGAAGAAAACAGCTCTCGTAAGCCCAATTATGATTGCCGTCTTCTCTTTGATTTCACCAGCTGGTGTCACTCTCTACTGGGTAGTCGGTGGTTTCGTACAGATTATTCAACAATTTGTCATCAACTACCTCATCCGTCCAAAATTGCGGAAACAAGTTGCTGAGGAATATAAAAACAACCCTCCAAAAGCTCCAGCATCCAATGGACGTCGCGTTAAAAAAGATATCACACCTACTAATCCAACCAATGCGAATCGTTCCCTTCCAACTAACGGAAACAAAAAACGAAACGCTGGAAAACAACGCAACCGTAACTAATACTAGTAAAAAGGCCGAGATATCATCTCGGCCTTTTCCATTACTACAAAAAAAGAGAGTGGTTCATTCTCATATAATAATAGATACAAACTATTGTTATACATAAAACAGTTAGATGATTATCAAAAAATGACTTTTATTTTTTAGTTATTTAAGAAGATGAAAAACTTTCCGCTGTGAGAAAAGTGCCTGAAACTATTGTGTTTCAGGCACTCGGGAGTTTTGAGAGTAAAACAGTTTGGGGAACTGTTTTAGCCTGAGCCTGGAAATTAAAGAGCGAAGGTCTCAAAACTAAGTCATGGAACTTCTTCGAAGTTCCATGACGTCCGTACTCACCTAAGGAAAGTTTTTCAGAAGACTTTATCTTCAAAAAAAAATGAGAGTGACTCACTCTCATTTTTTATTCTGTTTTTTCAACGTTCAAGATTTTCACTTGGTAGCTTCCTGCTGGAGTTTCAATTGTCACAGTATCCCCTGTTTTCTTACCAATTAAGGCATGACCAATTGGACTTTCATTTGATATCTTACCAGCAAAAGCATCCGCTCCAGCTGAACCAACAATAATGTAAACATCTTCTTCATCTTCGCCAATTTCTTGAACAGTAACGGTTTTTCCAATCGCTACTTCGTCAACAGCGACAGCATCACTATCGACAATTTCAGCATAACGAATCTTTGTTTCTAGGCTTGAGATTTGTCCTTCAACAAAAGCCTGTTCGTCTTTAGCGGCTTCGTATTCACTGTTTTCTGAAAGGTCTCCGTAAGAACGAGCAATTTTAATCCGCTCTACAACTTCTGGACGACGAACTAATTTCAACTCTTCTAATTCAAGTTCTAATTTTTGCTTTTCAGCTAGGGTCATTGGATAGGTTTTTTCTGCCATATTTTTTTCTCTTTTCTATTATTTTTTTCGAACTAAAAAGGTGTGGCATGCCACATCCTCCTTAGTTTGAGCTGCTTTCTGTTAATTTGCTATTCACATGTTCTTCCACGTTTTTAGTGTGTTCCTCATAAGTTTTCGCAAAATAGACTTCCCCAGTCTCTACATTTGCTACAAAGTAGAGGTAGTCTGTCTTGCTTGGGTTGACGGCTGCTTCAATTGCAGATACCCCTGGACTATCTACTGGACCAGGCATCAAACCAGTATTCTTGTAGATATTATAAGGTGAATCGATATTAGTGTCAATGGTTGCGTCTTCTTTTAGAGTCGTCTTCTTGCCTAATTGGCCTTGTGCGTACAAGATAGCAATATTACTTTGAAGAGGCATATCTTGATTCAAACGGTTATAAAAGACGCTTGCAATATCCTTGCGATCTTTATCAGTAGCACCTTCTTTTTCAATCAAAGAAGCCAGCGTCAATACCTCATTGACATCAATATTTTTAGCTTCCATGGTGTCATAGTAGGCTGAAAGATTTTGGTCCATTGCAGCTAACATCTGGTCTACAAGATCTTCCATTTTACTATCTTTTCCATAGCCATAAGTAGCTGGGAAGAGATATCCCTCCAAGCGGTAGCGTACGCCACTTTCCTTGGATGGCAAGGTTGCTAATAACTTAGGATATTTGGCTACCATCTTTTCAATAAAGGCATCATCTTGGATGACTTTTAGGAATTCTTCTTGCGTATATGGAGTCTTGGCACCAGATTTTGAGCTCGCATCCACAGAAACCACTTCCGCGATTTGATCAATCGTGTAGCCCTCAGGAATGGTAATTTTTCCTAAGACTGGTGGTTCCGGAGTTTTAGTTCCTTGCTCTTGCAATTTTTGAATAATGGTATCGAGATCCATACTCTTTTGAAGATTGAAATAACCAGATTGGAAGTTCCCATAATTCTTGAACTTGGTGTAATAGTTGAAGAACTGGCCATTCTTAATCAAGCCTTTTTTCTCCAAAATAGTCCCAATTTCACGATTGCTAGAACCAGCAGGAATTTCAACGGTTACAAACTCTGTAGCCTTGGCATCCATAGCATTTAAGTTAGATTGAACATAGGTCACTGCAAAAATTCCAGTTGCAACCATTAAGACAAAAAGAATACCTAGAACCGTCAAGACGATTCGTTTCGCAATGGTGTTCTGCTTTTTCTTTTTCTGAACACGTTGGTCCCGATCCTTGCGCGAAACACTAGATACCGGTTTTTCTTTTCTCGAAACAGCTACAGGCTGACTTGAGCTCTCTGCTTCTCGAGTTGGCTCTTCGATTGGTAGAGGCGCTTCTTCTTGGTTCTCTTCGGCTACTTCCTGAATTGCAGGAACCTCTGTAACCTCTGGTACTTCTACTTTTTCTACTTCCTCTGGAATCTCTACTGTTTCCTGTACCTTGGACTCTTCTGACACAGAGTCAGAAAGCGACTCTTCCGTCTCATCTTCTTTGTTCTCTGGAATCGAAATTTTTTGAACAGGTAAGTCATATTCTTTTTCAACCTGTACAATCTGTTTATTGGCTTCTTCAAGATCACGGAGAATCCGCTCTTTGAAGCTTAATAATTTTTCATTCTCTTGTTGGTTTTCAGTCAAATACTTGACCCCCCTTGTCATAATCCTTAATATTATATCTTAAAAGGGATAGAAAAGCAATAGGAACGAGGCTTGAGCGCCTCAAATCCTATTGATCACTTACTTGATGGGAGCTCCCATACTAAATCGTACCAGACTTCCCCAGCATAATTAGAGGCCGAGCGTCCTTCGTTTACAAAGCCGTTCCTTTCATAATACTTAATCAAGTAATCATGACAAGTCAAACTAATCCCTTCTCGACCTTCCTCTAAAGCAAGATTTTTCATGGCTTCAAGCAGGGCTTTCCCGACCCCTAAGCCCTGTGCAGACGGAGAAATCGAAAGACTCGTAAGGGTAATATAACCTCCTGGTAGATGGGACTCGTCTTTTACGTCCGCTGTAAAAGAGCGGTCCTCGACATATCTAGTTTGTGTCACTGGGCCTTCTAGATAGCCAAGAATTTGGCCATCCTTTTCAGCGACTATAAAGCTATTATTAAACGTTTCAATATGTTTTGCAAGCACCGTCTTATCTATTGCCTCTTCTGGACTAAAATTTTCCAGTTCTATAGCAAGAATGGCTTCTAAATCATCAATAGTTGCACGACGAATGTTCATTTTTCTTCCTTTCTATAGGGACAGGCACCAACTTAGTTGATAGCCCTCAACTCCTTCTTCGTTATCCCCTATCTCTAGTTGGAAATCATTCATTTCAAAATACGGAATCAGTTCTTCCTGGCAGAGCACATGAATTCCTAACAAGGATTCTTGAGCTACAAGAGACTTGAGTGAGGCCAGTAACAAGGTACCAAAACCTTGTTTTCTAAAGTTTGGAAGAATTTCCAACCACAATAATTTTAAAGAGGGATTTTCGAGCTGATCCTCTGTTTGAATCAGGCAACTCCCAATCACTTGCTCTTCAAATTCCAAGACCAGGGTCCTGAATCCGTTCAGTTCTTGTCGTTTAGCACTTTGAAAAGAAAAATTTTGGGACGTGATCTGTTCGATCTCATCCCAATCAATTTCTTTAGCAAACCGAATCCTAAGGTTTGGTTGCATGGTATCTCCTTATTGAACGTTATTGGTCAAGTTCCCAAGTAAACGTTCAAATGAATATTCATAGGTCTGGATATCTCCTGCTCCCATGAAGACATAGACAGCATTGTCATGATCCAAGAGTGGAGAAACGTTTTCAGCTGTAATCACACCTGATTTCTTGATGATTTTCGCTTCTAGATCTTCCACTTTTACATCCCCATGATCCACTTCACGGGCTGATCCATAAATCTGTGCCAAGTAAACTGCATCGGCCTGGTTCAAGGCATCCGCAAATTCATCCAAGAGAGCAATCGTCCGAGTAAAGGTATGAGGTTGGAAGACCGCTACGATTTCCTTACTTGGATACTTTTGACGTGCCGCATCCAAAGTAGCAATGATTTCAGTTGGATGGTGGGCAAAGTCATCAATGATGACGGTATCGTTGACAATCTTTTCTGTAAAGCGACGTTTGACCCCGCCAAATGTTTTTAAGTGTTCCCGAACTAAATCAAGATCGAATCCAGCGATATAAAGCAAACCAACGACCGCTGTAGCATTCATGATATTGTGACGTCCGAAGGATGGGATTTGGAACTGTCCCAAATCTTCTCCACGGAAGTGAACAGTAAAGGTTGATCCAGTAGTAGAACGCAAGAGATCACTGGCTACAAAATCATTGCCCTCTTCTTCAAAGCCATAGTAATAGATTGGGGCATTAGCTGTAATCCGACGAAGCTCAGGATCTTCCCCATAGATGAACAAGGCTTTGGAGATTTGTTTGGCATAATCATTGAAGGCATTAAAGACATCTTCTAGGCCAGTAAAGTAGTCAGGATGGTCAAAATCAATATTGGTGATAATCGAATACTCTGGGTGGTAAGGCATAAAGTGACGTTCGTACTCGTCTGATTCAAAGACAAAGTACTTAGCACCTTTGGAACCACGGCCAGTTCCATCACCAATCAAATAGCTGGTATCTGTGATATTAGACAAGACATGGGACAAAATCCCTGTAGTAGAAGTTTTCCCGTGAGCTCCTGCTACTCCCATGCTGACAAAATCACGCATAAATTCACCCAAGAATTCATGGTAGCGTTGATAGGTGTAGCCTTGAGCATCTGCATAAGCAATCTCTACATTATTTTCAGGTTTAAACGCATTCCCTGCGATCAAGATTTGATCACCGGTAAGATTTTCTTCACTGAATGGTAAAATGGTAATCCCTGCCTGCTCTAAACCTCTTTGTGTAAAGTAGTATTTCTCCACATCAGATCCTTGTACAGTGTGTCCCATCTGATGGAGCATCAGAGCCAAGGCGCTCATACCTGCTCCTTTTATTCCGATAAAATGAAATGTTTTTGACATAGTTTCTCCTCCTGCTAGTCCAGATTGGTCACATCGAGTTCTTGTTTAATGGGTCTCGTTTGGATGTTTTGATGATCCTTGTTATAGATTTGACTCTTTTTCAAGAAATCATAATTATTCTTCTTTGGCTTTTCTTCTTGGTGAGACTCTTGAACCGGAAGTTCCTCTGCCTCCTCTAAAAGAATCAATTGCTCTTGTTTCAGTCGCTCGCCATATTTGATTAATTCACCTGGATTTTCTTTTTGAAAAGGAGCTGTTGGCTTCACTTTTGGTATGAAAGAAGGGGTGAATTTTTTCCGATTGGGTTTAGAGGCAATATCCGCCGTCAAATACGGAGCCGTCCGCTTCTTTTTCAAATCAGCACGCGCTGCTTCCCGAGCTTCTTCTGCGTAGCGATTCGCCGGGCTCTTTTTATCAACAGGCTCCTTGAAATCAGGAGTCATCGGCTGCCTTCTTGACTTAGGCACTTCAAATGGTTTTTGAAGGGATTTTTGTAGATTTTTTTGATAAGGTTGCTCTGCTACCTTTCCAGTAGCAATTGGCTCCCATTCTAAATAGTTTTTATCTGTATACTCCCCAAGAATATTACTAATGAAGTCCCCATCATCATATAAATTCATATGGGGCATTTGAGTTAGCATCAATTCATCATCTGCTACTTGAGGAAACTGCTTATCCGTCATCCTATTTCTTCCTTTCGACACTTCATTAATTATAAACTATTCATTTAATTTTTCAAGTTATTCTACCGAAATACCCAAAATTTCCCGAATTTCTTCAATAGAAAGGCTGGAGCGCGTTTCGGTGCCATCTAATATGGTAGAAACTAAATGACGTTTGCTAGTCTGGAGCTCTTGAATTTTTTCTTCGATGGTCCCTCGAGTAATCATCCGGTAGACCTCAACATTCTTATCTTGTCCCATTCGATGGGCACGGCCAATGGCTTGATCTTCTACCGCAGGGTTCCACCATAGGTCAACCAAAATAACCGTGTCAGCACCTGTCAAATTCAAGCCAACTCCACCTGCCTTCAAGGAAATGAGAAAGGCATCCCCTTGACCGGAGTTAAAGGCGTTAGTCATATCTTGTCGCTCATTAGCTGGCGTAGATCCTGTGATTTTAAACGAAGTCATCTTCAAAGCATCCAACTCTTTTTCAATGATATCCAACATGCCCCTAAATTGTGAGAAGATCAACACTCGTTGGTTTCCATCTTTGATCTGCTCTAGCAATTCTCGAAGGCTATCCAGCTTCCCACTTTCTCCAGTATAGTCCTCTAAAAAGAGGGATGGAGTATCACAAATCTGACGAAGACGCATCAAACCAGATAAGATTTCCATCTTACTGCGATTGAGTTCCTCTTCAGAAGAGCTTAGAATGCGGTCTTGCATTTGCTTCAACTGGGCTAAATAGATCGTTTTTTGATCGTCAGCCAATTCATTCTTATAGGTCATCTCAATCAAATCCGGAAGCTCCTGCAAGACTTCACTTTTTTTCCGTCTCATGATAAAGGGCTTGACGTATTGAGAAATAGTCTCTGGACTCAATTGTTTAAATTCTTTTTTACCCGGAAACAAACCAGGAAGCACAATTTGGAAAATCGACCAGAGTTCCTCTACATGGTTTTCTATTGGCGTTCCTGACAAAGCAAAGGTATGAGGAACATCGAATTTCCGTAAATATTGGGCAATCTTGGTTTGGGAATTTTTCATGACCTGGGCTTCATCCAAGATGAGGTATTGGTACTGATTTTTTTCGTATTGCTCTACGTCCTGGCGGAAGGAAGCGTAACTGGTAATCGCTACCTGAGGGTTGCTTGCAATCACCTCGTCGCGACTTGCTTTGAGGCCATAGATAACCTCCACTTCCATTTGTGGAGCAAACTTTTCGAACTCCTCTTTCCAATTATAGATTAGACTAGATGGAGCTAAGATCAAAATCTTAGAATCCGCCGTCGCAACACTCGAGAGAAAGGCAATGGTCTGGAGGGTCTTTCCAAGTCCCATATCATCTGCCAAAATCCCCCCAAAGCCATAGTGATTGAGCATGGATAGCCAGCGGACTCCGACTTCCTGATAATCTCGAAGTTTAGCTGTCACTTGCAACTCACCCAAAGGAAATTGCTCTGGATGAATCAAGTCATGAGCCAAGTGACGAAACTCTTCAGAAAATTGGACATTGTCAGCTGACTCAAATAACTGGGAGAGCTGGAAGGCTGCAATGCGATTGGTTTGTAACTGACCTGTTTTTGTCTTCTTTGCACGAAGATTCAATAAAGTCTGACTGATCCGCTTGGTTTCTTCATCAAAGATTAGAACCTTTCCTGATTGACTGATATAATAGTCATTCTTCTCAACCAAGGCACTCATCACTTGCTCAACCTCAGAGGGATCAATGGAGTCAAATTCAAAACCAATCTCAAGGAGACGACCACTGGTTTGAATGGCAATCTTTGGCTTTTCAATCTGATACAGATCTAACAACTTATCCGAAACTTCGACCTCTCCCAGTTCTTCAAACAAGGGAAGGGTCTGCTGAAAGAAGGGATAGATCTGCTTGGGAAGGAGAGGAGCTCGTTTGGTTTGAAATTGATTGGTAAAGCCAGCTGTCAAGATGGTTTCAAAAACCAAACGTTCCTTATCAAAATTACTGGAATAAGGCAGATCCTTAAGTTCTTTCTCAGAGCGAACGATACGGTCCTCGTAGACAAAAACTAGATCCAGCAGCACTTCTCCTTGCTCCGATAAATCAAAAGCAAAGTGAGGTTGAAAATCGTGAATATAGAAATTACTTGGTGCTTTCACCTCACCAATTTTCCTGAATTGCTCTAAGCTATAGGTTAATTTGGTCTGATCAGACAAATCAAATTGAACATGTCTTTTCTGATCACTGGAGAGGGGTAAACTCTGCACAGCCTCAATCAAAATCTTTTGAAGCGGTGATATTTGATAAAAATGGCCATTTGCCAAAAGAAAGCGACCTTCCACCATTTTATAGGAAGCCACTTGGACCTGTAGTTCGATAAACTCCTTCATTTCCACTACTTGGAAAGAAAACAAGCCTGAATCTTCCTGAAGTTCTTGAAAGAATACTTCCTGATAGGTATCCAGTCCGACTTCAAGGGTAAAGGACGGTAGGTCCATCAATAATTGCACAGCTTCTTCAAAGAAACTCATTGGAAAGTAAAGATGACGACCCCCATTTGGAAAGAAGAGGGCATCATGCACCGTATCTCCCGATAACAAGCCTTCTAAGAATCGAATTAAGGCACGACTTTCAGGGTCAAATGCTGCGTAGGAAATCGGCTCGTAATAACTTTTTCCAATCGCAAAATGGGACTGTTTTCTGATGGCTTGCAAAAAAGCTACAACATCCCGCACCACATAAGATCTCTCATCCGGTCTGCGATAGATACGAAGGGTCCACAAAAACTGACCGGAATAGTCGTCTACATGACCGGTTGCTGAGAGACCAAAACGGACTTCCTTGCTTTCAATTTTTGGTAGGACTTGATCTAAAAACAAACTTCCAAAAGATACTTTTTCCTTTGTTTCTTGACTTTCTGTTGCATCTTGCTCTAAACCAAGCAAGAGTTCCTTCCCTTCTTCATCATTTTTTAAAAAGGCTTCTCCTGCGGCTAAATGCACACAGAATTTTTTCTTCTGGAAAAACTCACAACTACAAAAAATTGCTTGATCATCTAGACTATAGCGGAGGGACTCATTGTCAATTCTGAAATAGAGGTACTGATTCTTCATTTCCTGTAGGGATACTTTCCCGTTTTCATAGAGAAGGATTCCTTCTGAACGGATTTTCCCAGGAATTAATTTTGCCATATTTACCACCTTATGTTTATCCCTTTATTATATCATATCCCCTCTAAAATAGAAAAAAAAGACAAAGAATTGTGAAGAATTCAATGCCTGATTTTACTATCACCTACTCCACTTTTCTTTTTCCATTCAAATTAAAGAAGAGTTATTCTTAGAAACTTCCCTTAGGTGAGTACGGACGTCATGGAACTTCTATGAAGTTCCATGACTTAGTTTTGGACCCAAGGTTCCAAAACTCCCGAGTGCTAGAAACAATCTTGTTTCTAGCACTTTTCTCACGGCGGAAAGTTTCAGATCTACTTGAATGACTCCAAAAATAAAAGTCATTATTTGAAAAATAGCTAGCTATTTTATGTTAATAATGGTTTGTTTACATTCTAAAAGGAACACCAAGTGTGTTCCTTTTATTTTATTCTCTTATAGCCTTCTTTTTTGAAATTTTTGATATGTTCTGAATAGTTGGCCAGTTCTCCAAACGTTTTTTTCTCATCGTTGGCTTTATTTAAGGCTTCAATATCTAAGTCTTGGTAGACGATCTTAGTATGAATCATCAGTCCACCCTCTTTCGTCCGACTCACATCTGTTGTATAGCCCGAAATTCCTTTTTTAGGTTCAACAATTTCTTTTTTAATATATTCAAACTCAGAGTCATCTTCAATATTTACATTAAAATTATCAGCCCAAAACTCTTCAGAGATCATTTGATTGGCTCTATGTCGAATCGTCACTCGAAGAAGAATGTCTTTATCTTTTTTCTCATAGGTTTCTTCTCTTTCAACGCTACAAGCTGTCAGTCCCAGAAATACTATAAATGTGACTACAAGCAGGAGTCCTTGTTTCAAGGTTTTCATAAACACCTACTTCCGTTTCCGAGCGATCAAATGGATTGGGGTCCCTTCAAAGACAAAGGCTTTCCGAATTTGATTTTCCAAGAAACGTAGGTAAGAGAAATGCATGAGCTCTTCTTCATTGACAAAGACCACAAAGGTTGGTGGCTTGGTAGCAACCTGAGTCGCATAGAAGATTTTTAGACGTTTTCCTTTATCTGTCGGGGTCGGATTAATGGCGATGGCATCCATAATAACATCGTTTAAGACAGCTGAAGGAATCCGTGTATTTTGGCTTTCACTGATCTGCTTGATCATATCTGGTAACTTGTGCAAGCGTTGTTTGGTCAAAGCAGAGACAAAGATAATAGGTGCATAAGATAAGTATTGGAATTGATCTCGAATATCATCTTCCCATTGCTTCATGGTGTGGTTATCCTTTTCAAGGGTATCCCACTTATTGACCACGATGATCATCCCTTTTCCAGCTTCATGGGCAAATCCGGCAATCCGCTTATCGTACTCGCGGATTCCTTCTTCTGCGTTCAAGACCATCAAGACCACATCCGAGCGATCGATAGCCCGCATAGCCCTCATCACAGAATATTTCTCTGTACTTTCATAGACCTTACCAGATTTCCGCATTCCGGCTGTATCAATCATGGTGTACTCTTGGCCTTCTGCATCGGTGAAATGGGTGTCAATCGCATCTCGCGTAGTTCCTGCTACAGGACTGGCAATGACGCGGTCTTCCCCAAGGATGGCATTGATCAGACTAGATTTTCCGACATTAGGGCGGCCAATCAAGCTGAACTTGATGACATCTGGATTTTCTGGCTCCCGATCCGTCGGAAGGTTTTCAACGATGGCATCCAAGACATCCCCTGTACCAATCCCGTGCACAGATGACACTGGCAAGGGTTCGCCCAGGCCAAGAGCGTAGAAATCATAGATGTCAGTTCGCATCTCTGGATTATCCACTTTATTGACCGCTAAAATGACTGGTTTGTGGGTCTTGTAGAGCATCCGAGCGACATACTCATCTGCATCTGTAATCCCTTCTTTTCCAGATACGACAAAGACAATGACGTCTGCTTCATCCATGGCAATCTCCGCTTGGTGCTTGATTTGCTCCATGAAAGGTGCGTCCACGTCATCAATCCCGCCAGTATCAATAATACTAAATTGGTGGTTGAGCCACTCAGCCGTTGCATAAATACGGTCCCGAGTAACCCCTTCGACATCCTCGACAATGGAAATCCGCTCACCGGCAATCCGGTTAAAGAGCGTTGACTTCCCGACATTTGGACGTCCTACAATGGCAACAGTAGGTAAAGCCATGGTGTCCTCTTTTCTCTTATTTTTCTAGTTGGTGTTTCTTTAATAATTCTGCCGTAGCAGCTGGTTCTTCCTGTCCAAATTGGGCAGCCAAGCGTTGGCTCCAAGTATCCGTTGCCCGTGCTCCAGCATAGGCAGTCTGTACTCGATCAAAGGCTTCAATCACTTCAGGAGTCTGCTCCTGGTAACTTTCTTCGAAGACAACAGCTTCCAAAGGAAGGCGGGGCTTCACAGGATGGTTCTGATTTGGCACTCCTAAAGCCATCCCAAAGACAGGATAGGTGTAGTCTGGTAAGTTAAATAGTTTGGCCACTTCAGCCGCTTCATACCGAACCAAGCCAATAATGACTCCTCCGTAGCCTAGACTTTCAGCAGCTAGCAAGGTATTCTGACCTGCCAAGGCCGCATCTACAGAAGTAATCAATAAATTATCTGGTCCTTCTGGATGGAATTGATCCGTATGCATTCGAACCCCTTTTTCAGCTCGGTTGAGATCTCCTACAAACAGTAAGAAAACAGAGCATTGACGAATTGCCTCCTGAGGGACGAATTGATAGAGCCCCTCTTTCTTTTCCTGGCTTCTCACTAAGATAATGGAATAAGACTGGAAGTTCTTCCAAGAGGAAGCCATCTGTCCTGCTGTTAGGATTGCTTGAAGGTCTTCCTCTTTGATGTCCTCCTCCTTAAAGCGACGGACAGAGGAATGAGATTTCATCAAATCAATAACAGGATTCATCGGCGATTTTCTCCTTCTAGGCGGACTTCTTTAGCAAGGAACTTGATTCGCTCCATGACACGTTTGGCTTGCCAAGTCTCATCTCCATTCCGAGATGTAGCAAAATGACGTTCCAAATCTTCAAAGTTGAAATTCGAAGTAAAGAAGGTTGGAAGAATCTCCTGCATCCGATGTTGCAAAATCACTTGCAAGACTTCATCCCGGACCCAAGGCGACATTTGCTCTGCCCCAATATCATCAAGAATCAAAATTTCAGCCTTCTTGACCTGATCCAACATCTCTTTAACCTGACCTGTATTAATGGCATTTTTGACATCGATGACAAAGCTTGGGAAATGTAGAATGGTGGAGGAAGCCTGACGTTTTTCAGACAAGTCATGAGCAAGAGCTGCCATCATATAGCTTTTCCCAACTCCAAAATCTCCATATAGAAAAATCCCTTTACGAGCTTGAGGATAGGAAGCAACAAAATTGGCCAACTCTTCAAAGGCTCCAAAACGCCCACGATCATCCAAGTCGACTTTCGCTAAGGAAGCTTCCTTCAAGGTGCTTGGTAAGTTGATCAGCTGCAAGCGTCTATTGATAGCGGCTTGTTTTTGTGCCTCGATTAATTCAGGTGTCTCCTCATAGGAAACATCCGCATAACCTTCATTCATGACTAAAACAGGCTTATACCCTCTTGCAATATAATCTGCATCCCCAAGGACAAAGCGATTGCGCTCACTGATGTATTGGTTAAATTTGGAAATGCTACGACGGATTTCTACATCCGATAAACCCTCCTTTTGAATAAAGCTTGCAATCTCAGGTTCGGCGAGAATTTGAGCTACCAATTCTTCATAATTGAACTGCTGTGATCGATTCATCTGGGACATGGTTTTCCCTACGCTCTCCATTTACTCCCCTCCTTGATTTAATTTCTCGAGCAAGGCTCGTTTTTGTTGTTCCAGATTAGCCTGTTCTTCTTGGCTAGTCTGATTGGTATAGTTAGGCTGACTCCACTTCGGAACATTGGTCTTTCCTGTCGCTGACCCACTCTTAGCTACTTTCTCTTTTGCTTTTTGTAAATGGGAGTCTTGGCGCTGGCGGATCTTCAGAACGGCCTCCTCAGCCGTCTTTATCCCCTCATAAGCAAAGTCATTTCCAACTTTTAAGGCATACTTTTCATTGAGATTGGCGGAAGCAACCTTGTTAAAGGTAAACAACAAGATCACATTTATAACTTCATCTAACAGGCCTAAACGGGCCAAGTCAGAAATTACTTGGCGTTCTGATTGGGTCACAACAGCCTTACGCGCTTTTTTTATTCCTGCTAAAAATTGACGACTGGTCTTATTTTTAGCTTCCCGGATAATGGCCCTTTCCTGCGGAGTGAACTCATCCTTACCTTTTTCTTGTGGCTCTTGGGTCAGTTTTTGTCTCATCCGTTTGGTCGAAATGACCAAATTAACCGCTGTCTCCTTGGCCAACAGATAGGTCTCGTACCAAGTCCAATTCTTCTCTTCGGTGATGGCATAAAGAACTAAGAGGTCCTCTTGTTCGTTCTCAAAACGAAGGCCATCCCGTACCATTAATTGTTTAAAGTGCTCTAAACTGAAGGAAGATACTTTCCTCTGAGGGGTCGAAACACCATCAATCCCAAAAATAGAGGCAAAGTTCACCTTCCGTTTCTCTCCCTCTGGTTTTTCAGGAAGCAAGTCACGAACTGCTGCTTCTCCTATTTTTTTCTCCAGCAACTTCTGATAAGCGATATTCGCGAAAAATTGATCTGCTTCTAGCGGAGCCAAAAATCGGAACTGAAGTCCTTCATCTGTCTCAAAAACCTCTAGTAAATTCATGGCAATCAAACGGTCTAGACTTTCGAGAAAATGAGCGAAACCTAGATCCAAATGATTTAAAACAACAGCAATCAGCCGTTTTTCTTTCCCCTGATCATAGAGACTCAGCAGAAAAGTATATAATTGACTTGCTTGAACACCTAATATTGGTCCATACAGATGCGTGAAAGAGGCTCCTGTAGGCGCTAAATAATTATTCTTCAAGAAAGAAAATGAAGTATTGGGCTTCATCTATTTTTCCTTTTTCTTCTTCGTTCCTTTGGTAATCTGCTTTAAGAGACTTTCCAATTCACCAACATCCTTGAAACTACGATAGACACTCGCAAATCGAACATAGGTAATTTCGTCCAATTCTGCTAACTCGTCCATGACAAGTGATCCGATATAGTCACTCTGGATCTCATTTTCACTCTGACTACGAATCTTTTGTTCGATTCGCCCCACAATTTCCTCAATTTCGTCACTCGACACGGGACGTTTCTGAGCAGATCGAATAATCCCATTAAATATTTTATCTCTAGAAAACTGTTCCCGGGTGCCATCTTTTTTCACCACAACAAGAGTCCGCTCTTCTACTCGTTCATAAGTGGTGAAGCGATGATGACATTCATCACATTCTCTTCTTCTACGAATCGTTTTTCCATCTTCTGCCTGGCGACTATCTACAACACTAGACTTATTTCCGCCACATTTTGGACACCGCATGGACACCCTCCTTATCGTTTCTTAATACTTTATTCTATCATATTTAGGGCTAAAGTGAAAGCAAGGGAAATAAAGAAAATCCCTAGCCTCCTGGAGGGATAGGGATTTGAATATTATGGTAAATACAAGTCAGCTGACAAACCATAATGGTCGCTGACGAGAGGCTGACTAGAACCATCAAACACAACTTCTAGCCGTTCGATAACCCATTCTTTTGAGGTGAAAATATAATCAATCCGCAAGGGTACTTGATTATCATCCCATCCATCAATTCCAGGACCTACTGTGTAGGTCCCCTTGGTCTGACGGGCCTCAATAAAGCTATCTTGAAGAGCTAGCGGACTCGCTAAAATGGCCTCATACCCCTCTTGACCAGCTGGATTATTAAAATCTCCGGCTAAGATCAAGGGTTTTTGCAATTGGCTAAAACGCTCTTCTAAACGTGCCCACTCTTGTTGGAAACCTTTATCCCACCAGGAAAGGTGGACACTGGCAACCGCAATTTCTTTCCCATCAACTTGGGTTTCTGCAATGGCAATCCGTCGTGTATGATAATCTGTTGGATCATTCACATCTGAAACCAAGAGTTCGCTTGCCTGGATTGGGGTACGTGATAGAACTGCTACACCTTCATGATAACGGTCATAGCCGATATGGTTGTAAGCCCAGGTCCAGTGATAGCTCAATCCTTCTTCTTCTAATTTTTCAACTAAACAACGAACATAGTGATCCTGATGGATCGGCTCCGCAGAAGGAGTTGGATGATACAAGTCATTAACTGTAACAACTGGACTTTCGATGGCCTGATTGATTTCTTGGAAACAAATCAGATCGTATTGCTTTTCAATAATGTCTGTTACTAAGTCCTCAAATTTTTGTTGGGGATTTTCTTCCATCCAACTATGAGTGTTTAAAGTTAAAAATTTCATGATCCTACTCTCCTAATAGAGAATTCCCTGTATCCGATGGATACAAGGAATGACTCTCATAGATTATAATTCAACCTTGGCAACCACTGCATCTGCTGGTAGTTGACCAGTTTGTGTAAGAGTGACAGATTTAATAGCTGCAGCATTTGTGAAGACTACAACTGTTGACGTTGCACGTCCAGCTTCACGAACAGCATCCAAATCTGCTTCCACCAATAAATCTCCCGCTGCAACTGTTTGGCCTTCTTCTACCTTCACTGTGAAAGGTTTTCCTTCCAAACTTACAGTATCAAGACCGATATGAACGAGAACTTCAAGACCAGATTCTGTTACCAAACCAAGGGCATGTTTGGTAGGGAAGACGCTTGTCACCTTACCAGCTACTGGTGAAACAATCTGACCATTTGCCGGTTCAACTGCAAATCCGTCACCCATCATTTTTTGTGAGAAGACTGGATCTTGAACTTTATCTAATTCAATGACTTGTCCTTCAGCAACTGAGTGAACTTCTTCTGTCACCCCTTTAAAGGCAACTTCCGCTTGTTGAGCCGCTGTCTGCTGACTTGGAAGAGTTTCAGGAATCACTTCACCTGAATCTAACAAATCTTGGATATCTGATTTCAAAACGTCAGCTTTTGGACCGTAAATCGCTTGGACCCCTTGTCCTTTCATGACAAGTCCCATAGCTCCTTCAGCTTTCCATTGTTCTTCTGTTCCAACTTTAGTTTCGTCCTTAACAGTCACACGAAGACGAGTCATACATGCATCCACATCAACGATGTTAGCACGTCCACCAAGAAGGTTAATGATGTTAACTGCTTGAGAAGCTACAGCTACTTTACCTGAACCTGAAGTTTCAGACTCATCTGATCCACCTTCAGCTTGTTCGTAGTTTCCGTTACGTCCAGGAGTTGCGTAGTTAAATTTCTGGATCATGAAGTTTGCAATGAAGTACATGATCACTGCAAAGAGAACAGTTACCCAGATAAAGTTAATGATATCCATACCAATACCGGCTTTAATGGTCATTGGTGTACGAGTCAAGAACTCAATAGATCCAAATGAATGGACACGGAGATTGACGACATCTGCCATCGCGAAGGCTGCACCTTGTACCACTGCATAAACGAGGTAAAGAGGCATAGCTACGAACATAAACATGTACTCGATTGGTTCTGTAACCCCTGTGAGGAAGGTTGCAAGAGCAGTCGCAATCATCATCCCTTTGTATTTGTGTTTCTTATCAGGGTCTACATTACGGTAAATGGCAAGGGCAACCCCCATCAAGATACCGAATGAACCGATCATTTGTCCCACTTTGAAACGAGCAGGTGTAAAGGTATCCAACAAGTGTTGGTATGTAGCAGGGTCAGAAACTTTTGTATTTCCTAAGTCTGTGATCCAAGCCAACCAAAGTGGATCTTGACCAAATACATTTTTACCTTGATCAATACCAGTTAAAATATGATAAGTACCACCCAATTGCGTATAGTTGATTGGAATGGTCAACATGTGGTGAAGACCGAATGGAAGCAAGAGACGTTCCAAAGTACCAAAGGCAAATGGTGCTAAGATTGGAGCAGTCTCTTTTGAGTTAGCAATCCAAATACCAAAGTTGTTAATTCCTGTTTGGACTACTGGCCATAAGAATGACAAGACAAGAGCCACAATTACAGAACGAAGGATAACGACAAAAGGAACAAACCGTTTCCCGTTAAAGAATGACAGGGCATCTGGTAACTTGCGGTAGTTGTAGTATTTATTAAAGGCTGTTGCCCCTACAAAACCGGCAATAATCCCAACGAAAACTCCCATATTCAAGGCAGGTGATTCTAAAACACTCGTAAAGTAATCAGCAACCTTGATAGATCCACCAAGAAGAGTATGAACTTGTGCTTTTGGATCTTTCAGCATATCTCCTGTTACACCGAACATCACACCAGTAATACGGTTGATCAGGATAAAGGATAGACCTGCCGCAAAGGCACCACCAGCACGTTCTTTTGCCCAGCTACCACCGATAGCCAATGCAAAGAGAATGTGAAGGTTAACGATAACTCCCCAACCGATTTGTTCAAGAACACCACCGGTAGTTACCAAGAAACCAAGTTCTGGGTTAATCATTGCAATCGTTTTACCAAGACTGATCATCAGACCCGCCGCCGGCATAACTGCAACGACCACCATCAACGCTTTACCGAATTTTTGCCAAAATTCAAAGCTAAATAGACTTTTGAATGATTGTTTATTCATCATTCGACCTCCTTATAAATTTGAAATGCCCGTAATATAAGAAAACGTTTGCATATCTCGCCTACTATTATACCACTTTTTTTCTATTTGTAAAGCCCTTACATCTACATTTTTAATTCACAAACTTTATACATAAAGGCCTTGAAAAGCCTATCTTTTAAGCAAACGTTTGCTTCTTTCACAATTTTTTTTAAAAAATTTTTTTAAAAATTTTCTTCTTTCTTCCTTTTTGATAAACAAAAAATCCCTTTGAGATTTCTCATCAAAGGGAATGTTCTTATTCTTGCATTTGGTAGCCGACACCTCGGACAGTTTTGATATAGCTCTTTTGTCCTGGGAGATCTATTTTTCCACGAAGATAGCGAATATAGACATCAACGATATTGGTTTCTGCTGTACTCTCATACTTCCAGACACGCTCCAGCAATTGCTCGCGACTGAGGACATTCTTACTCCCCATCAAAGTCGCTAACAAATCATACTCACGACGTGTCAGGTCAATCACTTCCTCTCCCCGATACACCATATGATTCTCGACATCAATCCGTAAATTCCGATAGGAAGTAGGAACTTTCATCTGATTACAATGTTGGTCAATAAAATCACGGCCTCTAAAAATAGCGATGATTTTCTCAACTAAATCACTAATCACAAATGGTTTGATGACATAAGACACTGCAAATCGCTGGATACTCTCCATATGCTCAGAAATTTTCTCACGACTATCTAAGACAATCAAGACTGCTGCAGGACGAATCTTACTCAGGCGTTGGGCAAAATCTTCCCCACTCATATCTTCTAGTTCGTAATTGAGAAGAATTAAATCATATTCTGTAGCCTGCAGGAGTTTCAAGGCCATTTCCCCTTGTTCTACCAAATCAACTACATAGCCTGCTTTTTGAAGTTCTAAATCAATAAAGCGCGCTAAATTCTTTTCATTTTCTACTAGTAATATCCGCTTTGTCATAACCTACAATTATTTTTCGTCGTACCAAGAATAGTGGAAGGTACCTTCTTTGTCTTTACGTTGATATGTGTGAGCACCAAAGTAGTCACGTTGCGCTTGGATCAAGTTTGCTGGAAGGTCAGCTGAACGGTAGCTATCGAAGTAAGTGATGGCTGCTGAGAAGGTTGGTACCGGTACACCAGCTTGAACCGCAAGAGCAACAATATCACGAACAGATTGTTGGTATTTAGCTGTTACATCCAAGAAGTACTCATCCAAAAGAAGGTTTGCAAGATCTGCATCACGGTTGTATGCATCTGTGATCTTTTGCAAGAAACGTGAACGGATGATACATCCATCGCGCCAGATAGAGGCGATGTCTGCAAATGGCAAGTTCCAGTTATTTTCTTTAGAAGCTACACGCAATTGTGCGAAACCTTGTGCATATGAGATGATTTTTGAGAAGTAAAGGGCTTGGCGGATCTTTTCGATCAACTCAGCCTTGTCTCCTTCAAATTTGAAAGCAGCTGGTTTTGGAAGCACCTTGCTAGCGTGTACACGTTCTTCTTTGTAAGTTGAGATGTAACGCGCAAATACTGACTCAGTGATGAGTGACAATGGCACACCAAGGTCAAGAGCAGATTGGCTAGTCCATTTACCAGTTCCCTTGTTTCCTGCAGCATCCAAGATATAATCAACGATTGGTCCATCTTGACCTTCATCGTCTTTGCGTCCAAGGATATCAGCAGTGATTTCGATCAAGTAGCTGTCCAATTCACCCTTGTTCCACTCAGTGAAGATTTCAGCCATGTCTTGAGCTGAAAGGCCAAGCAAGTGTTGCATCAAGTCATAGCTTTCTGCGATCAATTGCATATCGCCGTACTCGATACCGTTGTGGACCATTTTCACGTAGTGACCTGCTCCATCAGGACCGATATAAGTCACACATGGTTTTCCATCTTCTGGTGCTTTTGCAGAGATTTCTTCAAGAACATCAGCTACCAATTCATAAGCTTCTTTTTGTCCACCAGGCATGATAGAAGGACCTTCAAGGGCACCTTTTTCACCACCAGATACACCAGTACCGATGAAGTTGATCCCTGAGTTTGCCAACTCTTCGTTACGACGGATAGTATCTTTGTAGAACGTGTTTCCTCCGTCGATCAAGATATCGCCTTTATCCAAGTGTGGAAGAAGGGCTTGGATGGTCGCATCTGTACCAGGTCCTGCTTGAACCATGAGCATGATCCGACGTGGTTTTTCAATAGAGTTTACGAAGCTTTCGATATCATAGCTTGGCACGAAGTTCTTTTCAGGATGGCAAGCAACAACATCTTCTGTTTTTTCTTTACTACGGTTATAGATAGCAACTGTGTATCCACGAGATTCAATATTAAGGGCAAGGTTACGACCCATTACGGCCATACCAACAACACCAAAGTTTGCTTTTGTCATGTGACACTCCTCTTTATAGTTTGCCTTTATTCTACCATTTTTTGACATCAAATGAAAGTAGAAAATCATACCCTGCCCCTTCATGTAGAAAGATAGCTCCTATCTACTTTGAAGCAAAAAACAAAAAGTGCCTGAGTTACAGTCCTCAGACACTTTCTGATGAATGACATTAATCTTCTTTTGAAGCTAACTCTTCTGCTTCAATGACCGGTTGTTCTCCTTCTTTGAGTTTGTTGACCGTCATATTAACTCCAAGAGCTCCTGCTAGCAATTGACGAATATCAAATCCAGCTCCTTGAGAGACTTGGTCGATACTTTGCATAATATCGCCCACCATCTTAGAAGCATTGCCTTCCCCGTACATGGTGATCTTATCCACCTTGGTTAATGGTTCTGCGACAGCACGCGCAATTTCAGGCAACTTGTCAACGACCATTTCAGTAATGGCTGCTTCTTGCATTTTCTTCATTGCTTCGGCCTTTTGGTCCAAACCTTTGGCTTCCGCTTCCAGTTTCAAGCGAATGGCTTCGGCCTCGGCGCGACCTTTGGCTTCAATAGCTTCGGCCTCTTGCAATTGGGCGAATTTCTCAGCTTCGGCTTGGGCTTTCCGAGCTTCTGCTTCTTTTTGTGTTTCGAAGAGTTCTGCTTCCGCCTTGCGTTGGCGTTCGATCAATTCTGCTTCTGCAGCTTGTTGACGCGCATATTTTTCAGCTTCAGCTTGTTTGCGGATGTTGGCATCCAATTCTTGCTCACGAACCTTAACTTCGCGCTCTTTGACTTCCGCTTCTTTTTCCTGTTTCATGATATTGGCTTCGGCTGCCACGCGCTCTTGTTCACGACGTTGCACTTCTGCCTCAATCCCTTTAGCGGCATCTGCTTTTGCTTGGGCAATATCTGCTTCTTGCTTGAGGGCTGCTTGTTTGAGTTTTAATTCGTTTTGTTTTTGCGCAATTTCAAGATCGGCAGCGACGCGTTTGTCGTTGGCCAATTTATCTTGTTCTGCTTCGACTTCCTTGCGTTCGCGTTCCGCTTTGGCTTTGGCAATCAAGGCATCTTTCTTGATGGTTTCAACATTTTCAATCCCGAGGTTATCGATGACTCCCCCTTCATCAGAGAAGGATTGAACCGTAAAAGCGATGACTTCCAGACCCATTTTGGCCAAGTCTGGTGCTACGTTGTCCTGCACTTTTGAGGCAAACTCTTGACGGTCATTGACCATCTTACGGAGCTCCATCTGACCGATCACTTCCCGCAAGTTTCCTTCCAAGACATCTTGGACAGAATTAGAAATATCTGTCGTATTCCAGTTCAAGAAGTTTTCTGCAGCCCGGGCAATCATTTCATCGGTTGTACCAATTTTTAATTTAACAGCTGCATCGGCACGGACGTTAATGAAGTCCAGTGTTGGGACTGCTTCTGACGTCCGAACATCTGTCGAGAATTGCTCAATATCAAGATAAGAGCGTTGTTCGACAAAGGGAATCATAAAGCCAGCTTTCCCACGCAAGTGACGTTGTTTCCGAAGACCTGTAATGACCACGACTTCGTTGGGTTTAGCGTTCACATAACCTTTAACAAGCAAAATCAAAATAATAACTGCGACTATTAGGCCGGTAATCAACCAGCCTGGAATAAATAAAGTATCCATACTTTTTCTCCTTTTTAGAGGTCTACCCTCTGTTGTTTATTAATCCTAGTATATCAAAAGAAGGCCTTTCCTCAAAGAAAAGGCCTGTATTTATGTCTAAATTTATCAAATGTAATCTCTAGCTTATTCTTCGTCAAACAAGCCATTTAGACCAGCGAAAGGACTGTTTTCTTCTTTCTTGATCACTTGAGCAGCTTGGTATTCTTCTTCGGATAGGATTTTCCAATCATTGCCCTCGATAAAGCCTTGACCAGCCTCCTCTTCTGGAGTGAGAACCTTGAGAGGAATATTGAGCAGAATATTATCCGCTACACTCTCACTCAGGTCAATCTTCCCACCTTCGATTGGAAGGATCAAGTCTTCCTCAAGAGCTTCGATATCTGCCTCTGACTGTACATCCTCCGCAAATACCTCTGTTACAGGATAGCTCTCTTGAATCTCAACAGGCTCCATGCTTCGGCTAGAGGCCAAAACGATGGTGTAGGTCAACTGGTAATCCAAGACATAAAGACCTGTATCATAGGCTACTCCCCCTGTCGCTGTCACATTCTTCAAATCAAGAATTTCTGGATTACGCTTTTGCAGATCCTTTAACAAATCCAACTCTTGATTAAATGCTAGTCCTTCAGGATTTTTACGGATTTCTTGTGTAAATAAGTTCATTCTTTTGTCCTCAAATCTTCTAGATACTACTAGTATATCATGAAGCTGTCCCTTCAACCAAGATGTCTCCTCAAAAATTTGTTATAATCATGAAAAAAGATACAGAGACTAGGCAAATTGGTGTTGTACACAAGGGTCCCACCATCTCTTGGACAAAAGAGGTTCACTTGCTAGGGCATTGAGCAATGTTAGATAGAGGAGAATTCATGAAAGAAATCGGTGCAGTTTTTCGGCAAATACGTGAAAGTCGCCACATCTCTTTAGAGGAGGCTACGGGTGGCGAATTTTCGCGCTCCATGTTATCTCGATTTGAAAGAGGGGAAAATGACCTGACGACGCAACGGTTTTTTCAGGCCCTTCAACAAATCAAAACCAGCCTCAGTGAGTTCTCTCATCTAGCAGAGATTGATCAGCACTCTTTTATTCCCAAATTGTTGAAAGAGCACTATGAAAACATGAGTTTGGAACACGATCAAGCCTTGTACCAAAGCTACCAGCAAGCCTATCAGAAAGATCACAAAAAAGAAGACTTCTTAGCCAGCATTATTCTCAAGGCCAAAATACTTGGCAACTATCCTGAGGTAGAGTTGGCTGCTAGCCAAGAGGAACTAGATTTCCTCTATGACTACCTCTTCTCTGTCATGGTCTGGGGAAATTTTGAGTTAAGCCTATTTTCACTGACCTCTCCTCTTTTCTCTAGTCAGCTCTATCGACAATACACAGAGGAGTTGGTCCAACGGGAGGATTTCAAGCTTCTCCTAGATTCCTCTCGTCCTGCCATCAATTCTATTTTCCTTAATGGCTTTTTTCTCGCCATTAGTTCAAATGAATTTGAAGATGCATCTTATTTTGATCAGCTGATCAAGGACAACTTCTACGCTGAAAACGAAGCCTACCTTCGGACGGTTTATCTCTACGCCAAAGGAGAATTTCTCTATCGAAAGGGAGAAAAAGAAACTGGTCTTGAAAAGATGGAGCAGGCCATTCAGGTCCTATCCATTCTTGATTGCAAGGACAGCACCAACTACTACAAACAGAGCATGAAAGAACTCATCAAGGAATCCTGAAAAGAGAGTGGGACAGAAATCGGTAATTCGTTAGAATTCGATTTCGTCGTCCCATCTCCGCACAGTTGAGTAGGGCTGTAAAAGCTGATGAAATCAGCGTAGTAGAGTCCACTCAACCACTGCGTCTTGCTCGACAATCCAAAGACAATTGAGAGGCTAGGACTTTTGTCCCAGCCTCTTTTTGTTGAAAATATGCAACATTTTGTTTTTCTTGTTTTTGAGGTCTACAATAGGATCATCAATCAAAGAAAGAAGGCCCCTTCCATGATGATCAAACTAAAAAGATACTTCCTTCATTTGTTTCTCAAGCATACCAGCGTCTACCTAAAAGATCAGAAACTTCTTCTCTCTGATGATGAGAAATTACAAGTCTTAAAACAAATCTTTCGATCCATCAAACAAGCTCTACCCACTGATCACGTGAAGGAGGAAGGCTTATGAAACTCTTAGCTCGAAATAAAATTTTTGCCTTACTCAGTCTTTCTCGCTTTTTGAATACCCTTGGTGCCGCCATCTACAATCTGGTCTTCGTGGTCTTTGCTGCCAGCATGCCTCAGCCTAGTCTGGCGGTTGGCATTGCTAATCTCATTGTGTTTATTCCAAGCCTCTTTAGCATTTTTGTTGGTATGAAGGCTGATCATACGAAGAAAAAAGCTTACTGGTTGATCCGTATCGGTTATCTCCAAGCGATGCTCTTCATCCTTATTGCGCTCATGACCAAGATTCCAGGTTACCTAGCCTTTTCGATTGTTTGCTTCTTAAACATTGTTTCAGATTGTTTGAGCGATTATCGCGGAGGCTTGCAACTCCCCATCATGAAAAAGAACATCTCTAGCGAGGATTTGATGGAGGCCTACTCCTTCAATCAACTACTTAGTATGGTCTGCTCGATTTCTGGACAGGCCCTAGGGGTTTGGCTGTTAGCTATCAGCCATCAACATTTCGCCCTGGTCGCTTCGATCAATGCAGTGACTTTTCTCCTGTCTTCCACTTGTCTCCTGATGAGAAAAAAGCAGTTGACACATGACCCCGTCATTGAGCCCCAAAATAAGAATTCTTTGGTACACGAATGCCAAGAGATGTACCAGAACGCCAAAAGTATTTTTGCAGATGAGGAGGTCCACCACTTTGGTAAGTTGCTCTTCTCATTGGTTCTCATCAATGCTTTAGGTGGGTCCATCTCTGGCATCTACAATCTGCAACTGCTTCACTCCCCCTTTTTTCAGTTGAGCTTTAGCCAATCCCTCTTGATCTTAGAGGCTGTGACTATTTTAAGTATGGTCTGGGCTAGCCTGACACCCCACGATTATTTTTCCAAGCAAAGCCTCCACCATATCCTCCTGTGGATAGCAGGTGGGCTGACTATGCTTGGGCTCACAAATATTCTGGTGCACTGGGATTTCCTTTCCCTTCTACTCATCACTTTCCTTGGTTATCTTGTAGCAAAAATCAACCCAAAAGTTTCCAGTCTTTTAATGAGTAAATTACCCGCTGAAAAATTAGCTTCTACCTCTAGCTTTTTGGGACTGATGGTCAGCTTTGCCATGCCACTTGGGACAGCTCTCTTTTCTAGTCTAGCTATCTGGAGCCTTCCCCTAGCTTGGGGGATCTTTGCTATCCTTGGTTTCACTACCCTCCTCTTAACAACCAAATAAAAAAACCACCATTGGGTGGATTGAGCTTAAAGACAAAGTTATCTTTTATACAATTCTATTAACTTCTATAAAGATAAATACTTTTTATTCTTTAGAGTTATTCAATCATCTACTGAAACTTTCCGCCGTGAGAAAAGTGCTAGAAACAAGGTTGTTTCTAGCACTCGGGAGTTTTGGAACTTCATAGAAGTTCGCTGACGTCCGTACTCACCCAAGGAAAGGTTCTAAGATGATTGTGTCTTCAATCTGAATCCACTGTTTGGTGGATTTTTTTACATATTTCTTAATCTTTCAACCCGCTCAGCAATGGGTGGGTGGGTATAAAAGAGCTTTTGAAATCCGGATTCTTTTTTGGGATCGTTAATAAAGAGAGCACTACTTGCACTATCAACTTCTCGTTGCATAGGCACACTGTTATCCAGCTTCAAAAGAGCATTAATCATCCCTTGAGGATTCCGTGTCAATTCAACACTGGAGGCATCCGCTAGGAACTCCCGTTGACGAGAAATGGCTAACTGAACCAAAGTCGCCGCTAATGGAGCTAAGACGATGGCTAGCAAGGAAAGGATCAGAATAATAATTTCTAAACCACTGCCCCCTTCGCGATCATCATCCCGTCTACGGCCACCGCCCCACCACATCATCCGGCCACCAATGCTAGAAAGCATAGTGATGGCACTAGCAAGGGCAACTGCAATCGTCGAGATGCGAATATCGTAATTGCGAATATGACTGACTTCGTGTCCGATGACTCCCTCCAATTCCTCACGGTTCATCACAGCCAGAAGACCTGTCGTTGCTGCAACAGCAGCATTTTGAGGATTGGACCCTGTCGCAAATGCATTCATGGAGGGATCATCTACAATATAAACTCGAGGCATAGGGATTTGAGCTACCATGGCCATATCTTGGACAATATGGTAGAGTTGAGGGGCTTGCTCTTCCGTCACCTCACGCGCCCCGTTCATCCGCATCACAACTTCCGTGGATTGGAAAATCATGCTAAAGGCATAAATCCCACCAATGATCAAAGCTAGGATGACGCCGCCAAGTGAAGAGCCTAACCAGAGGTAGCCAACGGCTGCTCCGATAAGAGCCAAGAGTATGAAAAAAGCAATAAGGAGAATCCAGGTTCTCCTTTTATTGCTTGCAATTTGGTCAAAGAGCATATTAGTCTCCTAATCCGCTAAAGTCCACCTTTGGTACTACTTTTTCTTCTTCAGGCACTTGAAGGAATTCGGCTTGTTTGAAGCCAAACATTCCAGCAATCACGTTTGTTGGGAAAGTTTCCAACTTGACATTGTAGTTGCTTGTGACACTGTTGTACAATTGACGAGCATAAGAAATTTTGTTTTCTGTGTTAGTCAATTCTTCTTGCAATTGCATGAAGTTGGTGTTAGCTTTCAAGTCTGGGTAGTTTTCAGCCACCGCAAAGATACCTGCCACTTGACGTGAAAGAGCATCACTGGCTGCCATTGCTTCTGCAGGTGAAGATGCTTGCGCTACTTGTTGGCGAAGTTGAGTTACTTTTGCTAGTGTATCTCCCTCGTACTTAGCATACCCTTTAACGGTTTCGATCAAATTTGGAATCAAGTCATTCCGACGTTTCAATTGCACGTCAATTTGACTCCAAGCTTCACGAGTTTGCATCCGACTTTTCACTAAACCGTTGTAAACTCCTACTACCATCAACACAAGGACCACTAGGACCCCAAGAATAATCCAAATCATTTTATTGAATTCCTTTCATTTCTTTAGTACCAGTATATCAAATTTCCCTTATTTTGTGGTAAAATTATCTTATGAAACCAGAAGAATTTTATGACCGTTTAGCCGACCTCGGCTTCCCACTAACTGATCGACAAAAAGAGCAATACGAACGCTATTTCGAGCTCCTCGTGGAATGGAATGAGAAAATTAATCTCACCGCTATCACCGATAAAGATGAAGTCTATCTCAAGCATTTTTATGATTCTATCGCACCCATTTTACAAGGTTTGATTGAAAACCAACCCATCCGTCTCTTGGATATCGGCGCTGGTGCTGGCTTTCCGAGTCTACCAATGAAGATCCTATTCCCTGAGCTAGATGTGACCATTATTGATTCCCTCAATAAGCGAATCAATTTCCTTCATTTACTAGCTGAAGAGTTAGGCTTGAGCGGAGTTCATTTCTACCATGGACGAGCTGAGGACTTTGCACAAGACAAGGCCTTTCGTGCCCAATTTGATATCGTAACTGCCCGCGCCGTTGCCCGCATGCAGGTCTTGTCTGAACTGACCATTCCCTATCTGAAAGTAGGGGGACAGCTTCTTGCTCTCAAGGCTAGCAATGCTCCAGAAGAGTTGGAGGAAGCCAAAAACGCCCTCAATCTGCTCTTTAGCAAGGTTGAAGACAATCTACAGTATGAATTGCCTAATGGGGATCCACGCTATATCACTCTTGTAGAAAAGAAAAAAGAAACCCCTAATAAATACCCAAGAAAAGCGGGCATGCCAAATAAGCGTCCGTTATAAGATGATACTAAAAAGAAGCTGACAGTTTGTCAGCTTCTTTTTGAATAAACTAATTTTTTTAACTCTTGCTCTAGGGTATGGTAGTGATGGCGCTCTAAATGAACTCCCTTGGTCGCCACAACCATACTTGCAAAACGGTTAGCAAAGCTTAAAGCATCCTCCACATCTAGCCCTTGCAAAGATGCCACTAAAAAAGCCCCCAGATGACTGTCTCCTGCTCCTACGGTATCACGAACTTCTGTCGGAAATCCGACCACCTCGTAGAACCTACCATCGTATGCGATCGCTCCTTTTTCTCCCAAGGTGACGATGACTAACTGTCCCGTTCTTTGGTAGAGCTTCTTAGCTGCGTCAGCAATCTCTTCACAAGCTGAAAAAGCCTTGGCTTCTGCCTCATTGACATGAAGGATTGGATGCAAATCATAGATAGCTTCCAAACGCTCCTTGGGAATCAAGAGACCTCGAGGTCCTGGCGCAAAAATGACTTGGCCTTTGATTTTTGACAAAGATTGAATCAGTTCCAATCCAGTCGGCTCTTCTACTTCAAGGCCACAGAGATAAATAAATTCGTAGCTTTCCTGCTCCAGAGACTGGAGCCATTCCTTCTGAAAACTATATTCTACTCCATGATCTGATAAAAAAGTCCTCTCACCATCCGACTCGATAAAGCAATAACAACAACCATTTGCCCCGGTTACTGAGATTGGAGTCTGGATACCCAGCCTCTCGAGTTCTGCCTTGACAAAGTCCCCGTAGACACCTGTCCCCACTGGCGAGATGAAATCAACATTTTGACCTAAAGCATGAAGCACTGAAGTGACATTAAAGGCACACCCTCCAAGTGACCAAGTCTGCTCATGGATATGGGCGTCTCCTTCCCGACTCGGTAGTCGATCCAGATAAACCATAACATCACAAACAGTTGAACCAATCACTAAGGCTTTTGACATGGTTTTCCCCCTCCTATTCTCTATCCTCAACATGGAAAAATAACCAGCACCGGATCGTGCTGGTTAGTAAAACTAGTCACCCCGATAGACCGGT
Organism: Streptococcus sp. SCPM-O-B-15294 (M123); assembly: GCF_058200455.1. NCBI lineage: Bacteria > Bacillati > Bacillota > Bacilli > Lactobacillales > Streptococcaceae > Streptococcus > Streptococcus sp. SCPM-O-B-15294 (M123). The sequence continues at coordinate 26,492 of NZ_JBYQGU010000010.1, read as the reverse complement.
TGTGGTCCAAAGGTTTGGGAAACCGGCATGATTTCAATGCGGTTGATATTGACATGCTTGGGCTGTTGGATGAGCCAAGCTACGGTATTGGCAATATCTTCTGGCTGAATGGCATGGGCGTCTCGATAGAGAGCCTCTACCCGTTTTTCATCCCCTTTAAAGCGAACCACCGAGAACTCGGTCCCTTCACAGAGACCTGGCTCAATATTGGTCACCCGAATCTGTTTTCCAGCCAAGTCCGCACGCAGATTTAATGAAAACTGTTTAACGAAGGCCTTGGAAGCACCATAAACATTGGCCCCTGGATAAGGCACTGTCCCGGCAGTTGACCCCATATTGATGACATAACCATCATTTCGTTCCACCATCTGAGGAAGGATTTGCCGGGTCAAATAGGTCAGACCGATTATATTGGTCTGGATCATGGTCAGCCAATCTGCAACCTCTGCTTCATGAGCTGGAGCGAGGCCTAGGGCCAAGCCAGCATTATTGACCAAAACATCCACTCTCTCCCAAGCTTTTGGCAAACTGGCAAGTGCATGATCCACCTGAGAAAAATCCGTCACATCCATTTGAAGGGGATAAAAAGCTTCTCCCAGCTCTTCTTGAAGAGCCTGTAGTTTTTCAATGCGTCTAGCAGCGCCAATCACTCGATGCCCATCGGCAACTAAGCGGTGACAAATGGCTTGGCCAAAGCCAGCAGATGCTCCCGTTACTAAAATTGTTTCTGCCATTTTCTTACCTCCAAGGATTATAGAAGCGACCTTTGTTTACCCAAATCAGGACGATACTCAAGATCACCATGAAGATTGACCCCAAGATAATCAAGCGATCACGAGTGGTCATCTCCTGATAGGTGTACCAGGTCCGTTTTTTATTTTTTCCAAAGCGACGCAGTTCCATGGCCGTAGAGATCGTTTCAATCCGCTCCAAAGAACTAAAAATCAAGGGAGAAATCATCTGAAGATTTCCCTTCACCCGTTGGACAAAGTTGGCCTTTTTGGACAACTCCAAGCCTCTTGCTTCTTGCGAGAGCTTGATAATCTGGTATTCCTCCTGCACATCTGGAATATAGCGCAAGGTCAAGCTCACTGAGTAAGCAATCTTGTATGACACCCCAATCTGGTTGAGACTCGAAGCAAACTGACTGGGATGGGTGGTCATTAGGAAAATAAGAGCTAAGGGAATGGTACACACATACTTCAAAACTAGGTTGAAGAGATAAAATAACTCTTGGGCTGTAATACTATATGCCCCTAAACCATCTAGAAGAACTGTCTTTGCTCCATAGATTTCTACCCCATATTGAGGGGCAAAAAGATAGACCATCAAGACATTTAGCAGGGCAAAAGCTAAGGCAAAACTCAGAACAAAGGAGATGTCTTTCAAACGAATGCCTGAGGTTGCAAATAAGGCGAGGGCACCTAGACCAATGACCAACAACAAGCGAGTATCGTAACTCAACATGGCAGCTAATGATACCAAGAGTAAGAAAAGAAGCTTGCTAGCGCCTGAAAGGCGATGCAGAAAACTGGTTCCGGCATGGTAGCCGACTAAGCGATTATTCATGACCTTCCCCCTTCTGATTCATATAAAACTGGGTCAAGGCAAGAGGATCGACACCAAGTCGATTTGCCAAGGCGAAAATAGACGTTTCTTTCAAATTAGCCCGTTTCAAAATTTCTGGTTGGGTCAAGAGCTCTGCCGGTGTCAAATCAGCCAAAACCTGCCCATCCATGACCACGACTGCCCGGTCGGAATAATCTAGCATGAGCTGCATATCATGGGTAATCATGACAATGGTATGCCCTTTTTGATGGAGTTCATCAAGGAAATCCATAATTTCCGTATAGTCTCGTTGGTCCTGACCAGCCGTCGGCTCATCGAGGACGAGAACATCTGGTCCCAAGATAAGGATAGAGGCGATGGTCACCCGCTTTTTCTGACCATAGGATAGAGCAGAAATCGGCCACTTACGAAATTCGTAGAGACCACAGGTTTTCAAGGCTTGATGGACACGACTTTCGATCTGCTCCTCTGGAACATTTCTCAAGCGAAGACCCAGGGCCACCTCATCAAAAATCATGTTGGTCGAGATCATCTGGTTGGGGTTTTGCAGGACATAGCCCACGCGCTCTGCCCGCTCCTTGACACTATCATCCTTGATATCCTCTCCCTTTGAGAAATAGGTTCCTTCCGTCTGGATGAAGCCACAAATCGCCTTAGCAAGGGTTGATTTTCCAGCCCCATTTTTACCAACAATGGCTAACCGTTGGCCTTTTGGAATGGTTAGAGAAAGGTCTTTTAGAATGGGCTGTCCTTCTCGATAGGCAAAGTTCAAATGACCAAGTTCTAGGATTGTCTCTGCCTCTACTCCTTTTTCAAAATGAGGAGTTGGGATATCCACTGATAAATCCTCAAGTGGTAATTTTTCTACCTTGTCCAAGTGCGGTAGCTTGCTGATATCCTGGCCTAACTGGCGAAGAGTCGTTAAATAGAGGGGTTCACGAATCCCATTTTCAGCCAGCAGTGTCGTCCTCAATAACTCATCTGGGCTCCCATTAAAGAGGACTTGCCCTTGATTGATCAAGATGACCCGATCGATCGGACGGTAGAGCACATCCTCCAAACGGTGTTCGATGATAATGGTTGTCGTTCCCTGCTCTTCATGAATCTGATCAATCAGATCTATGATATCCTGACCCGATTTGGGATCTAGATTAGCCAGTGGCTCATCAAAGAGCAGGATCGGACTTTCGTCAATCAGGACACCCGCCAAGCTGACCCGTTGTTTTTGCCCACCGGACAAATCTTGTGGCCGATGATCCAAGAGCTTGCTCAAATCCAAGCGCTCCGCCCAGGTATGGACCCGGGATTTCATGCTTTCCAGCTCCACCATATCGTTTTCAAGGGCAAAAGCCAAGTCTTCTGCAACACTGAGACCAATAAACTGACCATCTGTATCCTGCAAGACCGTACTGACCAAATGAGATTTCTCATAAATACTGAGATCAAAGGCTTCTTTCTCCTGAATGAGGAATTGCCCACTACTGGTTCCTTTATAGATATTGGGAATAATCCCGTTGAGACACTGGCCAATGGTTGACTTACCAGAGCCAGATGGCCCGACAATCAGGACCTTTTCCCCCTTATAAATGGTTAAGTTGAGATTTTTCAAAGTTGGCTCAGACTGGGCCTTGTATTGGAAGGAAAAATCCTTCAGTTCAATCATTGCTTCTTTCATTTAGTTCGCCTTTTCCCATAAGAGCGCAAATTGGATGGCTAAATCCGCGATTCGATCCTTGCTATCTAAATCCTCATGATTAGATAATGTTCGGATATCCCATTTTTCTTCCGAGAGGTGGTCTGCTGCGTAGAAGAAATGGCAGAGCTCAAAGTCCCGAAAAGCTGCTAAAGCTGCCACTGCCGAACATTCCATATCTACACAGATGGCTCCTGCTTCCATTCGTCGCTTCATCTTGTCGATGGTTTCCCGGTAGGGAGCATCTGTCGTCCACACTTTTCCTTTCTGATAGGAAACCTTGTGACTATCCAGAAAGACTTGGAAGAGAGGAAGGCTTTCCTTATTTACTTCCACTTCATCACTCGCCGGAAGATAGTGGTAGCTGGTCCCTTCGTCTCGAAGAGCTGCTGTTGGAATGATGATGGAGGTCGCCTCAATATCTTGGTCCAAAACCCCACAGGTCCCAAAGAGCACTAGTTTTTCCATCCCAAATTGAATCAAATCCTCTATAATCCCTACACAGGAAGCAGCCCCAACTGGTGCATTAAAGACAGCAATCTGTTGGTCTTCAATCGAAATCCCATAGACAATGACTTCAAAGTTGGCCATGGAAGTTCTTGTAATGACCTCATGTTCATAATTTTCAAGGAGGCGCGCAAAAGTTACTCTTGAAAAGCAAGAGATGACTACTTTGGGAAATCCTTCAATGGGAGCATGTAGGTCTTGTGGGTTGATAATCGCCTGTCGATTGGCATCAAATTCTTCTAACAGCATCTCTGACTTCTCTTTCATTCATTCTACTTCTAGTCCTCTATTATACCACAAAATCGGCCTCTTTCCTTCTAACAAAGGGGGAAAGCAAGCTTACTTGTTCGCCTTTTGTGATGAGAAACAAAACAGCTGTCCTCCAAAAGATAATAAAGAGGGATCCCTCAACCACTGCGTCTACCGTTGACCTCTTTCCTGATGAAAATAAATAACTCCTACCTCGCTTTCTCGTTTGCGGGCTCGGGAAAAAAATATTTACAAAATATTCCTCGCTCTCTTATTTTTAGGCTCGGGAAAAATTCGTTTACAAAACGAGCCTCGCTTTCTCGTTTGCGAGCTCGGGAAAAGGGAGAGGGACAGAAATCGGTTACCATTTAAAATGACGGTTTCGTCGTCCCTCCCCCGCAAAGTTGAGTAGGGCCATCCAAGCGAGAATTAGAGCGGGGGATGGACCACTCAACCACTGCGTCTACCGTTGACCTCTTTTATGATGAAAATAGATAACTCTTACTAACTCCTACCTCGCTCTCTTATTTTTAGGCTCGGGAAAAATTCGTTTACAAAACGAATTTTTTCTGCTATACTTCTTAGAAGCAAAGGTTTTTAATGTCATCCTGTGAGGTGACAAAGACACAGAATATGAATAATCTGAGGGCCCTTGCTATGCAAAAATATTCATGGGCTCTTTTTTGGTGCCCAAAAGTGAGGTTATTATGAAAGAAGAATCAACTGTTGATTTGCTCCTGGATGTCGACCAAAGTCCGGCACCCCTAAAAGGGATCTTATTAAGTTTCCAACACGTTTTCGCCATGTTTGGGGCAACCATCCTAGTACCACTCATCTTGGGCATGCCCGTATCCGTTGCCCTCTTTGCATCAGGGGTTGGGACACTGATTTATATGACTTGTACCGGCTTTAAAGTCCCTGTCTACCTCGGCTCTTCCTTCGCCTTCATCACAGCCATGGCTTTGGCAATGAAGGAAATGGGAGGAAAAGTCGATGCAGCCCAAACAGGGGTTATCCTGACTGGTCTGATCTACGTGCTTGTCGCAGCAGGTGTTAAAGTTGCCGGCACTCGTTGGATTGACAAATTGCTTCCTGCCGTTGTTATTGGACCTATGATCATCGTCATTGGTCTAGGGCTTGCAGGTTCAGCCGTTAAGAACGCTGGTTTTGTCGAAGGGGGCGATTGGAAAAATGCTCTTGTCGCTGTCGTAACCTTCCTGATTGCCGCCTTCATCAACACCAAAGGAAAAGGTTTCTTCAAAATCATTCCTTTCCTCTTTGCCATTATCGGTGGTTATGTCTTCGCAGTCTGCTTGGGCTTGGTGAACTTCGATCCGGTCCTCAAAGCCAACTGGTTTGAGATTCCTGGCTTCTATCTTCCTTTCAATACAGGTGGTGCCTTCAAACAATACAACTTATATTTCGGTCCTGAAACCATTGCCATCTTGCCAATCGCTATCGTAACGATTTCAGAACATATCGGTGACCATACAGTGCTTAGCCAAATCTGTGGCCGTCAATTCTTGAAACAACCAGGACTTCATCGTACCCTTCTTGGTGACGGGATTGCAACATCTGTATCTGCCTTCCTTGGTGGTCCAGCCAATACCACTTACGGTGAAAATACAGGCGTTATTGGGATGACTCGCATCGCTTCTGTTTCCGTTATCCGAAATGCAGCCTTGATTGCTATTTCCTTGAGCTTCCTTGGTAAATTTACTGCTCTCATTTCTACCATTCCAAACTCTGTTCTCGGTGGGATGTCCATCTTGCTCTATGGGGTAATCGCAAGTAATGGTTTGAAAGTCTTGATCAAAGAACGCGTTGACTTTAGCTTGATGCGCAACTTGATTATTGCAAGTGCCATGTTGGTTCTTGGACTTGGTGGAGCAATTCTGAAACTCGGTCCAGTGACCCTTTCAGGAACAGCCCTCTCCGCTATGACAGGAATCATCCTTAACTTGATCTTACCACATGAATCAAACTAAAAGAAAAAGTTCTCAACACTGAGAACTTTTTTTATTAGAGTTGGGCTAATTGCAACAAGCGTTCTTTGGACAATTTTTTGATTTCAATTTGATTGGCATCCAACAAGTCAAATTCACTTGAGTCCAAAGCATCCAGTAGGGCTTCTAAATTCACAGCCCCCACCGGCTTATAACTCTCTGGCATATCGGGATTTCCAGTGATTTCCACTAGGTTCACTTTCCAGTCGATGACCTCATCCATATTGACCTTCTCTACAAACTCTGCAGGTACAAAAGGAACACGTGGCAAGACAGTATCCGTATCTTCTGTTAGACTGTAACTGCCAATAATGCCTCCCGTTTCGTTCTGACGGTAGAAACGAACCTGACTAAAGAAGGCGGAGCTGTATTGTACCTTTTTAACCACTTGACTGAACTCCTCTAAAGGTTGAGCGGAGTCTAGGATTTTACGAAGGAGCTCACGATCTAAAATTACAGGATGAGCAAATCCCTGAAGCTGATATTGATGAAGGTCTGGATCTTTTTCTAGATTCTGTAGATTCTTCAGCAAATAGTTCTCATAGTCAAAAGAGAAAATAGAATCTGCGTCATAGCTGGTTCCCAAATTATCGTGAATCTCATTCCCCAACTGGCGAGCTAAGGCACTGAGCCATTCCAAGATGAGTCGCCAATCTTCAAGGGTGGCAAAATCTGCAAGGATGAACTGATAAGCATGCTCTTGATCCAGATAACGAAGGATGATCGGCAAGCAGCTCTTGCCATAGCGGATACACATCATGGCTGGAAAATCTTTGAGAGAGCGGCCAAGCATGGCTTCCTCAAAACTGTAGGTAAGAACTCCTTCCACCAAATTCAATACATCTTTAGCTGGCATCACTTTTTGATAGCCAAACATACTCTTTTTATTTCGAATTGAAAACACAACTGACATTTGTTTTCTCCTTTTTGTAATCGCTTACCAAATTATAGCACAAATTTTCATGACTTTCCATAGAAAAAACAGCCGAAAGGCTGTTTTTGAATGTAGACAAACTATTGTGCTACATTAAACAGCTAGATGACTTTCAAAACATGACTTTTATTTTTTTTATATAAACAAAGTATAAATTTCTAATTATCTTTTTATATTTTCTTAAATGCTCGTAAAGCCTTATTCTATGTGCTTTCGAGTATTTTTACTGTAGGAAGATACTTCACGTTTCTTTGCATATTTCCTCATGTCTTAGCTGTCAGAAGTGGTAAATAAGTAGTAAATTCATTTGTACTACTAAGCAACAAGACGCTCCTGTTGCTTCTCTTTATTCAAGCGTTTCATTTCTGCCATTGCAGAATCGAATGTTGCATGTGCGTAATAGTTCAGCGTCATGGCTATATTAGCATGTCCCATAATGTACTGTAATGCCTTTGGATTCATTCCTGCATTTGCATAGTTGGTACAGAATGTATGTCGCAAACTATGTGGAGTGATGTGTGGCAATTTATCCTCGTTATACTTATTGTATTTCTTAACAAGACCTTTCATCATGCCGTTGTAATCACTTGCCACTTTTGGATAGTTCTTTCTATTAAGAAAGAGGAAATCACTATATCCATCAATCTCAACACGCTTATCATTCTTTCGATTCGCTAACACTCGCTTAAATGCTTGATAGGCTTCTTCAACCATAGGAACTTGACGTTCGCCACTTTTGGTCTTTGGTGTTTCAATGTAGTACCCAATTTCAGTATCTCTCAATAGCTGATGGTCTATATTGACAAGACGATTCTCAAAATCTAAATCTGGAAGTGTCAAACCACCAAACTCTGAAATACGAAGACCTGTTTTTAAGAGTATCAGAATTTCATCATAATTTTTGCTGTAGGTTTTATCAGCTTTTGCAAAGGCTAACAGTTTTTCTTCCTGTTCTTCTGTTAGTACGGTCTTAGGGACAGTATCATCATCAAGAACTGCTTTCAGTTGAAAGTCAAATGGATTCTTCCGAACACAATCATCTTGTATAGCAATATAGAATGAAGCCTTTAAAGAACGTTTGTAGTTATTGATGGTTTGATAAGCATAACCATTTTCACTCATTCTAATAGCCCATTCTTTAGCGTCTGATGGCTTAATACTGTCAATACTTCTTACACCTAACTTGTCTTTCTTCAAAATATCCATAAGATATTTGCGTCCAGTTTCAGTGTTTTTTCTAACCTTTGGTCTTTGAGCGTTCTGTTTTGCGTAAAGCTGGCAGAGTGTCATTTTCTTTCCTACAACATCAATACCATCATGAATGTCTTTCTGTAACTCTGCGATTTTCTCTCTAAGTGAGATACAATCACGCTTTCCTGCTGGTACTCGGTCTGTAGCCACAAGTTTCCACGAGTAAACAAATTGCGGTTCTCCAAATGAATCTATATATTTGTATAAGTATCTTCCGTCTTTTCGTTGGCTCTCTCCAGTCTTTAAGATTCGACCTTTATTGTCACGTCTTTTTTCTGACATGGCATTTGCTCCTTTCCTTTATGGAAAGAGCCTTGATACGACTTAATACTATTTTATCATATACAAGACCCTTTGGCGACGCTAGATTGCGTCCAATGTATCTATAATTTTTTCAAATTGTTTTCGTTTAATCTGAATACGATTGCCATTCATAATCAGCCAATTTGCATTTTTATTTTCCTCTGCCAAGCGTCGTAGCTTGTTTTCGCCAATACGAAAATATTTTGACGCTTCTTCAATGGTTAGGGTATAACGTTCCCAAATAGGAATGTCAGTCTGCTTCATAAAATCCTCCTTTCCAAATCACTTATTTGGATTTCATAAAAGTTGTTTTACCAGCAATCGAACAGCTTTAGCAAAGCTCACGGGAGTTCCACCCCTGCATGGTTCTCATGTAGCCATACTCATTGCCTGCGACGGTTTTATCACGCTCGGACTATTGACTGTATGGGAGTATCATTATCACGATAAGAATGTCGTTGCAGGCAATCCTGCTAAAGATTGCTTCTCGGATCACTAACATGAATCGCTCGCTATCTTTATAAGATAGGTCATGGCGGTTAGTTCCGTTGGCTCTTTTCTTATCGAAACGTATTCGATTACTTTTATTCAGTTTTCAAAGAACAATGGCTCGTTAGCCTATCAAAACACATTGAAAGCTCAATATGCTTTGGTGGAATAACAAACCTCCCTGTTCGGGAAGCGTGGAATGGTTTAGCACGCTTCCACGAAAGGAGAGAAGATATTACTTAATTTCAAATGACAAAATCTTTGTAATCAGTCTGGTTTCCATTCTTCCACGTAAGACTTCATCAACGACCATACTTTGATTGCCATATTCATCTTTCATAAGTCGTAGGGAACGCTTCGTTATGTACCCTCTGTAATGATGTAGAATCTGGTTAATCGCTTCGGTATCGCCATCTGTTGCCTTTACAATGAGAGGAAAGGGAATCATAGGATATTGTGTTTTCATTCTTCAAATTCCTCCATAAACTTTTTAATTAAGGCTAGTCCACTGGTTCTATGCCGATAGACAGTAGAACGGTTCAATTTCAACAGGTCTGCAATTTCTGAATCGCTCATGTCCATAAAGTAAAACAGCAGTAGAATTTCACGTTTCTTGTCTGGCAACTCACGTAATGCTTCACTCAACAAATCATTTTCAACGCCTACTGATAACCCATTGAGTGTAAAAATCTGAAAGTCAGTTGAATAGTTATCTGTTGTCGCAAACTGGCTAACAAGATAATCGCCAACATCCGAAAAGGACACCTCACGCTTTGCAATCCTTGAAAGATAAAGCATATAATTCTTTCGCTCGTCTTCCATAGCACGTTTACAGATATAGTCAAACTGATTTTCTATTGTGGTCTGAAAAGAAGATGGTTTCATGTTTCTCACCCCCTTTCTGTCTAGGAAAGGAAGTGAGCCTTGCTCGTTTATCTCCTTTCACTCTTAGTCCCAATGTGAAAGGGGGATTTGTTGCATTACTGATAAATAAACTTTGTAAAAAAGTTCTGAATAGCCAAAAAAGCATATAAACAGATTTATTTCTCTGTTTACATGCTTCTGTTATTCTATCTATATGATTTATAAAACCACATTGGTGGACGTACTTATCTATTGCAGATAGACGACTTTTTTTGACAAGAACCCAATGTAAGGAAATTTATTGTATATGATGTACTTCATGGCGACGTTGACCTCCAACAAACCGCCATTTGGAAGTAATATACAATATTTTAACAGCGTAAATAGCACTACCATATAACGGTTTTTTTTATTGGCGTTTAGTAGTGCTTTTTATTAAATATAAACCTATAAACCATATAACACGTTTTTCTATACCTGTTTTTAATTCAGTAGGAACAATAAAATGTATAGAGGTGGTCTACTATGCGTAAAAAAGAAGATAAATATGATTTTAGAGCCTTTGGTTTAGCCATTAAAGAAGCTCGATTGAAACGAGGTTTAACTCGTGAACAAGTGGGAGCATTGATTGAAATTGACCCACGGTACTTAACTAATATTGAAAATAAAGGGCAACACCCCAGCATACAAGTTCTTTATGACCTTGTATCGTTACTTCATGTTTCCGTTGATGAATTTTTCTTACCTGCTAATAACTTGGTAAAAAGCACCCGACGATTACAGATAGAGAAATACATGGATAGCTTTACAGACAAAGAACTATCCTTAATGGAATCTTTAGCCAGCGGTATCAACGAAGCAAGAAACATCGAAGACTAATTAAAAGAATCCATACATAACGGAAAGAGCCGATAAAATGAGATTGTATTAATCTCATTTTATCGGCTCTGCGTCTTTGCGTCTGGCTCTGTAATCACAGTTACTTTGAACTGCTTTATTTCAATTAAATTTTCTTGTCTGCATTTCGGACAATAGAGGGGGAATTTTTTTAATTCAGTATCTTCCCTTATCTTTAATCGTGTTTTATTTCCACATACAGGACACAATATCCACTTGTAGTTTATAATAACTATCTCCTCCTTTACACTTTAATTCAAATCTTTATTAAAAAATATTTCATCTTATTTAACAAGAAACCATATTTATATAACAACATAAAATACACTAAGTTATTTTATTGAACATATATCGTACTTTATCTATCCGACTATTTGGACGACGGGGCTGGCAAACAGGTTCACCGGTAGTAACATGGTACCCTTTTAACTCTGTTAAACAAACACTACGTCCATTTGTAAAGAAAGTTAAATCACTACGATATTCTTGAATACACCGAGCAGGGATTTCTCCACTAAGAATGACCTCATTATTTTTCAATTGAGTGTCTACGATGTTCGCACAATATTTAGGAGCATCGTTGTATGCTCGTGAAAGATATTCCTGTGGCGCATAAATTTTAAAACTAAGATATGGCTCTAACAATTCTGTTCCAGCTTTTTTTAAGACTTGTTCCAATACAATAGGAGCAAGCATCCGAAAATCTGCTGGGGTACTAACAGGGCTATAGTATAAGCCATACTTAAAACAGATTTTACAATCCGTCACATTCCAACCATATAATCCTTGTTCGCAACCATAGCGTATCCCTTCCATAACTGCATTTTGAAATGATTGATTTAAGTATCCAAGAGAAACCGAGCTCTCATACTGCATTCCACTTCCCAACGGAAGCGGTGATACAGATAAACCAATGGAAGCCCAGAAAGGATTTGGCGGCACTTCGATGTGAATGGTATATTCTGCATTTTTTAACGGTCTCTCCATATAAATGACTGTAGGCTCTTTTAGTTCTATCTCCACATGATACTTTTCTTGCAACAGTGCACTAATCACTTCCATTTGTACTTTCCCTAAGAAAGAAAGTATAATTTCATGTGTCGTAGAATCCACGTAATATCGTAGAAGCGGATCACTATCTGAGATTTCCAAAAGGGCATCAAGCAACATTTCTCTCTGTTCAGGTTTACTCGGTTCAACAGTTGTTTGTAGTAGAGGGTGCGGATTTTCAATCTTTTTTCTCTGTGGCAATAGTTTTGTATCTCCAAGAACACTATTTAACTTCAAAAACTCATTTTGCAAAATAACAATTTCTCCAGAATAAGCTCTATCAATCTTACATAATTCACCATTTATTGAAGTATACATTTCTGTAACTTTTATTTTTTCTTTTTCTGATACTCTAACCGAATCTCGTAAATGTAGTACTCCACTATAAAGGCGTATATATGCAAGACGTTGTCTTTTTTTTGTATATTCAATTTTGAAAACATTTCCGCAAAGTTCAGACGGACCTCGATGTGTTGATGAATAAAATTTATTCGTAATCACTTCTATAAGGTTATCAATCCCTATATTGTTTTTTGCACTTCCGTGATAAACAGGGAACAGGGAACAATTATGAAATCTTATGCTTTCCTCTTGTTCGAGTTCCAATGCTTCTAATGATTTACCGGACATATATTTCTCTAAAAGGTCATCGTTTCCCTCTATTACCGTATCCCATTGTTCAGATTCGGTAAAGTTCGTCACACACATATTAGGATACAGTTCTACCTTCTGTTTGATTACAATTTCGGCAGAAAGTTTCTCTTTAATATCCTGATAAACCGTTGATAAATCAATTCCATTTTGGTCAATCTTATTGATAAAAAAGATTGTGGGAATCCCCATTTTCCTAAGTGCATGAAATAATATACGAGTTTGTGCTTGTACGCCATCTTTTGCAGAAATCAGTAGAATTGCCCCATCTAAAACTGATAATGAACGATATACTTCTGCTAAGAAATCCATATGTCCTGGCGTGTCTATGATGTTCACCTTCGTATTTTCCCACTGAAAAGAGGTTATTCCTGTCTGAATTGTAATTCCTCTCTGACGTTCTAAAAGCGTATTATCCGTCCTCGTTGTACCTTTGTCCACGCTTCCTAATTCTGTAATCGCTCCACTGTTATATAATAAGCTTTCTGTTAAGGTAGTTTTTCCTGCATCAACATGAGCTAAAACTCCAATATTAATAATTTTCATGTGATTTTCCTCCATTCAAAAACCCAAAAGGGCATAAAAATCCCAGTGATAAATACTTTTATCACTGGGATTTTTATGCATAACCATAGGTATACAAAGCATACAGATATTCTCTGGATACTTTAGAATCACATGATAAAGGTATTCTTAAACTGGGTACAAAAAACTAAGCCCTCCTAAAAAAGGACATCTAATTATTTGTTCCCGCTATCAAATTGACAGTTTATTTAAGAATACCTTGCCGCATATTTATTAACTCCTTTTAAATAGTCACTTAAATAATAGCACGTAAGAGCATATTTGTAAAGGAATCTCCAATTTTTTATCAAAAAGAGTACATGATTACAAAGTATCTGTAATCATGTACCAATATTTGTTATTTTACAATCTTCCAATTACTCCCGTTCTTTTCAAGTACCAAATCAAATTGAGATACCTGCGTTGCTTTGGTCTGCTGGTCGATATACTCCACTGTCAGCGATACCGTGACTTGATTATCCTTACGATTGTGAATAGGATTTACCAGTTCTTGAAAGATGTACTCTTTTCCGATTGGTTTTAATATCCCGTCATTCACATAGTAGGAAAGTTCACTGGCTGTCGCTGTAGGATAGAGCTTGAAGAACGTCGTTAAAAACTCATTGATTTCATTGGTTGTAATGGAATCAACCGTCCCCTCACTTTCAATGGCTTTTGGTTTATAACTTGATTTCTTAGGTATGTTGGTAATGGTCGGATTCTTAACCAGTACCATATTTCCAGAACCATCTACATAGACACTCACTATATAAGCAGAGTGGACGGTCTTTGTATTTTCTCCCTCTGTAATGAGCTGGTCTACACTGTAGGTTACATTAAACTCATTGTCGCCAGTTGGCTCTACCGTCCATATCTGAAATCCTCTTACAGAAGACGATACAGGAATATCTTTGCGTACTGTATCAACATTGAGAGCTTGAAGTTCATCTGTCAGATAGCCTTTTAGACTTTCCATTCGATTATCAATGGACTTATCGGATTGCTCCCATGAATAGTAGACTTTCGCAAAGTTCTCTACAAAATTTTCTACATGATGAGTATCAACGTATTCCTTTTCTATGATAGTTGTTTCGTGAATAGTATGAGTATCTATAGCTGTAAAGTGCTTGAATATCGCAAAGCTGAAACTAAGCCCTAAAAGTACCCACAAGGCAATCACAACCTTTTTATGAGGATTGACCTTATAGACACGAGGTTTCTTTTCCTTTGGTATCTGTTTTTCTTTATTCTGATTTTTTCTAAATTTCATCATTAAATCTTCCTTTCTCATTGTTTGATTCGTCCTGCTTCCACTAAATGCTGTTGCCAGTAGGGGCTTGTTAAGTCGGCATAACCGATTGGGTCGCCTGCATAAAACATACGGTTATTGCCAAGGTATATCCCAACATGAGTAATATAAGAGCCAGCGTTATAGGTAGAATGAAAGAAAACCAAATCGCCAGCTTGTGCTTCCGATAGTGGGATATGCTGGGTCACATCATATTGCTGTTGTGCGGTTCGTGGTAAGTTAATTCCAGCTTTTCCATACGTCCATTGTGTCAGTCCGCTACAATCAAAAGAAGTAGTCGGGGAAGCTCCACCGTAAACGTATCGCCAGCCCTCATATTTCAGTGCTTCGTCCATGATGGCTTGTACCGTATCATCATCAAACTCTGTTGTGACAAGATACTGCGTTACCAGTTGCACATAAAACATATTGCCATAGTTGTATCGCCAGCCCCCATTGATAGGTATGGCTATGGGATTGGGGTAAGACACTTTTTCGCCACCTGAATACTCTTTTGAGAAACTTTGAGCCAGTTCAAAGGTATATTTATTTCCACGATTAGCCACATACCCTAAGAAACCACCACCATAATTGTAGGACTGGATAACCGATTCTAAATCTACACTGAGCCTTTCGCTACTGGCTAATAATTCACTGAAATACTTCACACCTTGCTTAATGGATTCTTCTGTACTCAATGAATTAGGTGGAAGACCGAGGGATTCCGAGGACTGCATAACATCTTCCGCAGTACCGCCCGATTCCACCTGTATAATCGCAAGAAGTATGTTGACATATTCTTCAACGCCATATTCTTTGGCATATTTTTCTACCATAGGCTTATGAGCCAGCACTTCTGCGGAAACATTCACACCTCCATAATGAATATTGGAAATTCCGCTGTCCTGTTCATCTGAAAATAAAATGGCAACAAACAGAAGCAGTGAGAAGACCATCAAGAATAATCCAGAACCACCAATCACTAAAGTTTTCAACTTCATGGTTTCTTACCGACTTTCTTAATGGTGGCGGTTTTGATTGGTGGTCTACTTCTTGTATTTTGTAGTGGTACTCTTTGAACAGTAGACGGACGTTCTTTTGTGATTGGACGTTGTGAAGTTCTATCTGCTGTAGTGGTTGAAGTTGCTGGCTTTTGAACGGTTTTTTCTTGAACGGTATTGCCTTGGCGTTCCACTTTTGGACTTGAAAAATCGGACTTAACTGCTGGACGCTCTTGTTTGGCTTGTTGAGATTCCTTATATGAAGTCTGAATATTAGACTGTTTTGAGGTCTGTTCATCATGATATTGTTCTTGTCTTGTAGTCGGTCTTTCATGAACAGAAGAAGCAGGCTGTTTTTTCTGTTTGACCTGTTCCATTTCAGAGCGACGCTTCGCAATGGTTTTTCGACTTTGTTCCTGCTGTTCCTTGCGTCCACTGGCTCTGTCCGCTTTGGTTTGAGAAATACTACTGGTTAAATCACGGACATTCTCTTTTACTTTGGATTTTCCTTGATATACTGCATATCTTGCATTGGTCGGCAAATCTTTAACCTGTTCTTTCAAACCACTAGCAGTGTCTACCATTCTGTCTTTGGTATCAGCTACTGTACCGATGGTTTGACCGATACGTTTTCCAAGTGTTGATTTTTCCTTTCCGTCTGGTCGGGAGTGATCTGCTTGTGTCCTTGCAGAACTCCCCGAACCCGACTGTCCTTTTTTACCTGTAACAATGGCAGACCCAGCCCCTAGAGTAGTCATGGAACGTCCAAGTTTCCGCTGTAGACGGTGCATGTGAGCGTGTATAAGCATACGAGGTTTTCTCATCACACGACTTCCCACACTTTGAGAATCGTTACTCTGTAGAGAAAACATACTCATTAAATCGCCCAGCTTGAAGTAGATTCCTGCAAAGGTCACAATCTGTAGAAAAGCAATCAAAAAGAACGGATAACCAGCCGATAAGGTATAGAGCATGGTTGAAATACTAAATGCTGTCGTAATAATCAATGTGATTCCAGCTCGTGTCAAAATGGTATTAAAGAGCTTTGTTATGGCTCGTTTTGACATACCATCAAATGATGGAATCATGCTTAAAATAAAGCTCACAGGCAGAAACATAGCATAGATGATAAAAAGTACCTGCGAGAAAATCATGATTCCTGTTAATAGGAATACAAATATGGAAATCCCAATATTGAAGACAAATAGGAAGAAGACTGTACCTAAACGGTTAATGGTCTTTGTAATGGTTAGATTGGTATTGCTTCTGTCTTCAATTTCTTCCGCAACAATTTTTTCTCTGTCTTCGCCATTGTTGGAATCTGGGCTGGTGGAGAGCAGGCTTTCCACACGGTCAATACCGATACTTTCAATGTCTGAACTGTTGTATTGAAGCAGTAGCCACGGTTGCTGAACCTGTATGGAAAACAGGCTATCTCTGATTAAGTCCACGCTGTCCTTGCCTTGACTATCGGAATGGGGCATGACAATCTTCGTGCCAAGTGATAAACTGGCATTACTGATGTCTGATGAAAAGTCATTGATTTTTTTAATGTAGTCGGGAGCGTAGGCAATAAAGGAAGCCGATAGGATAAACACCAGCACAAAATTCATAATGGCATGAATTGCCTTTGTGGTTTCTCTCTTTATCAGTCCCGTATAGGCAACATAAACCCCAAGAACCAAAATCAAGAGTAAGAGGAATCCAACATAGAAACCCTCTGTTGAAAATCCGTTTGCACTCACACCAGCTAAGGTCTGCATATTCTTACCAATGGAATCTGCTGTAGCGGAAATGAAGTCTAAGGAATAGGCTTCCTGTACTAAGTAACCTGTCGCATTGGAAACATACAAACTGATTGTCCAAATAAAATTGGTAATGGCATATAGTCCATACATGACCTGTTTTCCAATCCCGTCCGACCAGTTCCACGGAAGCCAGCCCCAGCTATTATCCACATAAAAATCCAGTTGATAGTTTTCAAGTGGGTATCGGCTGTATTCATTTGCCACATTGACCGTATCATCTACCAAGCCCGCAGCTTGAACCACCGTTCCCAGCATGGCTAAAAGAAAAATGGCAATCACAAGTGTGAAAGCCACTGTCATTGCCACTTTACCTAGACGTTTCAGCGTCCAGTTTGATTTTATTCTGTTTACTATTGATGGTTTCACATTTACACCTCTTTTCGCACAGGTGGTCTGGTATCAAAGGCATGGAGCAGTTCTTCAAATACAGGGTGGAACTGTATCACACCGACACGACCATATAAATCACTGATAAGGCATTGCCCGTTTTCCAAATCACGCAATCGCTTCTGATTGTTTTCGTCCTCTGGGTCTACACCAAAAAAGGCTAAGGTCTTTTTAATCTCGTTAAGGTCAGTGGAACGAAATGCAAATTTTAAGCCGAGGTTATTTTTCAGTTTTTCATCTAAGAGGTCGTCTGTATTTTGGGTCACGAAATATACCCCAGCGTTCATAGCACGACCAGCCCGAACCAGCTTCATAGATAGTGTTTTTCCTTGTGCTACCTGTAAAAAGCTCCATGCTTCGTCTAAATCTACAATCTTGAAAATGCTTCGGTCTGTATGGATAAAGTCTAAAGCAAAGGTACTAATGACAATCAGCATAGCAACGGATAAAAGCTCCATAGTGGTATATTCCTCAAAGGAAGTTTCCTTGTCGGGAAGTACCAAGTCCGCAACCTGTATAATGTTCAGTTGTTTTTCTAAGCTGATAGACTGCTCCACATAACCATTACTGAATAATAAATGTGCAAAGTCATAGTCTGTAAAACTTTCGATATGGTCGGCTATACTGGTACTTAGTGGCGTATTCTCAACCCGTAATTCCTCAATCACTTTCATCAACCCTCGTACTTCACTATTGGTTACTGCACGAATGGCTTTTCTAAGGATTGGGAAGCGTTCCCCATCACGAGAGGAAATCCCCGTAAGGAATGTCAGAATATCAATAGCCAGTGATTCAGAATCTTTGGGATTTTTCATAATCACATAAGGGTCAAGTAAGCCTTTGTTTTTCTCATCAGAAGTCAGAGTGACGATATTGATTTCATGGGAAATCTCTGGCAAGGTTTCTTTCCATCTGCCACGTTCTGCTTTTGGGTCTACAATCACTGCTTGTGCCCCATAAAGCACCGCATAATAGACGATAAGGTTATTCGCAAAGGATTTACCACCACCCAGCGAACCAACAAAAGCCGACGCTAACGCATTGGTTACTGAACCCTTAACCCCTTGACTGGCAAGAGCAGGTTTCAGATAGACATTGCGTCCAGTATCTAAGCTGTAGCCAACATAAATCCCCTCATTTTCCCCCAGCATTTGAGTAGCACCAAAACCTAAACCAGCGAGGAAATCAGAGGTCACGTATTGAATATAATCATTCATATAACGCTTGCTGGCAGGTAAAAATTCTTCATGTAAGCCGAGCATATCCCCAAATGGTCGTACCAGTTTTACGCTTAAATCGTCATAAAAATCTTTCACTTCATTACAACGACGTTTGAGTTCGTCAAGATCATTTGCTGATACCCTTACCACATAAGACAGCTTGTACATAGATTCCTTGCTTTGGTCTAAATTGGTTTCCAGCTCATTCACACTTTCCAGAGCTTCCGCCACATTGGAGCTGGTTTCATTATCACTTTGCCAAGCGTGGTTATCCAAGTCTTTCAGTTCTTTCTTTTTATTGCGGACAGTAGATAGGGCTTTACGATTCGCTACAATTTCCACATTCATTGACGTATCAATCGGGAATGTAAATTGCTGTTGCTGGTAGTAGAAGATTTCAGAGGACGGGAAGTCCAGTTCTCCGACAATGCTGTTAATGGTAAAGTAAGCTACATAGACGGTTTCATCTTCCTGCTGGATTTTCAAATATCGCTGTTTTTCTTCCACCAAACAGCGAGTAGGCTTAATCAAGTCATAGTATTTAATCAGCGTTTCATTATCCAGCTTTTTCTTTGATAGATGGTACTCATACTCTTCATAGGCAGTGCCTGTCTGTCCGTAAAGGTGTTCAATCAGATAGCCGAAGTCGTCCTTATCTAACCTGCGGATTTTGAAACGACGAGAGATTTTATTTTCTAAGAGCTTTTCCATCTTCTGAAAACGCAGGATTTCATCATTACTCATACTAACAAAATCGCCCATCAGCTTATGGTTCACATCATAGACAAAATCAGACAAAGCATTTTTTGCTTCAACGGTAAGACTTTTCATAGAAAACTCCTGATCGTTGAGAAGCAACTTAAAGCCGATAAAGAAACGGTAGTTCACTTGATTTTCGCCAATCATGGATATTAAAGCGTCTGTCTGTTGGTCGATTTTGTCATAGGCAACCGCTTTGAGCTTGCCAGTGACTTCATTTTTGGAACGCTCTTGTGCAGAACGTATGCTGGATTCTGTACTGATTTGTAAAGCATGAATTTTGCCATCACGATTTTGTGCGATAAGCTGTCTGAAAGAATCATGCACTTGTATTTTCTGTTCTGGACTTAGAAATGAGTAATTGTAAGGAACAAGCTCATAGTAAGCATAACATTCCCCGTCTTTATTCCAGACGAGATTGTTTTCAATGTATTTAATTGGATATGCCATAAAATTCACTCCTAACTGCTGTAATGGCTTCTTGTGGCTGGTTTCTGCCAAGCGTTACTTTTTTTCCTGCATAGGTCAGCTTTGGTCGCAGTGCATAAGCAATGACAGACTTCAAAAATCCATAAGGCTTTTTACCATCAAAAGTTTTTGTAGACATAAACCATGTGAAAGCCACAGGAATCCCAAAGTATTTGAGAAATGCTCCCTCTATCATGGAAAGAGGGGGCAAGTTGCCAAGTATCATCACTGCAAAGAGTGACACGACAAACCATGTCATTTGCGTAAAGGTTATGGGAAACGGAAGTCTAAAATCATTGATAGAATACAGTACCTTTTCCACAGACCAGATACTGGTATAGCTTCGTATTTTCTTCATGTAATCAATCCTTTCATAAAAAATAGGGGTAGCTGATTGAGCCACCCCGTAAAATAGAAAATCTGCCAGTAGTAATGTACCGACAGATTTAATAGACGATTTCAAAAATCCCATGATTGGTTGAGATAAACGTTCCTGAAAGGTCTAAATCCCGACCATAGGCTTGATAATCAATATAGTTTTGAAGACTAGCTGGTACTTCGCCTAAAGCACCCGTTTCTTCAATGTAGTAGCGTGCCACGTCATACATATCATCACAATCGGAATGAATGATAATATCCTCTTGATGTTCGCTTAGTTCTTCAATGCTTGAAAAATGAGTGAGCAGAGCAGATAGCTCCGATTGTAATTCTTCGGGTAATTCCGATACCATTTCCCATAGTCGATTGAGTTCGCCAATGGAAGTGTATTCGTCAACCGTAAAGGGTAACTCGTAGTCATGAATGGCGTATTCCTCATATTCATCATTCAAGCCGATTTTCTCTTTGACTTCCTCAAAGTCAATGGGAAAGGTAAACCACGCACCGACCAATTCGCCCTCATTGTATTTGCCTAAATTCGCAATATAGACTTGCATATCGTCCATATATTCACGTCCTTTCTTTGTAGAGATTCAAAAATCCCTACCGCACTTCGTTTGGTGTACCATTCCTTTGCGGAACATAAGAAAACCACTTATATTCCACAAAAGAACGGTTTTATTTAAGCACCAATAATGCGATTGAATAGCTCTAGTAAAATGTCTTTTACTCCAGCAGCGTTGAAGACTAAGCCAACCGCAATAATCGCAATAATTAAAAAGCCAATCAGTTTGCTAAACTCACGCTTGAAGCCAAGATACAAGCCAATCACAACGATTGCTAAAAGCACCAGTGATTGAGCGTTTGATAGAAACCAGTTATAAAGGTTTTGTCCAAAATTCATAAAAATGTTCTCCTCTCTATATTCAATGAATTTGTATTTGAGTTATTTTTTTGTTGTTATCACGTCCTGTTCTTTTACTGACTGTTGCTTCAAAATCTGCTTGTGTCGGTCTGTCAGTTTCGCATGGTCGAGAATGTCTTTTACAACCTGCGTCTGGTTGATTTCATCAAGTTTAATCGCAACCTTTAAGGTCGGGGCAACTTGATGAGATAGCCAGTTCAGCGTCCTTTGGAAGGAGTAAGGCTCTGGTTTTGTGGTTAGTTTTAATCGTTCACGATTGTTCCCAATAAACCAAGCCCATTCTTCATTCAGTTTCCAATCAGAACGAGGTTTGGAATCGTCTTTATCTACAAAACGGATATACCGATTGATAATTTTAAAGGCGGTATGCTCTGGATTGTCATAGACGAGTAAATCACGGACTGCATAATAGGCACGCTCATTTTTCAATCGAATCTCAAAACGGTTTTTTACTTCTGCGTCTTCAATGGGAATATCATTTTTCTTGTACTGCTCGTAGTCCTTTTCATAGATACAGAAATAAACTTCACTTTGTAATGAACCGATATAGAGGGTGTTTCCCATACATTCCTTTTCCTCTTTGCGTACCAGTTCGCCACTGCGATAGCTTTTAAAACTGCGGAAGACGGAGATACATTCTTCCTGTTGGCACTTTTCAGTGAGTACAGGGATATTTAAAATCCCTGTCTTATCGTTAATGGCAAGGTCAAGGCGTTTCATCACACCGCCAGCCACCAAAACGTCCATAAAGAACTCATACCAGCTTCTTTGTTGTGCCAGAAGATAGCTTTCAAATTGTCTGCACCCACGACCTTTCAATTCCACCAGAACTCCTTTGTCCAGTTCATGGGAGCAAAGGACGAATATGTCGCCTAAAGCATAATGCTCTGAATAAGAATAGAAACCATAGTCCTCATGAAGAAAATAGGACAGTTTCAGTTGTAAGATGTTTTCGACCACCTGCTGTACGTCTGTTGTCGGAAAGCGAATTCTTACATAATCAAACAGCATTTCAAGGGGAGCGTCGGGATTGAAGCGTTCCAGAGCTTCCCAAAGGGACTGCTGTAAATCCTCTGATGGCTTGACTTTTCCTGTTTCAATATCGCTTAGATACTGCCTTGTAATACCAGTCGCAACAGCTAAACGGTTTTGAGATAGTCCATAAGCCAAGCGTTTTTCTTTTAAATGCTGTAACCAAGTTTGTTCATTCAGTAAAAATCCCTCCAATCAAAAAGGCGTATGTCAACTTTTAAAGCCCATTTGACATACGCTGAAATTTTGTAAATCCCTTGTAACCAAAGGATTTTCTAATGTTTTTTTGACTGTTTCCTGTCGATTTGTACCCCCCTGTTAGATACGGGGGGTTAAGTGCTGGCGTGGCTATTGCCACACCAGCCAGCAAGATCAGTCCACACCTGCGACTTCCGCTTCGCACGTCGCCTGCGTGGACTGTCTGCTGTTGGATAACTTTTTAATTTCCTCCAAGAAATCATATCCTTTTGGTACAAGGGGAGTATAAAACTCTGATATGACACTTGTTCCTACATCAACATAGCCACGACCTTTGATTCGCTTTAAGAAGAAATCCTTTTGTACGTCACTGCCAAACATCATGCCATAGCCCATTTCAGACATACGACCTAAAGCCACTCTGAAATTAAACTGATCACGGATTCCGTCGCCTAAATATTTTGCGTCTGGACGTTGACAAGCCAGTATTAGAAAGAAGCCAGCTTGACGACCTAACATGACAATCTGTTTCAGCTTATTCATAACTGCGGTGTTTTCTTTTGTTCCCAGCATTTCCATGAAAGCGACGTATTCATCAAAGATTAAGAAGTGTGCCGGGAGACCTAAGTAAGCATAATTTTTGCCAGTCTTATAGTTCTTCATCTGCTTCATTTCCTCACTACGTTTCATCATTTCTTCATAGAATGTTTCAATGCAAGAAAGCAAGTCTTCTTTTCTATAGTAGACATTTGCCATCACAGAACCTAAGTCCGCAAGATCAGCATTTTTCGGGTCAAGAATATACAGTTTTGAATCTGTATGAAGCAAGGCTTCAATCAGTGTCAGTATAAAGTAAGTTTTACCGCCACCTGTACCACCAGCAATCAACATATGAGGGAGCTTATCATATTCCCACCATACGTTTTTCATTAAGCGAAGTTTACCATCTTTAGCTTCTACTTCATCAATAGAAATACGACTGGCTATGGTGTCATAGAGCAAAGTATATTCCACATAGGAATCCTTTAACTCTTTATCCGTCAGCTCACAGTACAAGCCACTCTCTAATTTCTTTTCCAAGTGTAAGAGTTGGTCTTGATATTTTCCCAGCGTGATTTCCACCCGTATCTGTATCAAGCCATTTTTAAGTCGATAATACATTTTAGGGAAGTAGGTTATCTTTTCCTTTGTACGACCAGCACTATCTTTAAAGAAACCCTCTGTTTTGACCTGTTCAGATTCATACCACTTGTTTTCAAGTATCATCTTTGCCAGTTTTTGACGGTGGTAAAGTTGTTTAACCGTATCATAGCGAACCCGTTTGAATACAAACGCTACCAGCAAGCAGATAAGAATTGCGACACTGAAACTGATAATTAAATAGGGAATGTCAATCTTATCTGCTTGTGATAGGTTAAAATCCTGCCAGTTGATCTGCTGGATTGTCTTCACATGAAACAGTCCGACAACCAGCAGGAAAACAGGCAGGAGTGACGCTATCGTAAAATGAAAGACTAAATCTTTACCAGATGGGCGAATCCTTTTACCACGCTGTTTCATGCGAAAAAGTCTCCTTTCTACCTAGCGACTATTTGTCTTGTGTCGGTTCTTTCTTTGCTTGTGGTTGAGCTTTGAATGAACTAGAATCCTTTGTCAGCACAATATCGTCTGCCTTGATATACCAGTCAACATCTGCTCCTTGATAGGTGGCAGTAGCAACGGTGTCCGCAATGGGATTGATAAGTTCCACCCGTGCGTTATAATCAAACTCTTTCAAAGGCACGCTGGCAGGAATACTTACTTGAATCATGCGTCCTTGTCCTTTGGATTTTAAGTCATAGGTACGTTCCTTGATTTCATCTGAAACCGACCCGTCTTCATTTTGGATTCTCACTTCACGACGTAGAGCAGAGAATTTCAATTCTCCAAAAGTCGTGTCTTTATCTAATACAATGCCATTTGCTAATCTCATCATTTTTCCTCTCTTTCTTTATTCTTTTATCATGTCGTCAGCATGTAAAAGGTAATTTGTAAAACCACGAGTGCCGATTTTGTAGCCCTCTGCGGTAATACGTGGATTGACTAACTTCACACGTTCCTCAAAGCCGAAATGTTTTTCGCCAGCTTCAGCAGGAAGCACCACCACAATATCATCTGCTCTTTGAACATCAGAATAGAGATTATAGCTTCTTGATAAGACAGTTAGCCGTCCGTTGATTCTTCGCTGAACGACTTTATCCTCGCCAGCAAATTCTAAATTGCCGAATGTTTTTTCCATGTTGGGAATCACAAATTTAAGTTCCATATTTTTACCTATCCTTTCTTTTTTATTGGCTGAATGAATGTTTGATGGTCTTAAAGAGTGGGGAACGACCTTTTGATTCTTGATTTTTTGTTTTCATAAGTTCACTTCCTTTCAAAATCGGGTAAAAAAATAGACACCTCATTTTTTGAAGTGTCTACCTATTAAATATTCAAATTTTATTGGAAGTATCTTTATATCTTCACTTTTCAAGGATAAATCGTCGTATCAAAGCTCATTCATAAGTAGTAAATTAGTAGTAAATTGAGTGGTTTTGACCTTGATAAAGTGTGATAAGTCCAGTTTTTATGCGGATAACTAGATTTTTATGCTATTTTTGTCATTAAAAAAGATGAAAAACTTTCCACTGTGAGAAAAAGTGCTTGAACCACTGTGGTTCAAGCACTCGGGAGTTTTGAAACCTTAGGTTCAAAACTAAGTCATGGAACTTCGTAGAAGTTCGCTGACGTCCGTACTCACCTAAGGGAAGTTTTTCAAAAGACTTTGTCTTCAATCTGAAACAGCCAAAAGGCTGTTTTTAGCTTATGCAAGAGTTCCATCAAGCGTCTCACCGATAACGGCCAAACGCTCAGCAACCTCTTCTTGTGACAAGTTGTGTTCTTCTACATAGCGATTGCGTGGATGAACACGGCACTCATGGGAGCAGCCACGGAGGTACTTGTCTTCGTTCTCTTCTGAAGTCAAGATGCGACGGTTACAGAAAGGATTTCCACAGTTGACATAGCGTTCACATGGTGTTCCATCAAACCAGTCTTTTCCAACAACGCTTGGATCGACATGGTTGACATCGACTGCAATCCGCTCATCAAAGACGTACATTTTACCATCCCATAGTTCTCCTCGAACTTCTGGGTCTTTTCCGTAGGTTGCAATTCCGCCGTGCAATTGACCGACATCTTTGTAGCCTTCACGCACCATCCAACCTGAGAATTTCTCACAGCGGACTCCACCAGTACAGTAGACGACAACGCGTTTGTCCATGAATTTTTCCTTATTATCACGGACCCATTGTGGCAATTCACGGAAGTTGCGGATGTCTGGACGAATAGCCCCACGGAAGTGTCCAAGGTCATACTCATAGTCGTTACGAGTATCAAGGACAACTGTATCCTCGTCTAGAAGAGCTTCTTTAAATTCTTTTGGAGACAAGTAAGCACCTGTCGTTTCAAGGGGATTGATGTCGTTATCGAAGTTATCATCCTCTAATCCAAGGTGGACAATCTCTTTCTTATAACGTACAAACATCTTCTTGAAAGCTTGCTCTTCTTCCTCATCAATCTTGAACCAGAGGTCTTCCATACCAGGAAGGCTGTGAACATAGTCCATGTATTTTTGCGTTGTTTCGTAATCACCAGAAACGGTTCCGTTGATTCCTTCATCAGCAACTAGGATACGTCCTTTGAGGCCAATTGATTTACAAAAAGCCAAGTGATCAGCCGCAAATTGTTCTGCGTTTTCGATGGGAACATATTTATAGTAAAGTAAAACACGAATAGGTTTTGCCATAAGATTCTCTTTTCTAAGATTAAATTATCAGAATTTTTCATTCAACTATACCAGTATACTCTCCCGAGAAAACGAATGCAATTTATTTGACTGAAAAATAAAAGCCTGGGGTTCCAGACTTTAGAATGTAGACAAACTATTTTAAAGTAAAATAAGTTAAGCGATTCTGCAA